>CBFGSB010000212.1:0-5124 GCA_965651325.1 uncultured Chromatiales bacterium | reverse complement strand
GTCACCCGATGTCGTCCGGCAGCCCCGTAATGCCGAAATCGATCACCACGCCACGCTCGTCACGCTGGCGGTAGCTCACGGTGAGATAGCCGCCGAAGCGCTGGTCGAGCTGGCCCAGCAGCGGGATCGGGTCGTGGTCGTTGATGAAGCGCATCGTTTCGCCGTTACGCAGCGCGCCCAGCGCGCCGAAGATGGCCGAGTGGCGGAAACGGCGGGCGATGCCGCGTGCGTCGAACACGTGCACGTTCGGTTCGGGATCGAGTTGGATGGACATTACGACTCCGGTGGCGGACTGACCCAGGTCATCCTAGGGTGCCGCCCGGGTGACGGCCTTGACCTGGATCAAGGCGACTCCATCCGCGGACGTGGCGCCGGTCGATGGCGCCCGTACAGCAGCAGCGCGGCTCCGGCCAACACGAGCGCGAGCTGCGCCGCGAGCGTCTGCCACGTGGGATAGATGCCGAGCAGGTCGATGCGCGGGAAAGGAACCGGGCTGATCGATATCTTGCCGGCTTCCTGGAGCGCCGCAATGCCGTTGCCGGCGAACACGACGGCCAACAGCAGCATCACTGCCGCGCTGGCGGCAAAAAACTGCTTGAGCGGCAGGCGCAGCCCGAAGCGCAGGATCGCCCAGGTCAGGGCGCCGAGCGCGAGGGCCGCGGCGCCGGCACCCATGAATACCGAGGCATGGGCGCTCGCATCGACCTGCGCCCAAAGCGCCTGGTAAAACAGGATGGTCTCGAAGGCCTCCCGGTAAACGGCGACAAAGGCGATAAACGCAATGCCCCACAGGCGGCGGGCGTCGAGCGCGCCCTTCACCTTGTCCTCGAGGAACCGCTGCCAGCGGTCCGCGTGCATCTTGTCGTGCATCCAGAAGCCGACGTAGAACAGGATTCCCGCGGCGACCAGTGCCGTGATGCCCTCCGTCACCTCACGAACGGCGCCGCTGATGTCGACGACCCAGGTGGCCGCCACCCAGGTCAGGCCGCCGAGCGCGAGCGCGCCGATCCACCCGCTATGCAGGTAAGGCATCGCTTCGCGCCGGCCCGTGCGCACCAAAAATGCCATGACGGCTGCCAGCACGAGAATGGCCTCGAGACCTTCGCGCAGGAGAATGACCAGCGCGCTCAAGAACGCGAGCGAAGGCGTCAGGTTGGCGTTGTGCAGCGTCCGCTGCGCCTTGCCGAGCAACAGCGCGATCTCGTCGGCCCGGGCCTGGACGGCGTCCACCGGTGCATTGCGGCTGACGGCGGCCCGGTAGCCGATCATCGCCTCTTCCACTTGCGTGACGAGGCGTGCGTCCACGTTGGCGAGCCCCGCCTCCGCCAACTCGAAGCCGTCGAGATAGGCCGAAATCGCCAGTGAACCGGCACGCTGGCGGTCTCCGGCCGCATAGGCTTCGGCGCTCTGCGCCAGGCGTGCCAGCGCCGTTTCGATGGGGTCGGCGCGGCCGGCAAAGAGCGGTGCCGGACTTTGGCGGAGCCAAACGGCGATCGCCGCTTCGTCCTTCGAAAGCTCGGCGGGGGCGCGGGTGACGACGTCCTGCAGGGACAATCGTTTGCCCTGGCGTGCAGCTTCCGAGCCGGCCGTGAGCGTCGCGGCATCCGCGTAGAGGCCGCCGACGTAGAAGGCCAGCGCCCAGCGCTCCTCGTCGGAGAGCTGTGAAAAGCCCGCCATGGATGTTCCGCTCACACCCAGGGTAATCGTGTTGTAAAGCCCGTACAGGCTGCGCTGCCGCCCCCTCGCGGCGTCGTGGAAGTCGGTCGGTGGCGGTTCCAGCCCCGCCGCGGCGGGTCCGTCCCCGTAGCCCTCGCTGCCGTGGCAGGCGGCGCAGGCCGCCTGGTAGCGCTGCGCGGCCCGCTCGAGGTTCGGGCGTACGCGGGGCATCGTCACGACCGGGTAGCTCTGCATGACCAGGTTGCGGATGCTGCGCGTCGTCTCCGCAACGGCGGCCGGTGCGTCCTTGTCCTGCACCAGTTGCACGAGGCGGGCGGCGAGCGCGGCGAGCTCTGCCCGTGCCTCCCCGTCCGGAAGACCGTCGATCGCCTCGGCCACCCGCTGCGCGAACTCCTGCATCTCTGCGTATTCCGCCGGGTTGATCACCTTGCCGTCGGCAACGGCCTCCGGGTAGTCGACGCCGACGTAGTCCGCGAGCTGCAGCAATACGCCGGGATCCGTGGACGCCGCGGCAGGCACCGCCATCGCCAGGCAGGCAACTATGAGACAGCTTCGGATTACGGACTTCATGGCGCTCGCCCCACCTCGAAGCGGCATGCAACAACCCTCGGGAGGGGAATGCAATATAACTGCAAATGAGAATCATTACCATCGTAATGCCAGAATGTGCCACGCCCGCGGGGATCAGGCGACGGCGCGTCGCCGATTGATTTGGATCAATGCCGACCGCGCGCGGCGGTCCTAACCTGCCTGGATGGGGAATGTGCTGATCGTCGGAGCCGGGCCCGCCGGCTTGTGTCTTGCGCGCGCGCTGGCCGGGCGCGGCCTCGAGGTCGACGTCCTCGAGCGCCAGTCCGATGCAGCGCTGGGCCAGCCCGCGTTCGACGGGCGCGAGATCGCGCTCACGCACCCTTCCATGCGCATACTCGACGAGCTCGGCGTGTGGAGCCGGATACCGCCTGACGAAATTCACCCGCTCCGCCGCGCCCGCGTCAGCGACGGCGTACGTCAGGGTTTCGAGGTGGACGCCGACACCTTCGGCAAGGATCGGCTGGGTAGTCTCGTCTCCAACTGCGTCATACGTGCCGCGGCATGGCAGGCAGTGCGCGACACGCCCGCCATCCACGTGCACACCGGCAGCGCCGTCGAAGCGGTGGAACGCCAGGGTGAAGTTCTTGCGACCCGGCTGGCGGACGGCCGGCGCCTGGCCGCGCCGCTCCTGGTTGCCGCCGACAGCCGCTTTTCGCAGGTCCGCCGGCTGCTGGGCGTGCCGGTAGCGATGCACGATTTCGGTAAAACCATGCTGGTGTGCCGGATGCACCACGAAATTCCACACGGCGGCGTCGCACACGAATGGTTCGGCCGCGGCCAGACCCGGGCACTGCTGCCGTTGGACGAGCACACGGTCTCGGTGGTGCTCACCGTGTCCGGGCACGAGGCGGCGCGCCTGCAGGACCTGGACGACGCGGCATTTGCGCATGCAATCGAGACCCGGCTGGAGTACCGGCTCGGCACGATGCTGCTCGCCAGCACCCGCCACGCTTACCCGCTGGTGGCGACCTGGTCCAAACGTTTCATGGGGCCCGGCTTCGCGCTGGTGGGCGACGCCGCTGTCGGCATGCACCCCGTGACCGCGCACGGTTTCAATCTCGGCCTCGCCAGCATCGAACGGCTCGCGGATGCGGTGGGCGACTCGCTGGCGCGGCGCGGCAGCGTCGCCGACCCGCGCGCGCTGGCCCACTACGAGCGCCGCCACCGCGCGGGCGCGCTGCCGCTGTTCCTCGGGACCGGGCTCATCGTGGGTCTCTACACCGACGATCGCGCGCTCGCCCAGCCGCTGCGGCACGCGGTGATTGGCAGCATGCGGCGGCTGCGGCCTGCGCGTGATGCGCTGGCCGCAACACTGGTGGATGCTGCCCCGCCACGCCGGCGTCAGGGCCGGCGGGTGTGGCAGGGCGTCCGGCGCCTGCTTCCGGGATAGACGTGGCCGACTGGTATCCGTGGATCCTGTTGATCCATCTCGCCTGCGCGATCGTATTCGTCGGCGCGGTGACGTTCGAGGTGCTGGTGCTCGAGGGGCTGAAATCCCGCTTCGACGGAGACACCATGCAGCACCTCCACGAGGCGGTGATGGGCCGCGCCCGCAGGTTCATGCCGTTCGTGGTGGCGTTGCTGTTCCTGAGCGGCTTTGCCCTTTTCGACCTCCGCTGCAACGGGTTTCAGTGCGTCGGCACGCGTTTCGGCTTCTGGCTGTTACTGAAGGTCGGCCTCGCCTTCGGCGTGCTCGGCGTGTTCGCCAGCGCGATCATCGCCGGTGTGCGCGGACGCATGAATCCCTGCCGCTTCCGCAACACGCACCGCGTCATCTTCGTCATGATGATCGGCATCGTGTTCCTGGCCAAGGCGATGTTCGTGCTGTGAGCCCCGTGATCGCCTGAGCGGCGCCGCCCCCGCATTGGGCGCAGGACCACAGGCAGCGACACTGTGCCCTGCCTGCTTGCATCGCCTGGTGTGGCTTCACCCGCTGGCGGCGTCGAGAACTTCCTGCGCTTCCCGCGGGAGGGTTATCCGGGCGGCGGCCAGGATGTCATCGAGCTGTTCGAGGCTGGTCGCGCTGGCGATGGGAGCAGTGACGCCGGGCCGGCCCATCAGCCAGGCCAGCGCGACCTGCGCGGGCGTGGCGCCGACGTCATCGCAGACCTTGTGCAGCGCGTCGAGCAGCTTCACGCCGCGCTCGTCGAAAAAGCGCTCCAGGAACGCGGCGCGCGCCACCCCTTTCAGGTCGTCCTTGCTGCGGTACTTGCCGGTCAGGAAGCCGCTGGCGAGCGCGAAGTAGCTCACCACGCCCAGCTCCTGCTCCTGCGCCAGGCCGGCCAGCGCCTCCTCGAAGCCGGCACGGTCGTAAAGGTTGTAGCTCGGCTGCAGGACCTCGTAGCGCTCGAGCCCGTTTTCGGCCGAGATTTTCAGCGCTTCGCGCAGGCGTTCGGCCGAGTAGTTGGAAGCCCCGACCGTACGCACCTTGCCGGCCTCGACCAGTTTCGAGAACGCGCCAAGCGTTTCCTCAAGCGGCACGCTCTCGTCGTCGATATGCGCGAAGTAGACGTCCAGGTAGTCGGTCTGCAGGCGCCGCAGCGAATCCTCGGCCGCGGCGGCGATGTTACCGGCCGCCAGGCCCTTGCGCGCCTGCAAGCTGCCGACCTTCGTCATGACGACCACGTCGTCGCGGCGGCCGCGCCTGGCCAGCCACTTGCCGATCACCGTTTCCGATTCGCCGCCGGAAAGCCCCGGAGCCCAGGCGGAATAGGAGTCCGCGGTGTCGATGGCGTTGAAGCCGCGCTCCACGAAGCGGTCGAGCAGGCGGAATGACGTGGCTTCGTCGGCGGTCCAGCCGAACACGTTGCCGCCGAGGACCAGGGGGGCAATCGCAAGGCCGGAGCGGCCAAGGGG
>CBFGSB010000211.1:0-5128 GCA_965651325.1 uncultured Chromatiales bacterium | reverse complement strand
GTCGTCATCACCAGCGCGAAGCCGGCGCGGCGGATGTCCAGCAGCGCGGGGATGACGCCGGGCATAAGGCGAACCTTGCCGAGACTGTCGACCTGCTCGTCGGCCGGCTCCTCGACCAGCGTCCCGTCGCGATCCACGAACACTACCTTGTTCATGCTGCCTCCAGCGCGCGCAGCAGGCGGTCGTTCTGGTCCGGGGTGCCGATCGTGATGCGCAAAGAGTTGGCGAGCCCCGGCTGCCCGGTCAGGTCGCGCAGCAGCAGTCCCGCCGCGGCGGCCGCGTGCAGGCAGCGTGCGGCGTCGGCGCAGTCGACCAGCAGGAAATTGGCCGCGCTGGGCCAGACTTTGCGGACCTGCGGCAGCCGCGCCAGGGCAGCGGCCACGCGCGCGCGCTCCTCGGCGATGAGCCGCACGCGGGCGCTTGCGGTGGCGTGCCGCGAGGGTCGTATTCCATCGAGCGCCTCCTCGATGCTCGATGACGGCAGGGCATACGGCGGCACCAGGCGGCCGAGGAAGCCGACGACCTCCGGATCCCCGAGCAGGGCGCCGCAGCGCGCCCCGGCCAGCGCGTACGCTTTCGACAGCGTGCGCAATACCACCAGGTTCGGGAAGCGCGACAAGCGGGCGGCGAGACTCTCCGCGCCCGAAAACTCGATGTAGGCTTCGTCGACCGCGACTAGCGCGGCATCGCTCAAAGCGGTGCACAGGTCCTCGACGGCAGCCGCATCGACCAGGTTGCCCGTCGGGTTGTTGGGCGAACAGATGAAGACGATCTTTATGCGGGTGTCGCCCGCCCGTACCCGTTGCTCGATGGCCGCCGTGTCCAGCAAAAAGCCTTGCTCACGCCGCAACGGCATCTCGACTACGCCTGCTCCCTGGATACGCGCCGCCACCTCGTACATCGGGAACGTCGGCGGGCAGGTGAGCACGGCATCGGTGCCGGCGCGGCAAAAGCCCCTTACCAGGAGGTCGATCGCATCGTCACTGCCCCGGGTCGCCAGCACCTGCTCGCTTGCCACGCCGTACAGCTCCGCCAACCGGGCCGGCAACGCGGCCGGGTGAGGCTCGGGATAGCGATTCAGGCCGGCAGGGGAAGCAAAGCCGGCGGAACACCACGGCGACTCGTTCGCATGCAGCCGTTCCAGGTCCGGGGTCCACCGAGCGTGGCGGTAAGGCTCGAGCCCGAGCAGGTCGGGGCGCGCCAGGTCGAGGACGGCCATCACCCGAGCTCCCGCAAGGCCTGCAGGCGCACGTTCACCGCGGCGGCGTGCGCGTCCAGACCTTCCATGCTTGCCAGCGTGCAAGCCGTCGCGGCCAGCTCGCGCAAGCCTTCCGGCGTCAGCTCCTGCACGGTCATCCGCCTGGTGAAATCGTGCAGGGACAGGCCGCTCCAGGCGCGCGCGTACCCGTAGGTCGGCAGCACGTGGTTGGTGCCGCTGCAGTAATCGCCCATCGTTTCAGGCGACCAGGGACCCAGGAAAACCGAGCCGGCACTGGTGACTTCTTCCAGCCAGCGGCGCGGTTCGGCCAGGTGCAGGATCAGGTGCTCGGGCGCGTACTCGTTGCTGACGGCAAGCGCCATGTCCAGGGTATCCATCGTCAGGATGCGCGCGGCGGCAAGCGAGCGACGCACGATGTCATGGCGCGCGAGTCGCGCGCACTGGCGCTCGACCTCACCGCGCGTGCGTTCTGCCAGCTCCCGCGACGTGGCAATCAGCACGGCCTGGGCGTCCGGGCTGTGCTCGGCCTGCGCCAGGAGATCCGCCGCGACGAAATCCGCGCGCGCCGAATCGTCCGCCACGACGAGCACTTCCGAAGGACCGGCGGGCAGGTCGAACGCGGCGCCGTCGGGATCGCCGGCCACGAGCTGCTTGGCGGCCGTGACAAAAGCGTTGCCGGGCCCGAAGACCTTGTCCACCTTGGGGATGCTCCCGGTGCCGAACGCCATGGCGGCAATCGCCTGCGCGCCGCCGACCTTGAAGACACGCTCGATGCCGCAGCGGCGCGCCACGTACAGCACGGCGGCGTCGGCGCGGCCGTCCTTGCGCGGCGGCGTGCACAGGACGCGCACGGGGCAGCCGGCGATCGCCGCCGGCACCGCAAGCATGACCGCGGCCGAGGGCAGGGGCGCGCTGCCGGCCGGTACGTAGAGCCCGACCGCACGGATCGGCACGGTGCGCTGCTCGCACACCACCCCGGGCGACGTTTCCACCCGCAAGGCGCCGGGCGCCTGCATCCTGTGAAAGCGCTCGACATTGGCGATGGCGCGATCGAGCGCCCGCTGCTGCTCCGGGGGGAGCGCGGCTTCCGCCCATTCGAATTCCGCTGCCGAAACGGCTGCGAACGCGGAGCCGTCGAACCGCAGCGTCAACTCACGGAGCGCCGCATCACCTTCGTTGCGCACCCGTTGCACGATCTCGCGCACCGCCTCGAGCGTCGCGTCCGATGCCTCCTGTGCCGGACGCCGCAGCGCGTGCCGGCGCTCGGCGGGACCGAGTGAAGGCCAGTGCAGGATCTCGAGCATGCTCAGGCCAGCATCTTTTCGACGGGGAGCACGAGCACCGCGCTGGCGCCGGCGCCCTTCAGGCTCTCCAGCGTTTCCCAGAACACGGTTTCGCGGCAGACCGCGTGCACGGCGATCCGGTCGCCCAGCCCGTCCAGCGGGATGACGGTCGGCGACTCGCTGCCCGGGAGCAGCCGCGTGATTTCCGGCAGCGCCGCGCGGGGCGCGTGCAGCATGATGTACTTGCTTTCCTTGACCTGCTGCACGCCGTCGATGCGCAGCAGCATGCGGCGCAGCAACTCCTGCTTTTCCTCCGGCAGCGGCCGCGGGGTGCGCACGAGCACCGCCTGGCACTCGAGGATCGTTTCGAGCTCGCGCAGCCGGTTGGCCTGCAGCGTCGAGCCGGTCGCAACCAGGTCGCAGATGAACTCCGCACGGCCGAGGCGCGGCGCGATCTCGACGGCGCCGGAGAGCGTTACGATCTGTGCTTCGACTCCGTTTTCCCGCAGGAAACGCCGCAAAAGGCAGGGATAAGTCGTCGCGATCCGCTTGCCCGCGAGCGTCCGCGGGCCCGCGTAGGCCGCCTGCTCGGGCCCCGCGATCGCCAGCCGGCAGCGGCCGTAGTCGAGCTCGCGCAATTCTTCCAGGTCCAGTGCATCGCCCTGCGCCTCCAGCGCGAGACGCTTTTCTTCCAGCACGTTGCGCCCGACAATCCCCAGGTCGCAAACGTCCTCGTGCACCAGGTCGGGGATGTCGTCGTCCCGCATCAGGAGCACGTCCAGCGCCATGTTCTCGCCAAAGCACAGGAGCTGGTCCTTACCGCGGCTGTACTTGAGGCCGCAGCGCGCGAGCAGGTCGAGCGAGTGGTCGGTCAGTCGCCCGGACTTCTGCACGGCCACCTTGAGCCGCTGTTGCTTATCCATGCTTTCGATCCAGCTTCAGCCGCTCCACTGCCAGCGCGTAGCCCCCGTCCCCGGCCGCGAGGTACCGGGCCACGCGCCCGATGGTGGTTACGCTGACGCCGGTGAGCCTTTGAATCTCCCGGTAGGACAAGCCGCGCTGCAGCATCTGCACCACGGCCCATCGATCCGCCATCGCCTGCAGCTCCGCGGGTGTACACAGGTCGCGAAAAAACGCGCGGCACTCCTCGGTCGTGCGTAGCGTTAGAATCGCCTCGCAGAGGGCCCGTTGAGCAAGCTGCTCCCGGCGCGGGCTAAGTGACTTATGGAGTTTCATGCCTGTACCAATGTATTAACATGCTATTACACTAATACGAGCAGGCGGCTACGGGCAAGTATTTTTTAAGATGGGATGAGGAACGGCGTATGACAGCAGGGGCATCGGCGGAGCGGCCCGCCACGGTGGCAATACTCGGCGGCGGCAATGTCGGGCAGGCCCTGGCGCGCGGCTGGGCGGCGGCAGGGCGCTTCGCACCGGGCGAGATCGCGATTACGCGCCGGCAGGCGGACAAGCTCGGCGAGTTGGCCGACGCCGGCTTCCGGGTCACCGCGGACAACCGTGCGGCCACGCGCGAGGCGCGGCAGATCGTGGTGGCCGTGCAGCCGCAGCAGTTACAGGCGCTACTCCAGGACATCCAGCCGATGCTGGACCCGCAGCGTCACACGCTGGTTTCGGTCGCATCCGGCGTCCGGATCGAACAGATCCGCGCGCTGATCGGAGAGGGCGTGCCGATCGTGCGCGCTATGCCGAACACGGCGATTTCCATAGGCGAATCGATGACTTGCCTCGCCGCGCTGCCGGAGCATGCCGATGCGCTGCAGCAGGCCCGCACGCTGTTCGAGTCGGTCGGCATCACGCTGCAGATCAACGAATCGATGATGGAGGCGGCGACCGCGCTGTGCGCCTGTGGCACCGCTTTCTTCCTGCGCTCGATCCGGGCCGCGTCGCAGGGCGGCATCGAGATCGGTTTTCATCCCGAGGAAGCGCTGCTGATGGCGGCCCAGACCGCAAAGGGTGCCGCCGGGCTGCTGCTTCGCGAAGGCTCTCACCCCGAAGCGGAGATCGACCGGGTGACGACCCCGCGCGGCTGCACCATCGCGGGGCTCAACGAGATGGAGCACCGCGGCTTCAGCTCGGCCCTGATCAAGGGCATCCTGACCTCGGCACGCAAGGCCGATGAGCTGTATCGCCAGGATCCCTCGCCTCGCCAACATATAAACGAAACGTCATAAGGGTGGAGCGAACCGGTCTAAGCTTCTCCGGTTCCCGGTGCTAGGATCATCGCCTGCCTTACGGCATTCGCATTGAAGAGGTCATCATGACGTTACGAATCAATTCCGAGGCTCCGAACTTCACGGCGGAGACGACGGAAGGCACCATCGATTTCCACGAGTGGATCGGCGACGGCTGGGCCGTGCTGTTCTCGCACCCGAAGGATTTCACGCCGGTTTGCACCACCGAGCTGGGCTACATGGCGGGATTGAACGACGAGTTCGCGCGCCGCAACTGCAAGATCATCGCCGTGTCCGTGGACACGGTGGACGATCACAAGGGCTGGCTTGCGGACATCGAGGCCGTGGGCGGCCATCCCGTCAAATACCCGCTGATCGGCGACCCGGAGCTGAACGTTGCCAAGCTCTACGACATGCTGCCGGACGACTCCGGC
>CBFGSB010000210.1:0-5177 GCA_965651325.1 uncultured Chromatiales bacterium | reverse complement strand
GCGTTCGTCATGCAGACCAGCGAGAAGGTGTACGTGAGCTACACCTTCGAAGCCACCGACCCCGGCGGGCACAGCTCGGTGCCGCGCGCCGACAGCGCCATCTCGCGGCTCTCGCGCGTGCTCGCGGACCTCGAGGATTTCAACTTCCCGATCAACCTGAACGAGACGACGCGCGCGTTCTTCCGCCACTGGGCGCCGCTCGCGCCGGCGGACGTGCGGCCGGCCATCGAAACGTTGCTCGAGAACCCGGCGGATCCGGAGCTGTCGGCAAGCCTCGTCAAATGGCCCTACTACAACGCGCTGGCTCGCACCACCTGCGTCGCCACCATGCTGGACGCAGGCCACGCGGAGAATGCCCTGCCGCAGACGGCGCAGGCGACGGTCAACTGCCGGGTGGTTCCGCAGTCCACCGAAGAGGAGACGGAAAACGTGCTGGCCGCCATCGCCGCGAAGCAGGGCGTCACGGTGACCCAGATCGACACGGCAAGGCCGAGCCCGCCGTCGCCGCTGGATCCCGCGATCGTCGAGCCGATCGGCGAAATCGCCGAGGCGATGTGGCCCGGCATCCCGGTCATACCGGAAATGAGCACCGGCGCCACCGACGGGCTGTTCCTGCGTAATGCGGGGATACCGGTATATGCCGTGTCGGCCATTGCCGAGGACCCGGCCGACCAGCGCGCGCACGGGCAGGACGAACGGATCCGGATCGACGCGTATTACGACGCGCTGGAGTACTGGTACCGGCTGGTGAAGAAATTCTCGCAGCCGGAATGACGGCTGGCCGATCGACGGCTTAGCCGATCGTCTCGCGGAACAGCCTGAGCCAGTTCTTTCCCAGCAGCAGCTCGAGGTCGCGCGCCCGCCACCCGCGGCGCTCCAGCAGGCGCGCGATGTTGAGGAACCGTTCGGGCGCGTCGAGCGCCGGGATCCACGGTGGCCAGCGGACCTCGTAACTCGGCTTGAACGACTTGAGCCGCGGCTCGTACCAGTTCTCCCGCGTCGCCCACGGCCGGATACCTTGCGGAGGAAAATCGCTCGACAGCCCCACGTGCTCGTGGCCGACCACCGACGCGGCGTGCTCGATGTGATCCGCGTAAGCCTCGATCGTCGTCGCGCCGCCCGGGTCCGGGCCCAGGAAATACCCCAGCGCCGCGATACCGATGACCCCGCCTTTCTCCGCGCAGGCGCGTAGCTGCTCATCCGTCTTCGCCCGCGGGTGACCGCGCCGCAGCGCTTCGCACATCGTGTGCGTCATCGCGACCGGCTTCTTCGAGAACGCGATACCGTCGAGTGTCGTCTGGCGGCCGCAATGCGAAAGGTCGACCAGCACGCCGACCGCGTTCATGCGCTCCACGACCTCGATGCCGAACTCGGACAACCCGGCATTGGTGCGCTCCAGGCAGCCGTCGCCGAGCCGGTTGCGATAGTTGTAAGTCAACTGCAAGCTCCGCATGCCGAGCGCGTGCAGCGCGTCGACATTGTGGGCGTCGCCCTCCAGCATCGTCGCGTTCTGGAAGTTCATGACGACCGCCGTCTTGCCCTCGCGCCGGGCGCGTTCGAAATCGGCAGCGGACAGCGCGAGCAGTAACGCATCCGGGTACCGGGCTGCGCGCTCGCGCCAGCCGACGAGCGCGTCGATGGCCGTCTGCAAGTCACGCCTGGGAAGGCTTTCCACGATGCCGGAGTAACCCGCGGCGCGCAGCGCCTCGAACTCGGCCTGCGACCAGTCCCTGCCGAAAGACAACGCATCGATCACCAGCGCATTCGCGTACAGGTTGCCCAGGCGGTCCTCCGCCGCGGCCGGCACCATGGCCATGGTCACGGCACCCGCAATGGTCCCGAGCGCCTGCCGCCGCGTCATCCTCGTGCTCATCCGTCCTGCCCGCCCCTTGTCGCCAGCGGCCGATTCTCGCAAACCTCCTCACTGCCCGCACCCACCGCCCGCACGCGCCGCTGGCACCTGCGCCAGATTTTCGAGAATAATGCGCGCGTCCGGGCTACCGATGGCACCGATTTGGCCGACTTTCCCGCTGCGCCGGACGCGCATGCGGTCGCGGTGATGCTGCTCGCGATTGTCGCGATCGTATTGTTCAGCCAGCAACGCATTTCGCTCGAATCGTCCGGGCTCGCCGTGCTGACCGCGCTCGTCGTCGGCTTCGAGTTGTTTCCCGATCCGCCGAGTCACGGCTATGTCGGGCCGACGGATTTTCTCGCGGGCTTCGGCAATCCCGCGCTCATTACCATCGTCGCGCTGCTGATCTGCAGCAAGGCACTCGACGTCACCGGTGCCCTGCACACGGTGACTCGCGTGCTCGGCAACCTGTGGATGAAGAGCTCGCGCGGTGGCCTGCTGCTGACGATGTTCGGTGCGGCGATCGCCAGCATGTTCATGAACAACACGCCGCTGGTGGCGATGATCCTGCCGGTGCTGGTCGCGGTCTGCATCCGTACCAAGACACCGGTCAACGGCGTGCTGATGCCCGTCGGCTACGCGACCATCATCGGCGGCATGGGCACGACCATCGGTACCTCCACCAACCTGCTGGTCGTTGACCTGTCCGCCCGGCTCGGCCTGCCGCGCTTCGACATGTTCGACTTCATGCTGCCGGTGGCGATCGCGGGGTCCGCGAGCATCCTGCTGCTGTGGCTGATCGGGCCGAAGGTCCTGCCGGACCGCGCGGCGCCCATGAGCGACACCGCGCCGCGCATCTTCCGCGGGGTCCTGCACGTCACCGGGACGAGCGCGGCGGCCGGACGCACGCTGGCGGAGGTGCGCGCGATGACCAACGGGCGCATCCAGCTCGACCGCATCGAGCGCGGCGAAGACCTGTTCATCGCGCGCCTGCCGACCACAACCTTGCGGGTGGGCGACCGGCTGTACGTGAGGGGCGACTCGCGCCAGCTCAAGGAATACGAGCAACTCCTCGGCACGCCTTTGTGGCGGCAGGAAGCCACGACCAGCGAGGCGGCGCGGCGCTGGGTCGAGGAGAAGACGCAGCAGCGGCTGGCGGAGATCGTCGTGACGTCCGGCTCGAGCCTTTACGGGCAAACGCTCGGGCAAACGCGGTTTTTGGAGCAGTTCAGCCTGTCGCCGATCGCCGTGCACGCACCGAAAGGCCGCCTCGGCGAGCGCGCCGACGAGCCGCGAAACCTGCAGGACCTGCGCCTGCGAGTGGGCGACGTGGTGCTGGTGCAGGGCGATTCGGCCGCGATCAACGACCTCAAGCAGAGCGGGCAGGTATTGGTGCTGGACAGCTCGGTCGACCTCCCGCATACCGCGAAGGCCGGCCTCGCCAGCGCGATCGTCATCGGGGTCATACTCGTCGCCGCTGCCGGATTCCTCCCGATCATGATCAGCGCGCTCGTCGGCGTGGTGCTCTGCATCGCGACGCGATGCCTCGAATGGCGCCAGGTTCGCGCCGCTATCGACACCAACCTCGTCGTGATGATCGTGGCCGCGCTGGCCCTCGGCGAAGCGCTGATGGCGACCGGCGCGACGGCCTGGGTCGCCGGCCTGTTCGTCTCCGCGGCGGGCGACCTGCCGCAAGGGCTCGTCATCGCGCTCCTGATGCTGGCCGCGGCTCTCATTACCGAGATCGTCACGAACAACGCGGTAGCCATCCTCATGACGCCAATGGCGTTCAACATCGCGGCAGGGCTGGGCATGCCGGCCGAGCCGCTGGTGCTCGCGGTCATGTTCGGCGCCAACATGAGCTACCTCACGCCGGTCGGCTACCAGACCAACCTGATGGTGATGAACGCGGGCGGTTACCGCTTCACCGATTTCGCCCGGCTGGGCCTGCCGCTGCAGCTCGTCATCTGGGCGCTGCTGTCGTGGCTGCTGGCGATGGGCGTGGGAGTCCGGTGAAGCGTGGGGTTTCGGCGGCAATTCTGTAAACTTCACCTCGAGGGCTGCCGGGGGAGCGCGTGAACGAACTGTTGATGAAACTGAGCGAGTTCAGCCAGATGGCACTGGCGTTCGTGAACCGCCCGGCGTTCATCGTGCAGGCGGTCCTGATCGTCCTGCTGTTCGCCGCGTCGTATGCCTTCTCGTGGTGGGCCGAGCCGAAGCTCGAGGCGAAAGCGCGCGAGATCAAGGGTTACCCGGGCCTGCTTCGCCTCATCGTCGTGGTGCTGCGGCGCCTGAAATGGATCGCCTTCGTCGTGCTCATGACCGCGGCGCTGGCGTTGTTCAGGAGCTTCACATGGCCGGACGGGCTGCTGTCGTCGGCCCTGCTGCTCGCGCTGGCCTGGCTGGTGATCTCGATCGTTTCGCAGCTCCTGCGCAACCGGCTCGTCGGCCGGATCTTCGCCATCGTCGGCTGGATCCTGGTGGCGGCGGCCATCCTCGGCATCACCGACGAGCTGTCGGCGGTGCTCGACAGCCTGTCGTTCAACTTCGGCAACCGCAACTGGTCGTTGCTCTGGTTCCTGAAGCTGATTGCCGTCTTCGGGCTGCTCCTGTGGCTTGCCTTCAGCGTGGGCAACGTCCTCGATCACCAGTTGCAGCGCACCTCCGACCTGACGCCCTCACTGCGGATCCTGCTGGGCAAGATCATCCGCATCAGTCTCATCGTCATCGCCATCCTGATCGGGTTATCGGGGTTGCAGATCGACCTGACCGTGTTCGCCGTGTTCGCGGGCGCGTTGGGTGTCGGCGTGGGATTCGGCCTGCAGAAGGTCATCTCCAACTTCATCTCGGGGATCGTCATCCTGCTCGACCGCTCGATCGAGCCGGGCGACACGATCTCTCTCGCGGATACTTTTGGCTGGGTGAAAGAACTGCGCGCGCGCTTCGTCTCGGTTGTGACCCGCGACGGGCGCGAATACCTGATCCCGAACGAGGACTTCATCACCACGCAGGTGATCAACTGGTCGTACACCGACGAGCTGGTGCGCCTCGACGTCAAGTTCCGCGCGGGCTACGACGCCGACCCACACGAGGTACGCCGGCTGGCCATCGAGGCCGCAACCGGCGTACCGCGCATCATCGAGAGCAAGGAACCCGTCTGCTGGCTGACCGGCTTCGGCGAATTCTCGCTGGAGTACCTGCTGCGCTTCTGGATCCGCGACCCGCAGCAGGGCCTGGTCGGCATCCAGGGCACCGTGCTGCTCGCCATCTGGGACAAGCTGAAGGAGCACGGCATCCCGATCCCGGTCCCGCAGCGCGAAATCAC
>CBFGSB010000209.1:0-5179 GCA_965651325.1 uncultured Chromatiales bacterium | reverse complement strand
CCGCGGCTTCGCTCCTGCCCGGTGGGGTGTAGCTGCGGTCCCACCGTGGTGGCTGGTTCCCGATCGTTCCGCCTGGGCCGCGGAAGTGTGCCGGGTTCCGGAGTGTCATTCGCCTACCCAGCGGAGGACCGTGGCGGTGGTGTTGTCGCTGTAGGGGGCGTTCTTCTGCATGGCCTTGATGCTCAGTTCCTTGACGCCGTCCGCGAGGGTGCCGTTGGCGCGGCGGGAGAGCTCGGCGATCTCGCGGTCGCCGATGCCGGACCACAGGCCGTCGCTGCAGGCGAGGAGCACGTCGCCGGGTTCGAGCGGCATCTTGCGGGTGATGCTCATGTCGGGGACGGGTGCATCGCCGCCGATGCAGCACTCGACGAAGTTGCGCATCGGGTGGTCGAGCGCTTCCTCCTCGGTGATGGCGCCCTCCTGGATCAGGATCTCGACGTGGCTGTGGTCCCGGGAGCGCGTCAGCAGCCGGCCGCCGCGCATGTGGTAGATGCGGCTGTCGCCGATGTGTCCCCACCAGGCACCGCCTTCCTGGACCAGGCACACGGCACAGGTCGCGCGCGGCCGGTAGTCCACATCGAGATCGGCGCCGAGGCGCACCACGTCGTCGTGTGCCCGCGCCAGCGCCATGTAGAGGAACCCCTGGGGATCGAACAGCGGGAGCTTCGCGGCGCGGAACATGTCCTCCACCGTCTTCAGCCCGGTCTCCGCCGCGCGAGCGCCGTCCGAATGCCCGCCCATGCCATCGAACACCAGCATGAGTGCGGCATGCTCGGTCACGATGACGGCGGCCCGGTCCTGGTTATCGTGGCGATCCCCCACGGCCGAGACCTTGGCGTACTCGATGCGCATCTCAGGGGGCGGCGCGCTGCTCGTGAACCGCGGTACCGCGGCCGCTCGTCACGCCGCCAACCGTTCGGGTTAGAATAATCGCAACCAAAAAATCTCTCGCGTTCACCGCAGGCTGTCGGGATTGCCGGCTCCGTGTGTCCGTGCGCGCGGCGCCCCTCGAGTCCGGCTGGATTGCCAATGTTACACAGTATGACAGGCTTCGCGCGACACACGGCCGAGCTGACCGACGGCGTGCTGACCTGCGAGCTGCGCTCCGTCAATCACCGCTACCTGGACGTGCAGCTCCGCCTGCCCGAGGACCTGCGCCCGGCGGAAAGCGAGCTCCGTAAGCGGATTGGCACCGTGCTGAAGCGCGGCAAAGTCGAGTGCGCCCTGCACTTGAGGCGCGCCCCGGAAATGCGCGCCGAGCTGGCGCTCAACCAGCCGCTTCTCGATCGGCTGCACGCGGCATTCACCGCCCTCGCCGCCACGTTCCCGAACCTGCGCGCGCCCGACCCGGTCGACCTGCTGCGCTGGCCGGGAGTCATCGAGGAGCCGGAGGAGGATGCGCTCGAGAACGCGCTGCCGGCCGGGGAAGTGATGCAGGTCCTCGATACGGCGCTGGCGGCCCTCCAGGCCATGCGTGCGAGCGAGGGCGAGCGCATCGCCGAAATGCTGGAGCTGCGCTGCCGGGACGTGCTGGCGATCGCGGAGAAAGTGCGTGACCGCATGCCCCAGGTGCTGGAGGCCGCCCGCGCGAAGCAGCAGGAGCGGCTGGAGAAGCTCGCGGTCGAGGTGGACCCGGCGCGGCTCGCCGCCGAGCTCGCACTGATCGCCCAGAAGCAGGACGTAGACGAGGAGCTCGATCGCCTCACGAGCCACGTCAGCGAGATTCGCCAGGTGCTGCAAAGCGGCGAGCCGGTGGGCCGGCGCCTCGATTTCCTCATGCAGGAGCTGAACCGGGAGGCGAACACCCTCGGTTCGAAAGCGGGCGATACCGAAACCACGCGCGCGGCGGTCGAGCTCAAGGTGCTCATCGAGCAGATGCGCGAACAGATCCAGAACGTGGAATAAGACGGGACGCGCGCTGTGCCGGCACGGCTCATTGTGATCGCGGCGCCCTCGGGCGCCGGCAAGACGACCCTCGTGAACGAGCTGGTCCGGAGGAACCCGGACCTCGTGTTCTCCGTTTCGTATACCACCCGGCCCCGGCGGCCGAACGAAATCGACGGGCGCGACTACTTCTTCGTGGACGAGGACCGGTTTCACGCGCTGGAGCGCGAGGGCGAGCTGCTCGAATCGGCGCGGGTTTTCGACAATTACTACGGCACCAGCCGGTCGCAAGTCGAAAAACGGCTGGCCGAGGGCCGCAACGTCGTGCTGGAAATCGACTGGCAGGGCGCGCGGCAGGTCCGGGCCGCGCGCCCGGACTGCGTATCCGTGTTCATCCTCCCGCCGTCACGGGACGCGTTGGCCGAGCGCCTGCATGGCCGCCGCACCGACAGTAGCGAGGTCATCGCCAGGCGGCTGGCCGACGCGCTGGACGACATGTCGCACTGGCAGGAGTTCGACTTCTGCATCGTCAACGACCGGCTGGAGGACGCCGTGGCCGAGCTCGAGGCCATCGTGGCGGGCGCGGGGCAGGGCAACCGCTGCGACAATCCGGCGCTCCGGCGGCGGGTCGCCGCGATCCTCGCCGGCGCCTGACGGCCTTCCAAACGGCGGCGGGTTTGCAGTACACTGTGCGGCTCTTTCTCCCCCCTGGAGTGATGAGTTAATGGCCCGAATTACGGTCGAAGATTGCCTGGACAACATCGACAACATTTTCGAGATGGTGCTGGTTGCCGCCAAGCGCGCGCGGCGCATCGCGCACGGCGCGGAGCCGTTTGTCGAGACACAGAACGACAAGCCTACGGTCATTGCCCTGCGCGAGATTGCCGCGGGCGCCGTCACCCCGGCGATCCTGGACGAAGTCGAGCAGCCGCCCGCGGAAGAATTCCTGCAACCGGAAGCCGTGGAAGAAATCATCCCGATGCGAGGCATTTCCATCGGCGACTGAAACCCCGCCTCCCGACAGGCGCCGCGAACAGGTACCGGGTTTGCATTTTTGATCTTTTTCGAGCGAAAAGGTCAAAAGTACAAACCCGGTACCTGTTTGCGCCCCCGGCACCTGTCTCCTTCCAGTCGCGGCGGCCTGCCCGGTAAAACGGGTATGATCAGGCATGGACTACGCAGCGACAATCCGCGCTAAATTGCCCGGCACGACGGCCCGCCGCGACCGCGGTTTGCGGCGCCTGGTCGAGACGCTCGAGTCCAGCATGTCGGCCGAGCAGATCGGCCAGGTCCTCGAGGCTTACGAGTTCGGCAAGAGCGCGCACGAGGGCCAGAAGCGCCTCTCGGGCGAGCCGTACATTTCCCACCCCGTGGCCGTCGCGCAGATCCTGGCCGACATGCACATCGACGCGCCGACCATCGCCGCCGCGCTCCTGCACGACGTGGTCGAGGACACGGCGACGCCGATCGCCGAGGTCGAAGCGCAGTTCGGCGCGGAGGTCGCAGCGCTGGTCGACGGCGTCAGCAAACTCGACCAGATGCATTTCCACAGCCGCGCGGAAGCGCAGGCCGAGAGCTTTCGCAAGATGATGCTGGCGATGATCGAGGACATCCGCGTGATCCTCGTGAAACTCGCCGACCGGCTGCACAACATGCGCACGCTGGACGCGGTACCGCGCGAAAAACAGGCACGGATCGCCCGCGAGACGCTGGAGATCTACGCTCCGATCGCCAATCGCCTCGGCATCAACCACATGAAGATCGATCTCGAGGACCTGGGCTTCCGCTACCTGTATCCCTTCCGCTACCGCGTGCTCGAGAAAGCAGTGCGCCGCAGCAAGGGCACCCAGAAACAGATCGTGCGCACGATCTCCGAGCGTTTCGAGAAGGCGATGGCGGCCGAGGGCATCCGCGGCGAGGTCGTGGGCCGCGAGAAGCACCTGTACAGCATTTACAAGAAAATGGCGGAGAAAAAGCGCCTGCTGTCAGACGTGGCGGACGTGTACGGTTTCCGCATCATCGTCGACGACATCAACACCTGCTACCGCATGCTCGGGCTGGTGCACGGGCTTTACAAACCCATGCCCGGGCGCTTCAAGGACTACATCGCGATACCGCGCATCAACGGCTACCAGTCGCTGCACACGACCCTGTTCGGCCCCAAGGGCTTGCCGCTCGAAGTGCAGATACGCACCACCGACATGGACAAGGTCGCCGAATCCGGCGTCGCCGCGCACTGGCAATACAAGGCCGTAGACAAGAGGACGGCGCCGACGCCGCAGCGGCGCGCCCGCGAGTGGCTCGCGCACCTCATGGAGATCCAGGAGTCCGGCAGCTCCGAGGAATTCCTGGAAAGCGTCAAGGTCGACCTGTACCCCGACAAGATCTACGTGTTCACGCCGCAGGGCGACATCATGCCGCTTCCGAAAGGTGCCACCACCGTCGACTTCGCCTATGCCGTGCACACCGACGTCGGCAATCGCTGCGTCGCGGCCAAGGTCGACCGCAACCTGGTGCCGCTGCGCACGCAGCTCCAGAACAGCCAGGCCGTCGAGATCATCACCGCGCGCGGCGCCAAGCCCAACCCGCACTGGCTCACCTTCGTCCGCACGGCCAAGGCGCGCTCCGCGATCCGCCAGTACATGAAGCAGATGCGCAGCAGCGAGTCCATCGACCTCGGCAAGCGCCTGCTCGATCGCGCGCTCAAGGACCTCGGGTCCTCGCTGCGCAAGCTCGGCAAGGTGCGCCTGAAGGAGGCGCTCTCGGGTCTCGGACTCAGCGAGCCGGCCGAGCTCTTCACGCAGATCGGCCTCGGCGAACGCCTCGCACCGCTCACCGCGCGCTTCCTGCTCGGCGTCGGCCCCGAAGACGGCGCCGGCACGCCCACTACCGCCAATCTGGTGATCACCGGCACGGAAGGCGTCGTCGTCAGCTACGCCAAGTGCTGTTACCCCATTCCCGGCGACGAAGTCATGGGCTATCTCAGTTCCGGCCGCGGCATCGTCATCCACCGCATCAACTGCGGCAACCTCGGCAACTTCCGCAAGCAACCCGAGAAGTGGATCACCGTTAGCTGGGAGGACGACATCAAGCGTGACTTCTCCAGCCAGATCGAGGTCGACACCGCCAATCGCACCGGCGTGCTTGCCGCGGTCGCGGCGACCATCGCCGACTCGGAGTCCAACATCGAGCAGGTCTCCGTGCTCGACCGTCACGACGACTGCACCGTGCTGCGCCTGCTCCTGCAGGTGCGCGATCGCGATCACCTCGCCAGGATCATGAGCAACATCCGCAA
>CBFGSB010000208.1:0-5198 GCA_965651325.1 uncultured Chromatiales bacterium | reverse complement strand
CCCGCAGGCCCACAGGGACGTGCTCGTGGCCGGCGCCGAAGGCCCCTCCCCCCGGACGCGGCGGCGCCAGCCCCGGCGCAACAGGTAGCGTGCCACTACCGCAACTAGCGTTTACTATGCCGGAACAACCGCTGCCGCTTGCGTTCCTGCCGCGGCGTCAGCTTGTTCCGCCGCCCTTCATACGGGTTCGTACCCGTCCTGAACGCCAGCCGCACCGGCGTCCCCTGCAGCTTGAACGCCTTCCGGAACCGGTTCACGAGATAGCGCCGGTAGGCGTCCGGCAAGCGCTCCGTCTGTTTCCCGTGCACCACGATGACCGGCGGATTGCGCCCGCCCTGGTGCGCATAACGCAGCTTGATGCGCCGCCCGCGAACGAGCGGCGGCTCGTGGGCGCTGACGGCGTCCTCGAGCTCGCGCGTCAGCTCGGCGGTGGGCAGCTCGCGCGTGGCGGCGTCGTACGCGCGCTCGGCGGCCGGAAGCAGGTCGCCGACCGCGGTGCCGTGCCGCGCGGAGATGAAGAAGCGCTCGGCAAAATCGAGAAACGGAAGGCGCCGGTCCAGGTCCTCGCGGACCTGCAAGCGCTGGTCGTCGGAGAGCCCGTCCCACTTGTTCGCGGCGACCACCAGCGCACGCCCGCGCTCGACGACGAGCCCCAGGAGACTCACGTCCTGCTCGGTGACGCCTTCGCTGGCGTCGAGCAGGGCAAAGACGACGTCCGCCGTCTCCATGGCCTGCAGCGATTTGACGATGCTGAACTTCTCGATCGCCTCATGCACCTTCGACCGGCGGCGCACGCCGGCGGTGTCGACCAGCACGTAGGCCCGGCCGTCGCGCTCGAACGGTACCGCGACGCTGTCGCGCGTCGTGCCGGGCTCGTCGAATACGAGCAGGCGCTCCTCGCCGAGCAGGCGATTGATCAGCGTTGACTTGCCGACGTTGGGCCGGCCGATCACGGCCACGCGAAGGGGCCGGTCGGTCGCGGCGGCGGCGTCCTCCGCCGCCTGCTTCTCCTGCATAAACGGCGCCAGCACCTCGTCCATCAGCGCGCCGACCCTGTCGCCGTGGGCCGCCGACACGGCGACCGGGTCGCCGAGCCCGAGCGCGTGGAACTCGGCGCCGGCGATGTCCGGGTCCAGCCCTTCCGCCTTGTTCACGAGCAGCCACACGCGCTTCGCGTGCAGGCGCGCAAGCTGCGCCACGTGCTCGTCGGCGGCGCTCAGCCCCTCGCGTCCGTCGACCAGGACGAGGGTCACGTCGGCTTCCTGGATGGCGCGCAACGCCTGCCCGGCCATGCGTTCCCCGATCCCGGTCTCCCCGCCGGCGAGGCCGCCGGTATCGACGACGACGTAGGGCATGGGACCGAGCTTGCCGAAGCCGTATCGGCGGTCGCGGGTGAGGCCGGGATAGTCCGCGACCAGCGCGTCGCGGGAGCGCGTCAGCCGATTGAACAGGGTCGACTTGCCGACGTTCGGCCGGCCTGCGAGTGCGACGACGGGGAGCATGCCATCGCCGCCTCAGATGTTCTCGCGGCCTTCCGCCGGCTCGGGCTCCGGCCGCTCGACCTGGAATACCTCGAGACGTCCCGTCTCGCTCTGCACGTAGAGCTTGCCGCCAATCACGACGGGCGCGCTCGAGAGCATCCGGTTGCCGACCCGCACGCGCGCAACCGGCCGGCCGTCGTCGCGGGAGAAGAAGTGCACGTAGCCTTCGAGATCGCCGACGACGACGGTGTCCTCGAACGGCACCGGCGCGGTCGGCTTGCGCCGCAGCAGCGCATCCTGCCGCCAGAGCTCATTGCCGTTCTGCCGGGCCATCGCAATCAGCTCGCCCTCCTCGGAGACGACGTAAACGTTCCCCTGGTCGGCACCGAGGCCGACATGGGTCGAGATCTCGCGCGACCACAGCACCTGCCCGGACTCCGCGGCGAGCGCGGCCGTCCGCCCCTGGTAACCGGTGGCATAAAGATCCTGCCCGACCACGGCCATGGCGCCGTCGATGTCGGAAAGCCGCTCCAGGTCGGAACGCCCGGTGGGCGGCGACAGCACGACTTCCCAGCTCGTCTCGCCCCCGATCAGGCTGGTGGCGACGATGCGGCCGTTGTCGAAGCCGGCGATTACCGTCGTGCCGACGACCACCGGCCTCGATGCCCCGCGCAACGTGAGCGGCGGGAGGTTCTGTTCGAGCGTCCAGCGCTCGCTGCCGTTGAAGATGGAGTACACGCGGAGCGTGCCGTCGATGGTGTACGCGACCACCGAGTCCTCGGCGATCACCGGGCTCGCGAGGGATTCACCGCCGATGAACGTGCGCCAGACCTCGCTGCCGTTGTCCGCGCGCAGGCAGTAGAGGAAGCCGTTGCTGCCCGCGACCGCGACGCGGTCCTGGCCGAATCCGGGGCCGGACGATAGCGGAACGTCCAGCCTCGTTTCCCAGATGCGCTTGCCCGTATCCGGCTCGAAGGCACTGACCCGGCCATCGCGGCTGGCTGCGAACACCCGCTCGGGGGTGCCCGCGGGCGCCAGCGCGAGCCGCAGGAACTCCGAGCCGCCGCCGAGGTTCGCGGCCCAGGCCCGCTTCACCGGCAGCGTCTGTTTGATGTCGACCAGCGGTTTGGGCTGCAATGCCTCGTCGTCGTCTCCACCGAAGATGCCGCAGCCGCCGAGCAGCGCTGCCAGGGCGAGCCCCGCCGCAAGCTTTCCGAAGGCCTGCCTCACGCGCCCTCTCCGCCGGCCGCTTCGGCTGCCTCGGGCTCGGGCGCGGTTCCGGGCTCGCCGTCGGCCGGGGCCGGGGCTCGCGCGCGCGGCGCCACCTCCCCTTCCGCCGCCGCGGCCGGCAGGTCGTTGATCTTCATCTGCACCAATTGACGGTCCAGCGTCGGCGCCTGCGGGTTGTCGGCCAGCGCCGCCTGGTAGGCCTCGCGCGCCTCCACGTAGCGGCCGAGCTGGGCGTAGGCATCCCCGAGGGCCTCGGCATAGCGCGGCGCAAACGCGGTCTCTTCATAGCCTTGCAGCAGGTCCACGACCTCCTCCGGCTTTTCCTGGTACAGCAAGATTTTTGCGAGCCGGAGGCGGCCGACCATCTGGAGATCGTCGCTTCCGTTCTCGAGCAAAAGTCCCGCCAGCGCATCGGCGGCATCCTGGTCGCGGCCGACGCTCATGTAGAGCCGTGCCATCGCGAGGCGCGCCTGCCCCGCGTAAGCGGTGGAGGCGTAGTTCTCGTAGAGGTCCGCTGCCTTCGGCTCCGCCGCCTCCACGTTGCTCCCGGCGACGTCGTTCAGCAGCGATTCATAGAGCGTCGAAGCCTCCGCCGCCGACTCCTGCTGCTCGCTCTTCCACAGGTTCCACCCCACCAGGAGCGCGGCCCCGAGCACGACGCCCGCGACGATCCAGCGGCCGTTTTCCTGCCACCAGTTGCGAATGGCCTCGATCTGCTCTTTTTCCGATAGTAATCCGTCCACCAATCCTGCCTTTCTTTGTGTGGGGACCCGCGCCCCGGTTCCGTTTGAAGGGCTTTGACCCCGTTAGCCGCGGTCGTTCGCGCCCGTTGCGAGGCCCAGCCTCGCGGCGACCTCTTCGTGCAGGCGGTCGAGCGACACCGTGACCTGGTCCTCCCCGCTGCGCAGGGGCTTCAGCCCGGCGCGGCCGGCGCGAACCTCGTCTTCGCCGAGGATCACCGCCAGCGCCGCCGTGCTTTTGTCTGCGCGCTTGAGCTGGGCCTTGAACCCGCCGCCGTCGAGGTTCATGTCCACCACGAGCGCCGGCAACGCATCGCGCAGGCGTTCCGCGACGCCGGGCGCTTTCCGTTCGGCTGCCTCACCGACGGCCACGACATACACGGCGGGCCTGCCCGCGGGGACGCTGCCCCCCGAGGCTTCAAACAGCGCAACCAGCCGCTCCACGCCCATGGCCCAACCGATGGCCGGGGTAGGCCGCCCGCCGAGCATCTCGACCAGCCCGTCGTAACGGCCGCCGGAGCATACCGCACCCTGCGCCCCGAGGGCGTCCGTGTGCCATTCGAACACCGTGCGATTGTAGTAGTCGAGCCCCCGCACGAGGCGCGGGTTCACGCGGTATTGCAACCCGGCCGCGTCAAGCAGGCTCCTGAGGCCGGCAAAGTGCTCCGCCGCCGCGCCCCCAAGGTAATCGGCCATCGCCGGCGCGCCCTCGATCAGCGCCTGCATTTCCGGGTTCTTGCTGTCCAGGATGCGCAGCGGGTTCTGCTCGAGGCGGCGCAGGGAGTCCGCGTCCAGCCGCGCGCGGTGCGCCGAGAAATATTCGACCAGCGCGGTCCGGTAAGCGGTACGGGTGTCGGCATCCCCGAGCGAGTTGATGTCGAGGGCGATACGCGAAAGCCCGAGGGCTTTCCACATGCGCGCGCACAGCAGGATGATCTCGGCATCGACGTCCGGCCCCGCGTACCCCAGCGCTTCGACGTCGATCTGGTAAAACTGACGGTATCGGCCTTTCTGCGGCTTCTCGTAGCGAAACATCGGCCCTGACGTCCAGAGCTTCTGGCGCTGGTTGTGCAACAGGCCGTTGGTGAGACATGCCCGCACCACGCTGGCGGTGCCTTCGGGCCGCAGCGTCAGGCTCTCGCCGTTGCGGTCTTCGAAGGTGTACATCTCCTTCTCGACAATGTCGGTCACCTCGCCGATGGACCGCCGGAACAGGTCCGTCATCTCGAGGAGCGGCAGGCGGATCTCCGCGTACCCGTAAGCCTCCACGACGTCACGCACGACCGTCTCCACGTGCCGCCAGACGCGCATGGTGTCCGGCAGCAGGTCGTTCATGCCTTTGACGGCTCGGATGTTCACGGCAGGCGGCTCAGCGGGCGGTGATCGTCAGGCGGGCGGTATCGCCGCGCCGGGCGCCTGGCGGGATCGGGAATGCTTCGCCGTCGACCCGGACCGTTGCGTTCTTGCTGTCGCCGAGCAGCACGTGCAGGGGGGCCGCGCCGACGACTGACGCCGTATCACCCGCCTTGCCGAGGCCGAAATACAGGCGGGTCCCCGCGGCGTCCGAGACCTCGGTCCAGCAATCGCCGGTGAAGGCGAGGCTCAGCCGGACTTCACCCTCCCCGGGCGGGCCGGCCGGCGGGGCTTCGCTGGCGGCCGTGCCCGTCTCCCCGGCCAGGACCTCGGCAGCGTCGAGCGGCTCCGCGAGTACGGGTTGTGCTTCGGTTTCGAGCACGGGTTCGGCGGC
>CBFGSB010000207.1:0-5208 GCA_965651325.1 uncultured Chromatiales bacterium | reverse complement strand
GCGCCGGACTGGCCGAGCGGCGCCACGGAGCTCGCCGGCGCGCCGTCCTACCGCGAGGACATCATCCTGGCGGAAAGCCCGCCGTCCGCCCGGCAGCAGCGGCGCATCGTCGGCATTCACGCCCACGAGCTCGCGCACATGTGGTTCGGGGACTTCGTCACGCCGCCCTGGTGGGATGACCTGTGGCTGAAGGAGGCGTTCGCCGTCTGGGCCGCGCCGATCGCGGCGAGCGCGCTGTTCCCCGACGCAGGCTATGAGCTCGACGCCCAGCGCAGGGCGATTACCGGGATGAGGGCGGACGCGCTGGGCAGTGCACGGGCCGTGCGGCAGCAGATCGATTCCAATGACGACATCCGCAACGCCTATGACGGCATTACCTATTCGAAAGGGGCGGCGGTCCTGAACATGACCGAGGCGTACCTGGGCGAGCGGAAATGGCGCGAGGGTCTCAACCGCTATCTCAATGAATACGCCGACGGGGTCGCCGATTCGCGCGATTTTTTCCGAGTGATGGCTGAGGCAGCCGGCGATCCGGATTTCGAAGAATCGCTGAGAGGCTTCATCGAACGTCCCGGACTGCCGCTGCTCGAGGCCGAGCTGGCTTGCAGCGCGGGGAATGGCGCTCGCGTGACCGTGCACCAGGGCCGCTACGCGCCGCTCGGCTCCTCCATCGACCCGGCGATGCAATGGATCGTGCCGGTTTGCATCGCGCACGGCGGTCAGGAAGAGCGTGGTAAGGCCTGCACCCTCCTGCGTGAAGCGACGGCCGAGATACCGCTCACGACCGACGGCTGCCCGGCCTGGATCATGCCGAACGCAGGGGGCAACTCCTATTACCGTTTTGCGTTGCCTGCCGATCAATGGGCGGCGCTGACTGCCCATTTCGGCGAGCTTGCGCCCGCCGAGGCGCTGATGGCCGTCGACAGCGCCGCCGCCGCATTCGAGGCGGGTGACGCGGAGGCGGACGTGCTGCTGAACGTCATCGAGGCAGCGGCGGCTGCCGATCATCCGGCGATCGCGGGCGCGCCGCTCGAGGCCCTTGGCCGCTACATCGCCGATCTCACCGAGGATGGCAGCGAGGCTCGCGCCAACGCCAGGGCATTCGCTGCAGATCTCTACCGGGATCGCTACGCGGCGCTACGAGACGTGCGGGATGACCAGGCACGTGTGCTGCGCCAGCGGTTGCAGGATTTCCTGGCGCTGACCGCCGGGGACGAGGCCCTGCGGGCGCGCCTCGCCAATGCCGCGGCAGCGTTTATCGGTACGGGCGGCGAACCGGACCCGCAAGCGCTGACCGCGGACGAGTATGACGCCGCCGCGCGCGTGGCGGTGGAGGACATCGGACCGTCGTTCATCGATGCTTTCCTTGAAATGCGCGACCGGATCGACGTTCCCGCCTTCGAATCCAGCGCCATGTATGCGCTCGGGTGGACCGACGATCCGGAAACCGCGGCGCGCTTGCGCGAACTGGCGCTGGCGGAGGAAATCGAACCCAGCGATGCGTTCCGGATCCTCTCCGCGCAAATGGACAATGACGAGACGCGCGCCGCGGCCTGGAACTGGCTGCGCGAGCGGCCCGAGGCGGTTGCGCGGAAGGTGCCCTCGCAATACCGCCGCTGGGTTCCGGGCCTGGCCGGCTCGTTCTGCGACGTGAACCGGATCGCGGAGCTCGACGCCTTTGCAGAGGAGGCAGCCGCGCTCTTCCCGGGCCATGAGCGCGGCGTTGCCCAGGCCAGGGAGAGTATTGCGCTCTGCCAGGCATTCCGCGAGGCGCAAGCGCAGGAGTTCACCGCCGAGCTGTCCCGCCGCGTGGCGGACTAGCCCGGATATCTCACCCTTTGTAGCGCTTCCCGGGCAGCGGCACGAGCGCCGGCACTTGCCGGCGGTAACGCGCGTACGGCTCGCCGATGTGCTTGACGAGGTCACGCTCCTCGAAACGCATGGCCACGAGGATGTAACCGCTCATTCCGGACGCGAAGAGCAGGTGTCCGGCCGTCATGGTCGGCGTGCCCCAGAAGATCAGCAGCCACCCGAGGTACTGCGGGTGGCGCACGATCTTGTACAACCAGGGCGTGACGAAGGCCGGCGCATGCAGCGCCTTGCCGCGCAGCGTGTCCCAACCCTGCCGGAGGCCGAGCAGCTCGAAATGGTCGATCAGGAACGTCGCCCACAGCAGGACGGCGACGCCGAGCCCCATGACCGACCAGCCGATCGCGGTGCTCCACGCAGCGTCCGCCTGCCAGAGTACCGGGCTCGGAATGGGGCGCCATTGCCAGAGCAGCAGGGCGAGCACCGCGCTCGCGACCAGCACGTACAGGCTGCGCTCCGCCTCGGCCGGCACGAGGCGGGTGAAGGCCCGCTTGAAACCCGGGCGCGCCATCACGGAGTGCTGCAGGCCGAACAGCCCGATGAGCGCGGCGTCGACCAGGATGGCGGAGTTGAGCGAGCCCATGTCGCGCCCGAGGTCAATGGAGTACGGCACGATCGCCCGCACCACCGGCAGGAGATTGGCGAGTGGCGTCACCTGCAGGTTGCCCAGGAAGGCGAGCAAACAGAGGAAGACCGCCAGGAACAGGCCGTAGCTGGCAATGCTGAAGAGGAAGAGGAGCGCGCGGTACAGCGCCCCCCCTTCGCGGGTTGCGACGATTGCCGTGGGTCCTGTGTCCGTAGTCATGGCACGCCTCCCTTATTGCGCCTGCCCGTCAAAAGCCTCGCAAGAGACCTCCGGATGCCAGTTCACGAACGTGCCGAAAGGATTCTGCTTCCAGGCCCAGACGTGCAGCGTGTAGAAGCTCGGCAGGCCGAAGCGGTTGGGACTCTCGAACAGGTGCAGTAGCTGGCCCATGAGCTCCGGCGCCGCGGGGTTTTCGGCGTGCCAGGCATCCGCCAGCACGAGAAAGTCCGCGCCGATGAGTTTCAGGCGGCCGTTCGGCTGTGGCTCGTAGATGACGATCTCCGGGCGGTCCGGGTGCAGCTCGCCGTCGCCGACCAGCGCCATGTTCACGTAGTGCATGCCCATCGCCCCGATGTCGGGGCCGCTGACGCAGCCGAAGAGGAGCTGGTAGCCCTCGGCTTCGGCGAGCCGGACGTCGTGGAAACGGCGGGTGGCATCGCGAACGACCTCGACGAGCTCGCCCTGCGGCCGCTTGTGTTTGCTCGCGTGGGAGTTGGAGTCCGCGGGCGCGGCCGCGGATGCCAGCGTGCCGAAGGCAGCCAGCAGGGAGCAGGCGCAAAGAATCTTGGCTTTCATTGATCAACACCTCTTGTCGGATTCGCTCGAGGCTCGATTTGGCCGCCGGACGGCAGCGGGAATCCTCAGGAAGACGCAAGGAAAACGTCAGGGATCGCACAGGAAAGCACCTTTGCCTCAGGTGTCCTTCTCCGAGCTCCGCTCGACGGCGGCACGGAAGCGCTGGTGGCAGGCGATGGCGTCGCTGCGGACCCGCCCGAACCGCGAGTCCTTGCGCAGGTCTGCCCAGGCCGGATCGCTCTTCAGGGCCGGCCACGCGCAGAACCCCTGGTCGATTGCGCGCTCAATGAACGCGAGCGCGGCCGTTCGGCGGCCGCAGTACTCGAGCATGGGCGCAAGCGCATACGCCAGCTCGGGGTCGCGATGACCGGACCAGAACCCGACGAAGGCCGCCTCCGCGGCGTCGAGCTCGGGGCCGCGTCGCCCTTCGAGGCAAGCCTCCATGAAGCGGCGAATGTGCTGGTCGGGCGGCACCCGGCGTGCGGCGTCCAGCGCGGCGGGCTCGTCGCCCCGCCGCAGGTTCAAAAGCACGGTGCCCCAATGCGCGAAATACGAGCCGGAGTCGGCATCGAGGAAGGCCTGCACCCGGTCGAGCCTGCCGGCATAGAGAAAGGAGTATGCGCAGGAGCGGAGGTCCGGGTTATGGGGATCGAGCGCGTACGCCGTTTCGCAATGCCGCTGGGATGCCTCGAGCATGCCGCCGTACTTGTAGGTGTAGGCGAGCGAGAGGTGCGCCTCCGCCTTGCGTTCGAAGCGCTGCACGAGCCGTTGCGCCTCGGCGTACGCTTGCGCCAGGTCGCCGGATTCGGTGCGCAGTTTGATAACCCCGACGGCAGCGGAAAGCGTTTCGGGGTCGAGCTCGAGCGCCGTCCGATTGGCCACGAGCGCTCTCTCCAGCGCGCCCTCGCCGCCGTCGCCGTAACTGCCATGCTCGTATTGGCGCGCGCCGAGCGCGGCCCAGGCCGGTGCGAAGTTCGGGTCGAGGGCAACGGCTCGCTCGAGCAGCAGGATCGCGCGCACCGTAGGCTCCGGGTGCCGCGGAAGGGCGAGGCTGCGCAAGTACAGGTCGTAAGCCTCGGCATTTGCGGGAGGCGAGCCGAAGACCGGCGCCACCGCGCCCAGCGCCGGCAGCAGCCCGCGGCTGACACGCTCCGCCACGGCTTCGCGCATGACCAGCAGCTCGCCGGCCGGCACGGTGATACGGGCGCGCCAGACCAGGCGTTCGCCCGCGACCTCCTGTGCTTCGAGCACCACGGTGAGGCGATTCCCGGGCTCGCGATAGTAGTGCCCGGTGATGACATGGTCGGCCTCGCGTTCTCGCCCGATCGCGAAGCTTTCCCCGGCCGGCGTGTGCTCGAAGGGCCGCACTACGAGATTGCGCGCGTTGGTGAGCAGGGTCGTGATCTCGTCGGGCAGCGCGAGGCGCAGGTGATCCAGGCCTGCATCGTTCCCGGCATTCTCGAAAGGCAGCACGACGACGCTCGCCATTGCGGGGCTCTGGCCCGGAGGCGCCCGCCAGGCGAAAAAGACGAGCCCGGCGGCGGCGACGGCCGCCGCGGCGAGCAGCCAGTGACGCCTGGACTTTCGGCCCGGGTCGACGCTGTTCCGGACGTGGGCCCCATCGGCCGTGCGAACCGGCGCCACCAACCGGTATCCGCGCTTGGGGACGGTCTCGATATAGCGCGGGTCCGATCGATCGTCGCCCAGGACCTGCCGGAGCTCCGAGATGCAGTTGGTGAGCGCCTGGTCGCTGACGACGGTTTTTCCCCAAACGGCGTCGTACAGCGACGCCCGGGAAACCACGTCGCCGGCGTGCTCGACGAGGCAGGCGAGGACCTCCATCACCTTCGGCTCGAGATGAGACTTGCCGTTAGGGCCACAGACGAGATTCTGCGCCGGCTTCACGAGCCGGTCCCCGATGAGCAAGCCGTGCCGCAGCTGTTCCGGCGTGAGTCCCA
>CBFGSB010000206.1:0-5227 GCA_965651325.1 uncultured Chromatiales bacterium | reverse complement strand
TCGAACTGGTCGAATGCTGGAGCGGGCGAGACATCCAGCGGTGGTGTCGGCCCACCAAAATTCGTTAACGGCGCCTCTTTAGATTCAATGGCTTATGGTAGTAGACCCGCGTAAGCTGCAGGCACGCCTAGCGCGAGGGGAAGGGCCAGTAGATTGCAGTGCGAAGCCTAACATGCAGTGAATCACACGAGGTGGCCTGATTGCGCCGCGTCTCAAACGTAGCTACAATGTGGCCATGAAAACTACCGTTGTTCGCGCCCGCATCGATGCTGAGCTAAAGGAGCAGGCTACCGCAGTGCTGGAGGCAAATGCATTGGGGATGAGCGATGCCATCCGCATTTTCCTTCAGCAGGTGGTGCGCCGAGGCGGCCTGCCGTTTGCCGTGCGCGATGCTGGTGTGCGAGCGGTTTCTGGAAAACAGTTGCGCGCGATGAAACGAGCTTCTCAGGCCCGCGATCGCGCGCTTGCGCAGAGAGATGACGTCGACCCGGAAGCGATGCTGCTCTTGCGACCGGAGCGACTGCGGGGTGCTCGACTTGAATGGCCTGAGGAACCGGCCGATTGAACAGCCCGCTGCCCGAGATTGCGCTAACAGAAGACGAGATCGATCAGATTCTCCAAGGCTGTCGGGGCAGGGCAGTCCTCGTCGGCGGCCAGGCGCTCGCCTTCTGGGCACAGCACTACGCCGTTACTCCCGTCGGCGTGTTGTCCGCCAATGTAACCAGCGATGTGGACTTCCTCGGCAGTGCCGAGGTCGCGCGTGAACTCGCGCAAGCGCTGAAGCGCCAGGGCTGGCGATTCTGGCGAGCTACGATGGACGATGCGACGGTGCAAACCGCCAAGCTCAGCAAGCGAATCGAGGGCCAAGGCATCAAGCAGGTCGATTTTCTGGCGAGCGTCATTGGACTTGAAACCGAGCGCATCAAACGGCACGCAGTCGGGGTAACGCTCGCCGACGGCACCCATCTGCGGGTGCTGCATCCTCTCGATGTGCTGGAAAGCCGTCTGAAAAATATTGCGGCGCTACCGTCCAAACGTGACAGCCAAGGCATTGCGCAGGCGAATCTCGCCGTCGACATTACGCGTGTGTATCTCGAGCATCTCGGGCGGGAAGGCCGCACACGTGTCCTCCTCAATGCGATCGAGCGCGTTGCAAGCATGGCGTTGGACAAGGGGCTCGCTTCCGTATTCCACGACTTCAGCTTGAATCCTCTCTCTGCCGTGCCCGTGGACATGGTTTCGAGCGAGGAATTTCAAGAGCGGCGGTGGCCTCAGATACTTTCGCTCGTCGCTGAACAGCGGAAGACTTATGCGCAGAGGCAACGACAGCGCACGGCGAAGGTCAGCCAGAAGCCTTAAGTTCGCAACGGTTTCCACTGGTAAGGGCCGAGTCTGAGCGATACCGGCATTTCATCAGGGGTACCGGAATTCTGGGGCCGACAACCGGAGGTGTCGGCCCACGAAAATTCCGGTAACGGCGCCTCTGTACAGTACGCTAACTACAGGAGTACAGCATCATGCGTTCAGACGAGACCGTCACAGTCACATCCGCCGATTTTCAGCGCAATATCGGGCTGTACCAGGATCAAGCGCTGACGAAGCCCGTCGCCATCACCAAGAATGGTCGCCCGCGGACCGTGCTGATTTCAGCAGAGGAGTATGGGCGGCTTAAGCGGCGTGATCGCCGTGCGCTCGCAGCAGGGGAGGTGTCGGAGCGTCAGGTTGCAGCGCTTCGAGAGGCCAAGGTGCCGGATCGGTTCGCTGACCTGGACGCCGAACTCAAAACCTGGAAACCGTGACTAATCCAGAGCCGCATCCGGGCCTGGTCATCCGCTATGCATATCTCTGGAAGCGCGAATACGAAGAAGGACGGGAGGATGGCAGCAAGGATCGCGCGTGCGCGATCGTCCTGTCAAAAAATGCGATAACCTGCTGAAGCACGGGGCTGATAAGGAGAACAAGAAATGTCAGAAGCGCGGTGTTATCTGGCGCTCGATCATTCGATATTCGTGCGTTCTGCCTAATCTCTGTTAGGCGTCACGGAAGCGATAGCGCATGCCCCAGTCGATCGGAGAATTGAACGCCGATGACCTTGACCGCCTTGAGAAGCATCGGCACTGGGTGATAGGCCACTTTGAAGATCCTACAGCTTACGAATCGATCTCCGGAAAGCTCCGAGTTATTCAAACCGTCTTGGATAATGATTGGATCGAAAAACATGAGACGTGGAAGCTTCAATCCCTCGGTGTCGCATTCGGCGACGCTTTGGTGCAAGAGGTTGCAGAATTGTCTTGGGTAGCCGTTGACGATGAGGCCGGACGGGATCCGGCGCTGCGCTGGCTTCAGAGCGGTACTTTGGTGTTTCCGCTCACCGCCATTTCAAAGCGGATAGAAGATGGTATCAAGGTAGATGTGTATGAAATGTTCGGTGGCTTCCAAAAGGCGATCAATCAAGCGGTGGCGCAAAAGTGACGCCTAACAAGGCGCTGCAGACGGACAAAGACAAGCTGTCATGTCTTTTGCATTCGCAAAAGCCACGCCAGCTTGCCTTTGCCGCTGAGCTTGGTCGTTAGCTCGCTATGGGGGCGATACTGCGAGAAGGAGAATGACTACGGCACAGCCCTTCGGTGATTTCCGCGTGCGCATCGACCCTTGGGAGGTCGACTACGGCGACCAGACGCCACTCGCGCCCACGGATGATCAATCGGACGAGCAGGTAGACCACGAGATCGAGGTCAGCGACGCGAACTGGCAGGCGATCACGCCGACCGGTGACCCGACCCCCGCCAGCGTGTGGTCTTCATCGACGGGGTAAGGCGACTCGAGGCGCGGGTGCACGCCCGCCAGGGTGAACAACTCATCTACAGCGGGTTCGGCAGCTTCGCGGTCGGAGCGGTCGAAGTCGAGAACTCGTCGGCATCGTTCGGTGCTCTGCGCGTCTTTCGGGTCGCTGTCCTGGGCGCGGGCGAGCGACTGCCGAATCCCGTTTACGTCAGGGACACGTTGACCATCGTCGACGGTCCGCTCAGCTTCGAGCCGGAGCGCCGAGGGGTGGTGCTCGGGTACATCAAGCGAGTTCACGAGCTGTACGTGCCGGCCAAGTTCATCCCCTTGCCGGAATTTTGGTGTCCCGACAGGAGGCGGTGGTTGACTTGGTGGAATCTATACGATTTAACATAATATACATTACACGCATATTCGAATGAGGTTCGGAGGCGGCCTGGCCGAGGCCACGGAGTCAACCGCATGCGCCGATCTGTATAGCAGCGTGCTACCGACGTACCGCCCCCCACCTCGAAGCCATTCCTTTTAGGCATATCGGCTATAGCGTTCCTCCACGCCCGCTAAACTCCTTGACGCCCGAACCCAAGGCCAGCCCGGCCGAGAGCGGGCTCATCTCGGGACGCCCGCCCGAGTGTTCCGCCTACCGCGATCCCCCAGGAGTAAATGCCATGAAGATCGATCTTCGTCCGATCCTGTTTGCCGCGTCCATGCCCGTCGTCCTGAGCAGCTCCCCGCCAGCGATGGCGGACGACGATGATGCCCATCCGCCCACCGGCCTGGTCGAGACGGTCCTGCAGGCCGCGAGCCGGTACCGCGACCCATCGGCCGCCGTGGATGACGGCTATGTGCAACTGCCGAGCTGCGTCAGCGGTGCGGAAGAAGGCGCGATGGGGGTACATTTCCTCAACGAGGGGCTGCTGGTCGACGGTGCGCTCGACGCCTCACAACCGGAGGCCATCGTGTACGAGCCGCGCCCCAACGGGCGCTTCCGCTTGGTCGCGGTGGAATACCTTGTCTTCGCGGAAGACTGGGACGCCGCCAACCCCGGACCGCCGGCGCTCGAGGGGCAGCACTTCAACTATTACGGCGCGCCGAATCGCCTCGGCCTGCCCGCGTTCTACGAGCTGCACGTCTGGGCGTTCAGGAAAAACCCGCACGGCATGTTCGTGGACTGGAACCCGCGGGTAACCTGCGAGCGGTTCGACCCGGACACCTAGTACACGCGTTCATAGCACGCGGGCGACAGACGGCGACCGTCGAGCGTCGAGCGCGCCCGTGTGCGCGGTACGTTACGACGGCGCCGGCGTGCTGGAGCGTTATACCTGACCAACCTGCCAAATCGGGTGGGAAGGACTATTGCGTCACTTATAGTCACCAGGCGCCACCGCACAGCCGCCGCGGCGTTACAATGACCGGCTTTAAAGTTTCCTGCAGCTTTGCTTGATGGCGCCCGGTACCTTCCGACTAAATCGGCTTCCCACCCGCGGCAGCGCTCTCGACCCCGAGGATGCCGCCTATCTCGACGCCGGTGCCGCGCAGCGGGTGCAATCGCTGCTCGACTCGTGTCCCGCGGCGCGCCCGACAGCGCTGCGCGCGCTGCCCGCGCTCGCACGCCGTCATGGCGTCCATCAGCTCTTCGTAAAAGACGAGTCGACCCGCCTCAATCTCGGCAGCTTCAAGGCGCTGGGCGGTGCGTACGCAGTGCTGCAAGTCCTGCTGGATGAGGCGTCGCGCAGGCTGGAGCGGCCGCTCGAAGGCCGTGAAGTGCTGTCGCCGGAAGTCCGCGCGATCGCGGCCGGCATGACGGTTGCCTGCGCCACCGACGGCAACCACGGGCGCTCGGTAGCTGCCGGCGCGCGCTTCACCGGCTGTCGTGCGGTGATCTTCATCCATGAAGGCGTGTCCGACGAACGCGCGGCCGCCATCGAAGCGTTCGGCGCCGAGATTCGCCGGGTAAGCGGCGTCTACGACGATGCCGTCGCCGCCGCAACGCGCGAGTCGGAAGCGAACGGCTGGACCATCGTTTCCGACACCGCCTGGCCCGGTTACGAGCGCATTCCGCAGCTCGTTGCGCAAGGGTACACCGTCATGGTGCGCGAAGCGCTGGACGCCATGCCATTCGCTCCGACGCACGTCTTCATCCAGGCTGGGGTCGGTGGTCTCGCCTCCGCGGTCGCGGGCTATGTTGCGTCGGCACCGGGCCCCAGCCGCCCGCGCATCGTCATCGTGGAGCCGGACCGCGCGGCCTGCCTCCTCGCCAGCCACGACGCGGGCGAGCCGGTCTCGATCGCACAGCAGCAACCCACGGTCATGGCGATGCTCGAATGCCAGGAACCTTCCTTGACGGCTTGGCGAGTGTTATCCAGGCTCGCGGACGCCTTTATGACGGTCGGCGAGGACGACGCGGTCCGGGCGATGCAGGCACTCGCGGAACCGCAAGACG
>CBFGSB010000205.1:0-5228 GCA_965651325.1 uncultured Chromatiales bacterium | reverse complement strand
GTTCCGGCGCCGCAGCCAGAGCAGGAAGCCGAAGACAGTCACGGCCGTGAGCCCGATGCCCACGATCATGACCACTACCCTGCCGATCAGTCCTCCCGCTTCGCCTGTATGCAAAGGATAGAGCGAGTACAGGAATGCTTTCGCCGCGCCATGCTCGGTCGCCGGGTAGGCGCCGCGAATGCTGCCGTCGTTGGCGTCAACGATTACGAGGCTGCCGCCATAGCCGTTCCGGTAGAGCTCGCCCGGTGCCCGCACCCACGCGTAGTAACTCGCATCCTCGCCTGACGGCATGGGACTGCCGGCAAAGTAGCTGCCCGGGATAGCGTCGACCGCCGCGGCTACCATGGCGGCGAACCCGATCCCCTCTCCCTGCGGCGGATTCGCCGGCAATTTCACGGCCTCCGCGCCGACCAGTCGCTCGATCGGGTGCTCGAAGAGTATCAGCGTGCCTGTGACCACAACGAAGATCGCCGGAACCGCGATCCACAGTCCGAGTGCGCGGTGCCACGAATACGCCGTCGCCACGCCATCGCCCGCACTTGCCGGCTTGAGCGCCCGGCGCCATGCCCCGCGGCGCGGCCACGCAACGAAAGCCCCGAATACGAGGTTGGTCGCGAGCAGTACGCCGGCAATGGCCAGGACCCAGTGCCCGGCCTGCCCGGCGACGAGCGTGAGATGCAGCTCATGCATCAGCGTCAGGAACGTGTGGTCCGTCAGCCGCCGGTCATGCAGTATGTCGCCCGCCCCGTCGACCCGCATACGGCGACTGACACCCTCGCCGTCCACGTAGTTGATGACGTAGCGGTCCTCGAGCCCGGCGGTCGTCCAGATATAGTTCACCCGCGCCTGCGGTCCGGCCGTGGCCAGCTCGTCGAGCCGCCGCTCGAGCGCCGCGAGATCGGTCGGACGGTGGGCTGTGGAAAGTGCCGCATCCCCGATCTCGAAATGGAAGCTGAGCAGGACCCCGGTAGCCGCCTGCACAATCCAGACGAGCGCCGCCGCGACCCCGAGCCAGCGGTGGATGCGCACTGTCATGCGGCGCCCCGCGCTCACCCGATCTCTCCGAGAATCTCCGCCCGATCTGCATCCAGCGCCGGGGCGGGCCGATCCGGCCGCGCTACTGTGTCGACCGCAAACGGGGAACGTGAATACAGCAGGTCCCCTTCGACGGGATGCATCATCCTGCCGAAAAACCCGGTCGCGGCCAGGTGCGGATCGTTCGGCAGGTCTTCCAGTCGGTTGACCGGCGCACAGGGAATATCCAGCTCTCGTCCCAGGCTCAGCCATTCATCGGTGGTGCGCCCCGGGGCCGCCGCCGCAATCAATTCGTACAGCTCGTCAATCCTGGCGGAAAGCAGCTCGCGGTTATCGAGCCAGTCTGCATCGGCCACGTCCTCGCGACCCACGAGTTTCAGGAACCGGCGCCAATGCACCGCGGTATAGGGCATGATCGTAACGTACCCGTCGCGCGTCCGGTACGGTCGGCGGCCGGACGCGTTGAGCCGGACGTAGCCGCGCTCGGGCAACGGCGGGATGAAGGTCTGGCCGCTGAGCTGCTCGATGAGAAGAAAGGACACCATCGCCTCGAACATCGGTGTCTCGATGCGGCAGCCCTTGCCCGTTCGCTCCCGAGCCGCGATGCCGGCCGCGGCCGCGAACGCCAGGTGCAGGCCGGCGACCTTGTCGCAAAGTATCGTGCGTACGTAGCGGGGCTCACCGCTTTCGCCGGCATTCAGCCACGCGAGTCCGGCGGCCGCCTGGATACAGTCGTCGTATGCAGGGGTATGGCCGTAGGGGCCATGGGCGAAGCCGCGGGCGGAGCAATAGACGATGTCCGGCTTGCGCTCGCTGATCGACCGATGGTCCACGCCCAGCTTGCGGGCGCTTCGCTCGCGCAGGTTGTGAATAAAAACATCGGCGGTCGCGACGAGCCGGTAAAGCGTTTCCCGATCGTCGGCAGTGTCCAGGTCGACCATTATCGAACGCTTGTTGCGATTCACGTTGAGGAACCCGGCTCCATCGCCGCCCCTGCGCCCGGGGCGAGCCCCACGGAACACATCGCCGCCCCGCGGCTCTACCTTCACCACGTCCGCACCCATGTCGGCCAGCAGTTGCGTGGCGTACGGCCCGAGCACGACTGTGCTCAGGTCGATGACCCTGATGCCGTTCAGCAGATCAAACATTCAGCCCCCATATCCGATGTGCCGACTGACGAAACGGGCGCCGTCGGCAATGGCGCGCTGTGCCAACGCAGAGATCGACACGGCCTCGAGAAAACTGTGCACGGCGCCCGTATAGGTCACGCGCTCGACGAGCACACCTGCGCTCCGCAGGCGCTTTTCCATCGCCAGGCTGTGCTCGGCGACGAGGTCCAGTTCCGGGACCGCGAGGAAGACCGGCGGAAAGCCGGTCACATCGGCGAGCAACGGGCAGGCATACGGGTCCGAAGCGTCTTTCTCGTCCCGCAGGTAGTTCTTCCAGTACTGCCGCGCTTCTTCACGATCCATGATCGAGCCCGGCCCGCCAAACCGGTGCTCCGCGTCGTCGGAAATCTCCGGCGAGAAGCCGCCGTAGCTGGAGAGAATGGCACGAACCAGCCCCAGCCGGCTTCGATCCCGCAGGCGCAGGCAGGCGGCGAAAGCAAGGTTGCCGCCCGCCGAATCGCCCCCTATCGCCAGTCGGTCCGGGTCAACGCGCCAACGTTCGGCGTGGTCCCCGAGCCAGCACAACAGCGCTTCGATGCGATCGAGCGCCAGCGGGTACCTGGATTCCGGTGCGAGCGGATAGTCCACTCCGATCACCGCGAACTGCCCGGCGGCGGCATACTCGCGCATCAACCGGTCGTGCGTATCGATGCTCAGGAGCGTAAATCCGCCGCCGTGAAGGTAGACGAGTGCACCCGGCATCTCCCCGGCTGCCGGCGGCCGATGGACGCGAATCCTGAGCTCGCCGCCGCCCGGGTCCAGCGTGAGGTCCAGGGTCTCGGCCATCGATGGCCCCCCCAGCGTCCATCGGTGGCGAACCGTTTCCGCGGCCGCCCGCAGCTCTGCGAAGCTCATCGAGGAGAGCGGCGGGAACCGGCTCCAGTCTTCGCGCATGGCCGAGACGAAGCGGTCGATGTCCGGGTCGATCGTATTCATGAGCATCCGTCGGAACTTGCGGTACCGTAACCGAGCGCGCAACGAAGGTGAGGGGTAAGGACTTCCACTTACCCGTCTTGAGCGGGCTTTACCCCGAATTAACAGCGATTCGAAGTAGTCGATGTTGTTGAATGTCGAGTGTACCGAGCGCCAACAGGAGGGGGAACGATGCCAGGCAGCCATCAACCGAACGAATCGGCCATTCTCAGGATACTGGCCGCTCCCGCGGTAGCCGCAATTTCTGTCTTCGCACCCTGGCCGGCTCGGTGACATGGCAGTTCCGGTGAGCCGGCGCCTGCAGCCGCTCGCTGCGCTCGTCGTTGCCGCGGGACTCTGGTCCTGCGGCAGCCCGGACGGCTCGCAGCAAGCGCCCGCCGCGGATGTCATCTTCACCAACGCGCACGTCTACACGGTGGCCGGCGGCCAACCGTGGGCCGAGGCGGTAGCCGTCGACGACGGCCTTATCGTCGCTGTCGGCACGCATGACGAGGTCGCGCGTTTCCGCGGTGACGGCACCCGGGTGGTAGACGTCGGCGGGCGCCTGGTGCTGCCTGCCTTCGGGGACGCGCACGTCCACCCGATCTTCGGCGGCATGGCCATGACGAGATGTCCGCTGCATGCCGGCACCTCCCTGGCCGATTACCAGCGGATCGTCGCCGGGTGCGTGGAAGCGGAGCCGGGCGACGGCCCGATTTACGGCGTCGGTTGGCAGGACGCGCTGTTCCCGCCCAACGGCATACCGCGCAAGGAAATCCTGGACGAGGTGTCGACCGATCGTGCGCTGATCTTCGAATCGGTCGGGGGCCACAGCTACTGGCTGAACTCGAAAGCACTGGAGCTCGGTGGCATCACGAAGGACACGCCCGATCCGGAGAACGGACGCATCGACCGTGACCTCGCGACCGGGGAACCGGTGGGCGGTCTCCAGGAAGGGGCGATGGACCTGGTCCAGGACCTGATCCCGACGCCGGACGATACGGACATGCAGGAAGCGATCCGCTACGTCGCGGAACACCTCAACAGCCTGGGAATCACCAACTGGCACGACGCCGGCATCGACCTGGCGGCCGACGGCACCAGCGCAACGCTTGCCGCGTACAAGGCCCTCACGGATCGCGGTGAGCTGACGAGCCACGTGACGCTGGCGTTCAAATGGGCGAACGAGCGGTCACTCCACCAGGTCCCGGCCGTCCTGGAGGCCTCCCGCCGAGCTGGTGAGTGGGGGCTCGATGCCCGTACCGTCAAGTTCTACCTCGACGGCGTGATCCCCCAGTGGACTGCCGCAATGATAGAGCCCTACGAAGGCAGCGACGGCGTCCGCGGCGAACTGCAGATAGCGCCGGACGTGCTCGAGCAGGCGGTGGCGGAGTTGGCCGCGGCCGGCATCCAGCCGCACGTGCATGCCATCGGCGACCGCGCGACGCGGGTTGCGCTCGACGCTTTCGAAACGGCTTTGGAAAAGAACGGCACCAGCCATCGCCCGATGATCTCGCATCTGAGCGTGATCGATCCCGCCGACCAGCAGCGCTTCGGCCCGCTTGGCGCGATCGCCGTGTTCCAGCCCACCTGGGCCTCGAACTATCCCTACATGGACATGGCCAAGCGTGAGATCGGTCCGGTCCGCTCGAGTTACATCTACCCGGCAGGCAGCGTCCTCGAGGCGGGCGGCATGCTGGCTTACGGCTCCGACTGGCCCGTCGCGACGGCGAACCCGCTGTTGGGCCTGCAGGTTGCCGTCACCCGCGTCAATTACGAGGTCCCGGCCAGTGCTCCGCTGCTTCCCGACGAAGGCATCAGTCTTGCCGAGGCCGTGAAGGCGCACACGATCAACGTCGCTTACGCAACCGGAAATGCCGACGTGACGGGCTCGCTCGAACCGGGCAAGAGCGCGGACCTCATCGTCCTGGACAAGGACATCTTCAACGTTCCGGCCACGGAAATCGGGACCGCAAAAGTCCTGCTTACCGTTTTCGAAGGGCAGCCGGTGTTCGGCACCCTGGAGCAGTTCGCTCCGGGGAGCACGGAAGCGCCCTGACCGGGGCGGGCCGGCACTGTCATGCACGACCGTCCGCCGAGTCACGGCCGCCG
>CBFGSB010000204.1:0-5331 GCA_965651325.1 uncultured Chromatiales bacterium | reverse complement strand
CTAGAAGCTCGGCGGCGTGCACGCCGATACGACGATGCAATCCTCGCTGCCGGTGTTGCGAAACCGGTGCGGCAAGCGGCTGTTGAACCGGTACGCGTCCCCGGCCGAGAGCGTGCGCACCTGGTCGCCGACCGTCACTTCGAGCCTTCCCGCCAGCACGATCCCGCCTTCCTCGGCCTCGTGGCTCAGCATCGACTGCCCCGTGTCCGCCCCGGGGCGGTAACGCTCGTGCAGGATCTGCAGCTTGCTGTCCAGCAGATCGCCGCCGACCTGGCGGTAGGAGATCATGCCGCTCCCGATCTCGCTCAGTTCCTCGCTGGCGTAGAAGTATTTGCCGGCGGCGCCGCGCTGCCCTGAAAAGAACTCGGCGAAGGACACCCCCAGCGCGTCCAGTATGCGCTTCAGGAGCCCGAGCGACGGGTCGGTGCGGCCATGCTCGATCAGGGATATCGTGGCGTTGGAAACGCCCGCGCGCAGCGCCAGTTGCCGTTGTGAAAGCCCCTGGTGGTTGCGCAGGGTCCTGAGCTCGGATCCGACCGATTCCATCCGCTTGCCTCATGTTGCCTGTTGAATCGTTGATTATAGTGAACATTCTTGTAGAAGATAGGTGTTAAATCAACTGGTTATTTTTCATCGTTTAAATATTGTTAACTAACGGGCCCTGCAGTACCCTGCCTGCATGCTCGACACCATGCCGCATGTAAATTCCTGGTACGCCGCCACCGTCAACCGGCGCACGGACTACCCGATGCTCTCGGGTGAAGAGCGCTGTGACGTCGCCGTCGTCGGGGCGGGCTATACCGGGATTTCCACGGCGCTGTTCCTGGCCGAACGCGGTTATGACGTCATCGTGCTCGAGGCGCACAAGGTCGGCTGGGGCGCATCCGGTCGCAACGGCGGGCAGCTCATCGACGGCTTCGTCGAAACCGACAAGATCGAGAAGCGGCTGGGCGCCGCTGCCGCCCGGACGGCCTGGCGCATGGGCATCGAGTGCCGCCAGATCGTTCTCGACCGCATCGAGCAATACGGCATCGACTGCGACCTGAAGCAGGGCTACATCGATGTTGCCCTCAACCGGCGCGATCTCGACTACTTTCATTCCGAGATCGCGCGCAAGAAGCGGCTCGACTACCCGCATCCACTCGAGTTCGTGCCGCGCGAGAGGCTCAGCGAGTTCGTGGGCTCGCCGCGTTACATCGGCGGCCTCGTCAATCGCGCGAACGGCCACCTGCATCCCCTCAACCTGTGCATCGGCGAGGCACTCGCCGCCGAGCAGAAAGGCGTCCGCATCTTCGAACGATCCGCCGTCACGCGCGTTCGGCACGGCGCAAAGCCCGTGGTCGAAACGGCGAACGGCCGGGTGCACGCGAACAAGGTCGTGCTCGCGGGCAACGCTTACCTCGGCCGCGCCGAGCCGACGCTCTTCGGCAAGGTTATCCCGGCGGGCAGCTATGTCGTCGCCACGGAGCCCCTGGGCGCCGAGCGTGCGCGCGAGCTGCTGCCGCAGGACATGGCGGCCTGCGACCAGCGCGTCGGCCTCGATTACTTCCGCCTCACGTCCGACCACCGGCTGTTGTTCGGCGGGCTCTGTAACTACTCGGGACGCGATCCGAAGGACATCTCGGCATCGCTCCGCCCCAACATGCTCAAAGTATTCCCGCAGCTCGAGGACGTGCAGATCGAATACGAATGGGGCGGCTACATCGCGATCAGCATCAACCGTATTCCCCAGCTCGGCCGCATAAAGGAGAACACCTACTATGCGCAGGGCTACTCGGGGCATGGCCTCGCGCCATCGCACATGGCGGGCAAAGTGCTTGCGGATGCCATCGGCGGCGATTTCGAACGCTTCGACGTGTTCGCGCGCATCGGGCACCTGAAGCTGCCGGGCGGCAAATGGTTTGCAAACCCGGCCCTCGCGCTGGGCATGCTCTATTATCGAATGAAAGAACTGATTTGAGGGATTACCTCAGGAGTTGAATGATGGTTAGCACAGCCAAGCAAGTGGCAACCGACCTTCCGGATCTCGAGGCTTACTGGATGCCGTTCACCGGGAACCGCTTCTTCAAGAAGAACCCGCGGCTCATCACGCGCGCCGAGGGCATGTACTGCTACACGCACGACGACAAGAAACTGCTCGACGCGGTCGCGGGCCTGTGGTGCTGCAACGCAGGCCATTGCCATCCGCGCATCGTCGAAGCCATCAAGCGCCAGGCTGAGACTTTGGACTACTCGATGGCGTTCCAGCTCGGGCACCCGACCGTGTTCGAGCTTGCGAACCGCCTGACCGACATCGCGCCCGAAGGTATCGATTACGCGTTCTTCGTCAACTCCGGCTCCGAGGCGGTCGACACCGCGCTCAAAATGGCCCTGGCGTACCACCGCATCCGCGGAGAGGCTTCGCGCACGCGTCTCATCGGACGCGCGAAGGGTTACCACGGCGTCGGTTTCGGCGGCATCTCGGTCGGCGGCATCTCGCCCAATCGCAAGATGTTCGGTGCGCTGCTGCCGGGCGTCGACCACCTGCCGCACACGCACAACCTGGAGCACAACGCGTACTCGCGCGGCCTGCCGGAGTGGGGGCTGGAGCTCGCGGACGAGCTGGAAGACATTATCGCGCTGCACGACGCGTCGACCATCGCCGCCGTCATCGTCGAGCCGGTCGCCGGCTCGGCCGGCGTGCTGTTGCCGCCCGCAGGCTACCTCGAGCGCCTGCGCGAGATCTGCGATCGCCACGGCATTCTCCTGATCTTCGACGAGGTCATCACGGCATTCGGCCGCTGCGGCGACAGCTTTGCCTCCAACCGCTTCGGCGTCACGCCGGACCTCATCACGACCGCGAAGGGCCTGACCAGCGGCGCCGTGCCGATGGGCGCCGTGCTGGCGAAAGGCGACATCTACCAGACCTTCATGACCGGGCCGGAGGGCGCCATCGAATTCTTCCACGGCTACACCTATTCCGGCCACCCGCTGGCCGCCGCCGCGGGCTGCGCGGCGCTCGATGTGTACCTGGGTGAAGGGCTGTTCGACCGTGCCCGCCAGTTGGAAAAACCGTTCGAGGACGCACTGCACAGCCTCCGGGGCGAGCCGCACGTCATCGACGTCCGCAACTTCGGGCTGGTCGGTGCCGTCGAGCTAGAGCCGATCGAAGGACAACCGACCGCGCGGGCAATAAAAACCTTCCGCGCCTGCCTGGACGATGGCGTCATCGTGCGCACGACAGGTGACACGCTGGCGTTCTCGCCGCCGCTGATCATCAGCGAATCCGAAATCGAGCAGGTCGTCGAAACCGTGCGCAAAGCGCTACGTGCCTGACTATCACACGGGAAGAGAAATGGCTGAAAAAGCAGAAAAACTGAAAGCGATCCGCAACGTTACGAACTGGATCAACGGCGAACGCCGTGCTTCCGATTCGCAACGCACCGGAAAGGTGTACAACTCGGCGACAGGCGAGCAGTGCGCGGAAGTCGTCATGTCGAGCGAAAGCGATGCCGCCGCCGCGGTGGCAGCGGCGAAGGCCGCGTTTCCGCAATGGTCGCGCACGCCGGTGCTGAAGCGCGCGCGCATCATGTTCAAGCTGAAAGAGCTGATCGAACGCGACCGCGACGAGATTGCCGCCCTGATCACCGAGGAGCACGGCAAGGTGCTCTCCGATGCCGCGGGCTCGGTGCAGCGCGGGCTGGAAGTGGTGGAATTCGCCTGCGGTATCCCGCACCTGATCAAGGGCGAATACAACGACCAGGTCAGCACGAACGTGGATAGCTGGTCCATGCGCCAGCCGCTCGGCGTTTGCGTCGGCATCACCCCGTTCAATTTTCCCGCGATGGTGCCGATGTGGATGTTTCCGCTTGCCATCGCCTGCGGCAACACCTTCGTGCTGAAGCCGTCGGAAAAGGACCCGAGCTGCTCGCTCAAGTGGGCGGAGCTGCTGCATGAAGCCGGCTTGCCCCCGGGTGTTTTCAACGTCGTGCAGGGCGATCACGTCGCCGTGAACGCGCTGCTCACCGACGAGCGGGTGGCCGCGGTCAGCTTCGTCGGCTCGACGCCCATCGCGGAGCACGTCTACCGTACGGCATCGGAGCACGGCAAGCGCGTACAGGCGCTGGGCGGCGCCAAGAACCACCTCGTGGTCTTGCCTGACGCCGACATGGACCAGGCGGCCGACGCGCTGATAGGCGCCGCTTACGGCTCTGCCGGCGAGCGCTGCATGGCGATATCGGCGGTCGTCACGGTCGGCAATGCCGCGGAGCCGCTGCTCGAAAAGCTGTTGCCGCGCATCGAAAAGCTGAAAATCGGCCCCGGCACCGACAACGCGAACGACATGGGCCCGCTGATCACGGCTGAGCACCGCGACAAGGTCAGTTCCTACATCGAGCTGGGCGAAAAGGAGGGTGCGAAGCTATTGGTCGACGGCCGCGAGCACGCCATTACGAAGTCGCCCGGATACTTCCTCGGGCCGACCTTGTTCGACAACACGACCGAGAGCATGCGCATTTATCGCGAGGAGATCTTCGGCCCCGTGCTGACCATCACCCGCGTGGCTACCTTCGATGAAGCGCTGCGGCTCATCAACGAGCATGAGTACGGCAACGGCACCGCGATCTTCACCCGCGACGGCGATGCCGCGCGCGAGTTTGCGTCCAACATCGAAGTCGGCATGGTCGGCATCAACGTGCCGATCCCGGTGCCGCTCGCCTTCCACAGCTTCGGCGGCTGGAAGCGCTCGCTGTTCGGCGACACGTCGGTCTACGGCATGGAAGGCGTGCGCTTCTACACGCGCCTGAAGACCGTCACCTCCCGCTGGCCGACCGGTATCCGCGCAGGCGCCGAGTTCTCCATGCCTACCCTGTAGCGACCGACATAATGGCGGGCAACGCATGACCGCCAGGGCGCTGCAGGACGCGTTCGCCGCCTGGCGCGGGGAGCGGCTGCCGCTGGTGCTGGCTACCGTGTACGGAACGTCGGGCTCGACCTACAGCAAGGCGGGCGCGCGCATGCTGATCACCGGCGACGGCCGCTTCCAGGGCATGTTGTCGGGCGGCTGCCTGGAGGGCGATCTCGGCCTGCGCGCGGAAGCCGTGCTGGCTAGCGGCAAACCGCAGCGCGTGACCTACGACCTCGGGCCGGGCGACGACGGGCTCTGGGGCCTGGGCGTCGGCTGCGACGGGCTGATGCGGGTGTTCCTGCAGCCGCTGCGCCCCGAGGAGGATTACCAGCCGTTCACCGCGATAGCGGCGGTCTTTTCCGGTGACGAGCCCGGCGCCGCGGCGACGGTGCTGGCCTCGGCGCACCCCGGTATCGCGCCGGGCGCGACCTGTGTGACGACAGGGG
>CBFGSB010000203.1:0-5397 GCA_965651325.1 uncultured Chromatiales bacterium | reverse complement strand
GTCTGGCCCTCCCCGGCACCGAGCGTGACCAGCAGGTCGGCACCGGCCTGGGACGCGCTCTGCAGCGCGTACGGCGCCGCCATGTCGAGCCGCCAGCCGCTCTGCATGGTGCCCCGGATCGTGTCGCTGAAGGTGTAGCCGCCGCCGTCGAAATCGAGCCACAGCAGGCGCTCGAGCTCCAGCCGATTGTCGACGGCCACCTTGCCGCGGCTGCGTTCGACGATCGTGAGCGCCTCGCCGGCGGCGATGCGGAAAGCCGGCAGTGTCCGCCAGTCGGCCGGCACCGAGACCTGCCGCGGGTCGACGGGCGCCAGGCCTTCCGGCACGGTCACGCGCAGCGCATCGTTGCTGGCGTAACTCCAGATCTCGGTATCCGGCAGGTTCGCGGCGGGTTCGGGCAGGGCGATTTGCCCGCGCACGCCGTCGGCGCGCGCCGCCAGTTCCACGGACCAGGTGCCCGGCCGCACCTGCAGGAGCAGCTCGCCGCCGGCCTCGTAGCGGGCCGGCAGCTTGCTGGCGAGGGACAGCGGCACGAATCCCTCGGGCAGGGCGGGCGCCAGGCGTTCCTCGCGCATGCCGCCGGAGACCTCGATCGTGAAGCGCGTGAGGAGGCGGGTGGGAACGTCGTCCGCCACCAGCCGGTAGACCTGCACGCCGATTGCATTCGCGGCCTCGCGCGGCGTCTCGCGTTCGCCGAGCCACACGGCGTTCCCGTTGCGTTCCGGCCGCGCGATGCGGTTGCCGTCGACGGTAAGCTGCAGCAGCCCCGTCTCCGGCGGCACCGGCAGCGTGCGGGGGCGCTCGTCCCAACGGAGGCGGCCCGCAACCGCGTGCCGGCCGGGAGCCAGGCGCAGGTGCGGCCTCGAGTCGCGCAGCGTCACCGCGATGCCCTGCCCGTCGACGGTAACCTGTTCCGGCCAGAGCTCGCCGCTGCCGGGGAGGGGAATCCATTGCTCTTCGGCGTAGACGGTCCAGCCCTGGCTGAAGCGCGCACCGCCGGCGTCGACGGCGAGCTCGAGCTCGCCCGGCCAGGCGCAGATGAAGCTGTCGCGAGCGGTGGCGGCGCTGTCGAACAGGAACGGGCAACCGAGGTACTCCCGCCCGTGCAGCACCCAGGACGTCCAGGGCTCCAGGTCGTCCGGTACGTATACCTCGTCCTGCGCACTGGCGGCGCCCGGCAGCATGAGAACGCTCATCAAGAGCACCCGCCAGGCCAGGTTACTGTTCTTCATTGTCAGCCCCCCACAGGATCGCGGCGACACTATACCGCGATGTCGCCCGCCGGCAATCGAGTCTCAGTGCCGATCCTTGGGTATGCTTGCCTCCATGAAAGTCGACCGTTTCGTCCGGCTGCTCATCGCGTTTTTCCTCGCGATCCTGTTCCTGCTCGCGTTGGCCGCGCTGGTGTTCGTCACCGAATCCGCCCTGAACGTGTGGCAGCGGTTGCAGGAGGGTCCGGCGTCTTTGATGCTCCTGTGGATGTCGGCCGTCGCGACGCTGGCGTTCCTGACGATCTGGCTCATCTGGCGCCTGGCGGTGCGCCGCAAACCGTCGAGGAAGCTGGCGGGAGGCGCGCCCAAAAAGCTCACCCGCGAGGAAATCGAGGAGCGCCTGCGGGCGGCGGACGCGGCCGGCATCGAGACGGCGAGGGCGCGGGCCGAGTTGCACGAGCTCGCCGCGCGCCAGCAGGCGGGGGTCGTGCACCTCTGCTTCTTCGGCGAGATCAGCAGCGGCAAGAGCTCGCTCATTCGCGCGCTGGTGCCGGACGCGGAGGTGACGGTGGATGCCGTCGGCGGCTCCACGACGGACATCCGCCACTATCGCTGGCAGGATGCCGGCGGTTCGCAAGTGCTGCTGACCGACGTTCCCGGCACGGGTGGCATGGAAGCGTCATTGAGCGAGGCGGCGGCCGAGGAAGCACGTCGGGCGCACGTCGTGCTGTTCGTCTGCGAGGGCGACCTGACGCGCGCCGACCGGAACACGATCCAGTGGCTGCTCGAGCTCGACAAGCCGCTGGTGCTCGTGATGAACAAGTCCGATCGTTACGATGCACGCGAGCAGGCGCAGCTCATGGAGCGCCTGCTCGACCATTTGAGCGACCTGGGCGGCAAGGTCGCGCGCGATCGCGTGGTGGCGGTCTCGGCCGGCGGCCACGCCGACGTGATCGAAAGAAGCGCCGACGGCTCGGAGAAAGTCGTGCGGCGCGAGCGGCCGGCCGACGTCGGCGTGCTGGTCGTGGCTGTCAACCGGCTGCTCGAGCAGGGCGTCGCCGACCTCGATGCCCGGCGCGACCGCGCGGTGTTCAGCCTCGCCGCCCAGAAGCTCGACGATGCCGAAAGGCGCTATCGCGAGCAGCGCGCCGAACAGATCATCCGCAGCTCGACGCGCAAGGCGGTGATCGGCGCGCTGGCCGCCGTCAGCCCGGGCACCGACATCGTGATCCAGGGCTACGTCGGCACGACCATGACGAACGCGCTGTGCAAGCTGTACGGTGCGGCGCCGCGCGATCTCGATATCGAGGAGTTCCTGTCCTTGAGCCAGAGCCGCGTCGGGCGCGCGCTGCCGCTGTCACTGGCGGTGGCCGGCAACGGGCTCAAAGCCTTTCCCGGCGTCGGCACCGTCGCGGGCGGGCTCGTGCATGCGGTAGCCTACGGCCTGATCTTCGATGCACTGGGCCGGAGCCTCGTCCAGTCGCTGAAGAAGCACGGCGAGCTGGATGCGCAAGCGGCGGCGCGGGAATTCGAGGAAGAGTTGAGTGGGCATCTTGAATCGGGTGTTCGACAGGTTGCCACGATGGCGCTGGCCGTGGACCGGGAGCGGCGAGAAGACGGCGCCGCCGGCGGGTGACGGGGGCTCCGGCCACCTCACCCTGGCGCGCGAGAGCCTGCGGGGGCTGATCCGCGACTCGCGGCTACCGCCCGGCATTCGCGAATCGCTCGCCCGCGATTACGCCGAGATCCGCGCCATGCTGGACAAGCTCGAGCACGGGCACCTGCACATCGCGGTGTTCGGCCGCGTGGGTACCGGCAAGTCGTCCCTCCTGAACGCGCTGATCGGTGAAACCCGCTTCAGCGTCAGCCCGCTGCACGGCGAAACGCGGAGCTCGGACATGGCCCCGTGGAACGAGGTCGAGGCCGGTGGCGTTTTCCTGATCGACACGCCCGGGCTCGACGAGGCGGGCGGCGAAGACCGGGAGCGGCTCGCGACGGAAGTCGCGAATCGCGCCGACCTCGTCATCTTCGTCATCGACGGCGATATGACGGAAAGCGAACGGGCGGCGCTGAAGCTGCTGCTCGGCCACGGCCGGCCGGTGGTGGTGGCACTGAACAAGTCCGACCAGTACAACGCGGACGAGCTGCAACGCCTGCTCGAATCCGTGCGCACCAAAACCGCGGGCCTCGTGCAGCCGCGCGACGTGATCCCGGTGGCGGCGGACCCGCGGCCGCAACTCCTCGTGGAGATCGACGCGTCCGGCGCGGAAACGTTTTCGGAACGTCCCCGGCCTGCCGACGTGACCCTGCTCAAGTCGCGCCTCTGGGACATCTTCGAGGGCGAAGGCAAGACGCTCGCCGCCATGAACGCAAGCCTGTTTGCCGCCGACCTGAGCGACCGCGTCGGCGCGCGCATCCTCGAGGCGCGGCGGGAGATTGCCGACCGGGTCGTGCGGACCTGGTGCATCGCCAAGGGCATTGCGGTGGCGTTCAACCCGGTGCCGGTCGCGGATTTGTTCGCGGCGGCATTCATCGACGTCGGCATGGTGGTGCACCTGTCGAAGGTCTACGGGCTCCCGGTGAACCGTTCCGAAGCCGGCTCCCTGGTGCGCGTCATCGTCGCCGAGGCGGCGGCGCTGATGGGTACGGTGTGGGCGCTGCACTTCGTCTCCAGCGCGCTGAAGGTCGGTACGCTCGGGCTCTCGACGATCCTCACGGCGGGCGCCCAGGGCGCCATTGCCTGGTACAGCACCTACGTGGTCGGCCGGGTCGCGGGCGAGTATCTCGCCCGCGGCAAATCGTGGGGTGCCGGCGGGCCGAAGCGCGTGGTGCGCGACATCCTGGACAGCCTCGACCAGGACACCGTGCTCAAGGAAGCACGGCGTGAGATCCGGGCGCGCCTGGGCCTCGCGGCGTGAGCCCCGAGACGCAAAAGCGGATGCAACGCATCCTCGCGACCGTGTGCGAGATACCGGAGGGCCGGGTCGCGAGCTACGGCCAGGTCGCCGAGATCGCCGGCGTGCCGCGGGGCGCGCGCCAGGTCGGGTACGCCCTGAAGCACCTGCCGAAGGGCAGCGACGTGCCGTGGCATCGCGTGGTCACGTCCTCCGGCAAGCTGGCTTTCGAACGGGGCAGCCGCAGCTACCGGCGGCAGGTGCAGGCACTGAAGGGGGAGAACGTGACGGTCATCGGCGGCCGGGTGAGCATGCCACAATACCGCTGGCAACCCGACCTGGACGAGTTGCTGTGGAAACCGAGCGCCGCCTGGGACGGCGCATGAAGAGCGGAAGAGGGACGCGATGAGCGAAGTGTCGGTTTATTTCTCGCACGGCCAGGAGAGCGGGCCATGGGGCACCAAGATCAGCGCCATGGCAGAGGCCGTGCGCGCGCTGGGCTGCCGCGCGGAGAGTGTCGACTACCGCGGCATCGCCGATCCGGCGGAGCGCGCGGAGAAGCTGGTGGCGGAATGCGAAGGCGTGGACGCGCCGCTGGTGCTGGTGGGCTCCAGCATGGGCGGGTACGTAGCCGCGGCGGCCGCGCCCCGCGTGCGGCCAGCCGGGCTGTTCCTGCTGGCGCCCGCGTTCTACCTGGAGGAGTACGGCGTCCCGACGTTGCCCGTGCCGGAGGCACCGCTCGAAATCGTGCACGGCTGGCGCGACGACGTGGTGCCGCCCGACGATAGCATCCGCTTCGCCCGCGAGTGCAGGGCGACGCTGCACCTGGTGGACGGCGATCACCGCCTGACTGAAACGATCGACGAGATCAACTATTATCTGCTGCGCTTCATCCGGCGCGTCGCGCCGCAAACATAAGAACAAAGGGGTACCAACATGACAGCCAAAGCCGCCTTGCCGATCCTCTGCCTGGCACTCGCCGCCTGCAGCGCGGAAACACCCGACCAGCAAACCACCGAACCCGAAGCAGCGGAAAGCATCGCCCAGCCCATGGTGGACGCCATGGACGACGCCAAAGCCGTCGAAGACCAGGTGATGCAGCAAAAAGAAGCCATCGACGCCGCCCTCGACGAAGCCGAACAAACCCTCGAGGACGCCACCGCCGAATAACCCGGGCTCCCCACGGAGCGCCCGGCGGGCCTGCGAGCCACCCAAGGAGCGCCCGGTGCTGCCGGTCGGGGGCCTTTGGGGGAAATAAAGCGGACCGAAGGGAGCCATTCCCCCAAAGGCCC
>CBFGSB010000202.1:0-5409 GCA_965651325.1 uncultured Chromatiales bacterium | reverse complement strand
AGGCGCTTGATGCGCTTCGACGTCTCCTGGATGGTCTCGCGAATGGCGTTCATGCCGTCGATGGTGCGGCGCACGGCTTCACCGCCCTTGTGCGCGACTTCCACCGAATGCCGCGCGACGTCGGAGGAGCGTTCCGCGTTGCCCGACACTTCCTCGATGGACGCTGCCATCGAGTCGATGGATTCGGTGGCCGCCCGGATCTCCCGGTTCTGGTTGTCCGCCGCCCGCGCCATGTGGCCCGCGGTGCTTTCCGTCTGCTTGGCGGCCGACGCGACCATGATGGCGGTTTCGTTGATGGTGGCGACGAGCTCGCGCAGCTTCTCGATGGCGTAGTTGATGGAGTCGGCGATGGCGCCGGTGATGTCCTCGGTGACGGTGGCTTCGACGGTCAGGTCGCCGTCCGCAAGGCTGCCAAGCTCATCGAGGAGGCGCAGGATGGCCTGCTGGTTGCGTTCGTTCTGTTCGGCCTGCACTTTCGCGGCACGCTCGAAGACGGCCGAACGCGAATGCAGGTACGCGAGGATTGCGAGGAGCAGCAACGCGGCGCCCACCAGTACGGCCGGCACCAGCGGCTGCTGCAGGATGGCGGCCCCCGGGAACGCCGGCGGTGCCGAGCCGCCGTCCGCGGTTGCTGCCTGCAGGGATCGCGCGCTGGCGGCGAGCGCGGTAAGGGTCGCCGCGGAGTTGCCGAGGTTTTCCGCCGCGGCGAGCGCTTCGGTGACGCGCGGCTCGATTTCCGCCAGGTGCACGCTGACCGGCTGCAGTGCCGTGTCCTGCTCATCGGGCGGCAGCGGCGTCACGTCGAGCGTGGTCTCCCCGCCGCTCAAGGCGCTGGCCACGTCCTTGAGATAGCCGAGGTCGTCGGCGATGACGGCGGCCGCATCGGCTTCGGCCGAGCCGGCGGCGAGCGCCGACAGCGACTGCCGCAGTTCTGCCGCGCGCCGCTGGAACTCCTGGATGGCGGCGGTCGAGCCGCTGACCTGCAGCAGGTTGTCCGATGCCGCGAGCATCTCCGTCACGTGCTCGTCAACGAACGCCGCGGCGGAACGAACGGACTCGGCTGCTTCGCGGCTGGCACGCAGCGCAGCCGCATGCCGCGCGATATCCTCCGACAGCCTGGTTACCTCCGCGGATCCGGCGCCCGCGCCGCGCCCGTATTGCAGGTATAGCGCGGCGGCGGCCGCGACGAGCACGAGCGCCGTGAGCACCGCCACCGCACTGAAGGCGGACGTGCCCTTTTCTTCCCTGTCGAACCTTTTGTCGGGTTTGTTAGCCATGGCTTTTTACATCGATTCGGTTGTCGTAATGGTGGTTGTGCCGGAGCGCTCTCAATCTGCCGCGGCCTGCAGGAACGAGCTACTCTCGACCAGGTTGAACAGGTCGAACACGGGCCAGGTGTCGTGCCCTCGCTGGTAGGCGCCGTCGAGGTAACGATCGCAACGTACCACCGTCGGCGGCCAGCGCTCGGTGAACTCCGAGTCCATGAAGCGGCGGAACCCGGACACTTCGTCCACCACCAGCCCCGCCGGTATCTCCCGGTGGTTGACCGACACCACGCGCGTGGTGCGCCGCAGCACCGTGCGTCCACTGCCCAGGAACATCTTGAGATCGACCAGCGGCAGCAGGTGCCCGCGCAAGTTTGCTATCCCGAGTACCCAGCGCTTGGCGCCGGGCACGCGGGTCATCGTCTGCGGCAGCATCAGCACCTCGCGCACCGCGGGCCGGCTGGCGACGAACTGCTCCTCGCCGATGCGGAATCCGATTCCGACCCATTCCGACGCGGGGCCTTCGCTGCCCTGCCCCGCGACTGCCGCGCGGCTGCGTCGCTCCATCTCCAGCAGGAGATCGAACGGTTCGCTGACCAGGCTCGCGAGGTCGACCTTGTTGTCGCTCATCTCACAGGCCGTCGCGGTGCAGGCAGCAAAGATCGGCGGTTGCAGCCATCAATCGCCCATGACGGCGTTGATCTTGTCGACGAGCTGCTTCTCGGCAACCGGCTTCACCAGGTACTCGGCCGCACCCTGGCGCATGCCCCAGATCTTGTCGGTTTCCTGGTCCTTGGTCGTGATCATGATCACCGGGATCTTCGACGTTTCCGGGTCCCGCGTCAGCTTGCGCGTCGCCTGGAAGCCGTTCATGCCCGGCATCACCACGTCCATGAGGATGCAATCCGGGCGCGCCGACTGTGCCTGCCGGATGCCTTCCTCGCCCGAGTCCGCGACCAGCGTCTCGAAGCCGTTTTTTTCCAGCATGTTCTGGAACAGGTGCAGCTCGGTCGGCGAATCGTCGACGATGAGAATCACGGCCATGATCGTCCCTCAATTGATCTGGTTGGAAATGGCGCCCAGCAGCTCGTCTTTCGTGAACGGTTTCGTCAGGTATTGCTCGGAGCCGACGATGCGCCCGCGAGCGCGGTCGAACAGCCCGTCCTTGGAGGACAGCATGATCACGGGCGTGTTGCGGAACACCTTGTTGTGCTTGATGAGCGAGCAGGTCTGGTATCCGTCGAGCCGCGGCATCATGATGTCCACGAAGATGAGATCGGGCTGGTGATCGGCGATCTTGGAGAGCGCGTCGAAACCGTCGATGGCGGTGAAGACCTGGCAGCCCTCCTTGGACAACAATGTCTCGGCGGTGCGGCGAATCGTTTTACTGTCGTCCACGACGAGAATCTTGAGTCCGTTCAGACCTCGAGATGCGTTGTTTTGCACTGGATTTGTCCACCCCAAGCGGAATTCGCACCCTTGTACCATAATGATGTGGGCGCCGCTACGACCGCTGGCACAGGGCACAAGTTTGCTGATTTCATTGTTGTTTTTCACGCATAATCCGGTCTTCTGACCTGCAGGGAGGGCGCGGCGAATGGCCCGGGCAGACTTGCGCGTCGGCGTCGTCATGGACCCGATCGAGTCCATCGCGCCGAAGAAAGATTCGACCCTCGCGATGCTGCTGGAGGCATCGAAGCGGGGCGCCGAGATCCACTACATGCTGCAGGGGGACCTGCGGCTCGACGCCGGCCGGGCGCTGGCGCGCTCGCGGCTGCTCGAGGTATTCGACGACCCCGAGCATTGGTTCAAGGTGGGCGAGGTCCGGGAGATCGCCCTCGGCGATCTCGATATTGTGCTCATGCGCAAGGATCCGCCCTTCGACATGGAGTACATCTACACCAGTTACATACTGGAGCGCGCCGAGCTGGCCGGCGCCCTGGTCGTCAACCGGCCGCAGGCCCTGCGTGACATGAACGAAAAGGCATACACCGCGTGGTTCCCCGACTGCGCCCCGCTGACGCTCATCACCCGCTCGATGAGCGATATCCGGGCGTTCCTGGAAGAGCACGGGCGGATCGTCGTGAAGCCGCTCGACGGCATGGGCGGGCGCTCCATTTTCGTCATCGTGGCGGGCGACAAGAACGCGAACGTGATCATGGAGACCCTGACCGACCACGGCCGGCGGTTCGCGGTGGCCCAGGTGTTCGTCCCGGAGATCAGCGCCGGCGACAAGCGCATCCTGCTCGTCGACGGTGAGCCCGTGCCGTACGCGCTGGCCCGGGTCCCGACGGAGCACGACTACCGCGGCAACCTCGTGATGGGGGCCCAGGGCAAAGGACAGCCGCTCTCCGAGCGCGATCGTTTCATCTGCTCGCGCGTGGGCCCCGCCCTGCGGGAGCATGGCGTGCTGTTCGCCGGCATCGACGTGATCGGCGACTACCTCACCGAGATCAACGTGACGAGCCCGACCGGCATCCGCGAGCTCGACCGCCAGTTCGGGCTGAATATCGCGGGCCAGCTCTTCGACGCAATCGAGGCGCGGATGGCGCGGTGATGGACGCCTTTGCCGACATCGAGCTCGCCGAGGGCAAAGCCCCGGCGAGTGCCCTGGAGACGCCGGCAAAGCCCGATCGCCTGCCGCCGATGCTGTTTCTCGCGGCACTCATCCACGGCATTCTCATCATCGGCATCACGTTCAACCCGATGGCGGGCAGCGGAGCGGACGCGATTTCGCTTGACGTCACCATCGTGGCCGACCCCCAGCGAACCGCGGACAACAAGGACGCCGATTACCTGGCGCAGGCGAGCCAGGACGGCCAGGGCAACACCCTGCTCGAGGTCCGGCCGGGCGCGCTGCCCCGGAGCAACGTCCCGTTCGACAACATGGGGCAGCCGGATGGCGACGCCTTCGAGAATACCCAGGCCGCCAGCGAATCCGCGGACCAGGTGCTGACGAGCCGCGCGGAGCGCGAGCTCCAGGTACCCGACCGGCCGCGGGACGATCCCGAGGCGCGCACGCAGACCGCGATGGCGCTGCAAGCCGGCGTCGACCTGACGCTGCCGCTGCCGCAGGAAGAACGCGCCAGCCTCCAGATACACGATGACAATCCGCGCGAGCTCGTGACCAGCGTCGACACGCGCGAGTCGGTGATTGCCGGCTACCTGGACCGCTGGAAGCGCAAGATCGAAGCGATCGGCGTCGCCTATTTTCCCGAGCAGGCGCTCACCCAGGGTGACCACGGCAGTCCCACGCTCGAGGTTACGATCGATGCGGCGGGCCGCCTGCAGGAGGTCGTGATCCGCCAGTCCTCCGGCTCGCGGGTGCTGGACCAGGCCGCGCTCGACATCCTGCGGCGGGCCGCGCCATTCGACCCCTTCCCCAAGGCCGTGAGCGAGGATTACGACCAGCTCCGGTTCGCCTACAAGTGGGAATTCAGCCGGAGCCGCGCTCCGTCGCCCACTGGATGAGACGCCGGTTGTGGGCCACCGGGAGAAGGCCGATACTGTGCGCATGCAGCCCGAGGCGACCTTCAGCAACCAGCTCCTCATCGCCATGCCGGGCATGGAAGATCCCAATTTCAGCAGTACTGTCACGCTGATCTGCGAGCACAACGCCGAAGGCGCGCTCGGCATCGTCATCAACCGTCCCATGCGCCTGAATCTCGGCGGGTTGTTCGAGCAGCTCGAAGTCACGGACGCGGACGCGGCGGCTTCGAGCCGGCCGGTGTTCGACGGCGGGCCGGTCGCCCGGGAACGGGGGTTTGTTTTACATAACTCGCAAGTGCGCTTCGAGAGCTCCGTCGCCGTATCGCCCGGAATTCAGCTCACCCTGTCGCGGGACGTGCTCGAAGCCATCGCCGCCGGCCGGGGACCGGCGAAATCCCTGGTGGCGCTCGGGTACGCCGGCTGGCAGCCGGGCCAGCTCGAAGCCGAAATGCTCGCCAACACCTGGCTCAGCGTGCCGGCGACCCCGGAGATCGTGTTCGACGTGCCCTATTCCGAGCGCTGGATGTCGGCGGCGCGCATCCTGGGCGTCGATATCAGCCTCCTCGCACCGCATGCCGGACACGCGTGACACGCTGACCGACACCATAATCGCCTTCGACTTCGGCCTGCGGCGCATCGGCGTTGCCGTCGGGCA
>CBFGSB010000201.1:0-5413 GCA_965651325.1 uncultured Chromatiales bacterium | reverse complement strand
GGCCGAAAAACGGGCCGCGAACTACATTCAAGGAATTAACGGAGCAGGACACTAGATGATTTCCTGCTTACGCAAGCGCGTAATTTCCGTCGCGGAGAACCCGGCGGCCTTCAGCACCGCCATCGTGTGCTCGCCGGTGGCCGGCGGCCGGCTTCCGCTCTTGCCGGGGGTCGCGCTGAAACGCGGAGCCGGCGCCGGTTGGGTGACATCGCCGACGTCGACGAAGTTGCCGCGTGCGATGTTGTGCGGATGCGCCGGCGCTTCGCTCAGGTTGAGAACGGGCGCGAAGCAGGCATCGCTGCCTTCCAGCAGCTCGCACCACTCGTCGCGCGTGCGGCTCCTGAAAAGCGCGGCCATTTTCTGCTTCTGCGCGGGCCATTTGCCCGGGTCGAACTGCGGCTCGAAATCGGCATCGTCCGCGAGCCCGCACTTTTCCAGCAGCTCGCGATAGAACACGGGCTCCAGGGCACCGACGGAGACGTAGTGACCGTCGGCGCATTCGTAGCAGTCGTACCAGTGCGCGCCGCCGTCGAGAAAATTGCTCTGCCGCTTGTCAATCCACATCCCCTGCTGCTGCAAGCCGTACAGCAGCACCGTGAGGAGCGCGGTGCCGTCGCAGATGGCCGCATCGATCACCTGTCCTTCGCCCGTCTTGCGGGCATGCAGCAGCCCGGCGAGGAGCCCCGCGGCCAGCATCATCGCGCCACCGCCGAGATCGCCGACCAGCGTCGGCGGTGCGGCCGGCGGCACCTCCGCATGCCCGCCATGGAACAGCGCGCCGCTCAAGGCGATGTAATTGATATCGTGACCGGCCGCCTGCGCCAGCGGACCGGACTGCCCCCAACCGGTGATGCGGCCGTAGACGAGCCGCGGGTTCACGGCGTGGCAGGCCTCGGGGCCGAGCCCCAGGCGCTCCATGACCCCCGGCCGAAACCCCTCCACGAGCAGGTCCGACTCGCGAACCAGGCGCAGCACGGCTTCCGCGGCACCGGGCTGTTTCAGGTCCATGGCGATGGACTTCTTGCCGCGGTGGACGATGGAAAACCGGCTGAAATCGGCGCCCTGTGCGCCCGCCTCCTCCGGCTTGCGCTCGATCAGGACAACGTCGGCGCCCATGTCCGCGAGCATCATCCCGCAGAACGGCGCCGGCCCGATGCCGCCGACCTCGATGACCTTCGTTCCCGCCAGCGGTCCCATAAATCAGCCGTCGCGTTTCCGGAGCCTGACAGGTTATCAGCATCCGACCGGAGCGTCTGCGACAGGCTGGTATGCGCTGCGGTGCTTGAGTATGGTAGTCGAGTCCCCGTGTCACTCCCATGAGGAACAACCGCTTGCACCTGAAAGGCGAGGCATTCCGGACCATCTGGCCCAAACCCGGCGATCCGTCGATCGTGCAGGTCATCGACCAGCGCGTACTGCCGCACGAGCTCAAGGTGCGCGATCTCGCGACGTTCCGTGACGCGCGGGACGCCATTCGCGATATGACCGTGCGCGGTGCGCCGCTGATCGGCGCCACCGCGGCCTGGGGCCTGTACCTCGCCGCGCGCGAAGCGCGGGAGCAGCCGGACCCGGATGCCTTCCTCGAAGGCGCGGCGCTCGAGCTCGGCGCCGCGCGGCCGACCGCGGTCAACCTGCAATGGGCCATCGACCGTTTGATGAAGGTCGCACGACACGCCGGCGCAAACGACGATCGCGTCGAACGGCTGCGGCGCGAGGCGCAAGCCGTGTGTGATGAGGACATTGAAATCTCGCTCGGCATCGGCCGCCACGGGCTGCCGCTGATCGAGGCGGCCGCGGCGCGCAAGGACGGCGGCACCGTGAACATCCTGACGCATTGCAACGCCGGCGCGCTCGCGACCATCAACTGGGGCACCGCGACGGCACCCATCTATCTCGCGCACCAGGAAGGTATCGACGTGCACGTGTGGGTGGACGAGACGCGCCCGCGTAACCAGGGCTCCCAGCTCACTGCGTGGGAACTCGCGCAGAACGGCGTACCGCACACCGTGATCGTCGACAACGCGGGCGGCCACCTGATGCAGCACGGAATGGTCGATCTCTGCATCACCGGCACGGACCGCACGACGCGCACCGGCGACGTCGCCAACAAGATCGGTACCTATCTCAAGGCCCTGGCGGCGGCGGACAACAGCGTGCCGTTCTACGTCGCGCTGCCGTCGACCACGATCGACTGGTCGATCGACGACGGGCTCGCGGCGATCCCGATCGAGGAGCGCGACGTGCGGGAGGTTTCGCACGTACGCGGCAAAGCCGGCGAGACCTGCATCGAAGTGCAGACGGTCGCGGATGCGAGCCCGATCCGCAACTACGCATTCGACGTCACGCCCGCCCGGCTCGTCACCGGGCTGATCACGGAACGAGGTGTCTGCGAAGCGAGCGAACGCGGGCTGGCCGGGCTGTTCCCCGAGATCGCGAGGCGGGCATCGTGATCGACGAAGGCTATACAAAGTACGCCGTCCGCTGGACCGATCGCGAGACGCTCGACCGGCCGGAGATCGAGGAGCTCGACCGCTGGCGCCGGCCGCTGTTCGACGCGGGGCTCGTCGGCCACTATCACGACCTCGGCATCGGCTACGGCAACATCAGCGTCCGCACCGGCGAGCGCGAGTTCCTGGTCAGCGGCACGCAGACGGGGCACCTGCCGCGCACCGGCCCGGCGCATTACGCGCTGGTGACGGATTACGATATCGACGGCAACAGCGTCACCTGCCGCGGCGCGGTGCAAGCCTCGTCGGAAGCGCTGACGCATGCCGCGGTCTACGAGCTCGACCCGGCTATCGGTGCCGTCGTCCACGTGCACGACCCGGCGCTGTGGCAACGGCTGCTGAACGATGCGCCTGCAACAGGCGCCGGCGTCGCGTACGGAACCCCCGAAATGGCACACGAGTTCGGCAGGCTTTACCGCGAGACGCGCTTCGCGGAAGGCCGGCTTGCGGCCATGGCCGGGCACGAGGCCGGGATCGTCTCTATCGGCGCCAGCCTCGGCGAAGCCGCGGGACGCGTGCTCGCCGCAGCGCGCGCGCTCGCCGGCACACCAGAGGAGAGAACCGCATGACCCATCGCATCGCAGCCGTTTTATCCGCCGGTCTCCTGCTGTGCAGCGGCGCCGGCCTGGCCGGGCCGGTCGATATCCAGGAATGGGCCGTGCCGTGGGAGGACTCGCGGCCGCGCGACCCCTACGTCGCCGACGACGGCCGGGTCTGGTTCGTCGGCCAGAAAGGCGATTACGTCGCCAGCTTCACGACGGCAAGCGGCGAGTTCCGCCGCTTTGACCTCGCTCCCGGCACCGGGCCGCACAACCTCATCGTCGACGCGCAAGGAACGGTCTGGTACGCCGGCAATCGCGCGAGCCACATCGGGCGGCTCGACCCCGCAAGCGGCGACATCGACAAGATCGCAATGCCCGACCCGGCGGCAAAGGATCCGCACACCCTGACCTTCGATGAAGCCGGCAACATCTGGTTTACCGTCCAGGGGGGCAACTTCGTCGGCCGGCTTGCCATGGAGAACGAGGCCGTGCAGCTCATCGAGGTGCCCACGCCGCGCGCGCGGCCCTACGGCATTGTGGTCAATGCGAACGGCATCCCCTGGGCAGTGGAGTTCGGCAGCCACAAGCTCATCCATATCAACCCGGAGACCATGAAGCTCGAGGAAATTGCATTGCCGGACGAGGATGCCCGTCCGCGGCGCCTGGCGATCACCTCGGACGGCCGCGTCTGGTACGGCGACTTCGCGCGTGGCTATCTCGGGCGCTACGACCCCGACAGCGGCGAGTTCACCGAATGGGCGATGCCCGCGGGCGAAGACAGCCGCCCGTACGCCATGGCGGTCGACCGGCTCGACCGCATCTGGCTGGTCGAGACCGGGGTGTCGCCGAACCGGTTCGTGGGTTTCGACACGGAAACGGAAGAATTCTTCAGCGTGACCGATATTCCGAGCGGCGCGGGTGCCGTGCGCCACATGGACTACTACGAGCCCGACGGCACGATCTGGTTCGGGACCGATACCAACAACATTGGCCGCGCGAAAGTGCACTGACGCCTCGTCGGCAGCCCTGCTCGCCGCGCTCCTGGCGCTCGCCGCGGCGCCCGCCGGCGCATACGAGGACGGCGCCCCGCCGGGCCACACGGGCGGGTTCGGCGAACCGGATTGCGGCGCCTGTCACTCTGGCGCCGGGACCAACCCGCTGGGCGGCGAGCTGGCGATCGAGGGCCTGCCGCAGCGTTACACGCCGGGCACGGCCTACCGGCTGGCGATCCTGCTGCAGCACCCGGAACTCGCCAGCGGCGGCTTCCAGCTTGCGGTACGCACGGCCAAAGGCGAGCCGGCCGGCGAGCTCGTGCCGGCGTCCGACCGGCTGCAAGTCGTCACCGAAGGGGGGCGGCATTATTTGCAACACACGCGCGCAGGCACGAAGACGGACACCGACGGCCGGATCCGCTGGGAATTCGAATGGCGAGCGCCGGAGGAGCCGGAACCGCTGGTGCTGGATATTGCCGCAAACGCGGCAAACGACGATTTCTCCGCGCTGGGAGATTACATTTATACGCTGGAGGAAAACCTGGACGTGGATCAGGAGTCCACGACCGGATCCAGCCGAAAACGGTAGGTGCGACAGATCGTCGGCACCAGCTCTTCCCCGGGCGCCAGCGGCTCGAATGTCGACGCCATGATCGCCTCGAGTGCCGGCCGCTCGAAGATCTCGTGCGTGCTGCTCGCGATTTCCGCCTCCAGTACCCGGCCGTCGGGCGCGACCTTGAAACAAACCGTCGCTTCGCCTTCGATGCGTTCACGGCGCGCGAGCGCGGGGTAATACGGAAACCTGGTGATTTCCGGTTCCCGCCTGGAGGGCGAATCGGTTATCGGGGGCTCAGGCGGCTCCGCGGGCGTGGCATCGGTCGGTCCAGCGGCGAAGGCAGGCGGCAGCAGCGCGGCCAGCAGCGCCGCGAGCGGCAGCGCGGATTCAATTCCTGTCGTCGTCGCCGCCGCCCTCGTCATCGAGCTGCCGGTCATCGATCTCGACCTCCGGCGTGACCGGCTCCACCGCGTCCAGGTATATGGCTCGCGCGACTTGCAGCGTACGCGCTTCCGGGTTGAGCTCTTCTCCCCGGAGCAGGTCGGCATGGGCTTTCTCGTATTGCTTCATGTGTATATAGACCAGCGCCCGGTTGTTGTACCCGCGCCAGTTCGTGTCGTTGCGCGCCAGCACGAGATCGCAGTAGCGCAGTGCCTCGTCGTATTGCTTCAGCATGATGTAGCCGGCGCACAGGTTCGACAGCGCGGCCTCCTCTTCGCGCGCGCCCTGCGCGTACTCGAGGCCGCGCAACGTCAGCTCGACGCCCAGTTCGCCGTTGCCGCGCAGGAGCTGTTGTGCGCCCTCCTGCAGGTCGGG
>CBFGSB010000200.1:0-5463 GCA_965651325.1 uncultured Chromatiales bacterium | reverse complement strand
GGTGGTGGAGAGGTCGGTGAGCCAGCGGGCGGTGGCGGGGGTGTCGTCGACGATGGTGGGCAGGAGGGCGAGTTCGCCGAAGGGACGGGTGTAGTCGTCGAAGTGGATGGGGAAGACCCGGGAGGCGCCGGTGCTGGTGACGGTTTCCGCCCAGTATTGCCGCGTGTACTCCGGGCCGAGGGCCGACAGGCCGGCCACGGACAGGAATGCGACGTCTGCTTGCACCTCGGCGAGCTTGCCCGTGACGAAACCGGCGCTGCCCTGCACGAGGGCGGACCCTTGCGGGTGCTCGATCAGTACCGACCAGCAGGTGCCGGCCTTCCAGTCGGATACGCGTGCGGGTTGCTCCAGTGCGTCTGTGATCGTGCCCGAAAACCAGGTCTCGTCGCCCGGGCCCAGCGGCGCATGCACCGTCTCGAGCAGCGTAATCGTGAAGTCGCCGAACTGGCGCGATTCACCATCGGCGAGGATCTGGTATTGACTCACCGGCACGGCGGCGCCGCGTGCGACGTTGGCGGCCGACTCCGAACCCAGGATGATGCCCGTCGTGCGGTTGGCGACGTGGCCGGCGTCCATGACATGGTCGAAGTGCGCATGCAGCGGAATGATGGCCGCGAGGCGTTTGACGTGAAACTCGGCGAGACCGTGATTGATCGCGGCGAGGTCCGAGGAAACGCGACGGCGCAGCAAGATGTCGAATGCGCCGAGCCGCGTAAAGGTGCCGTCGGTGAGGATCTGCGTTTCACCGTCATCGAACAGCAGCGTGGTGATGCCGAGCCAGGTGACGGTGACGTGCTCACCTGGTTCATCGACCGGAGTCGCGACCGGCCAGCCGAGTGCGGAAACGGGCGGCCGCTCCCGCCACGCCAGCATGGTTGCCGCGGCTGCGATCACGACGACAGTGGCGACTGCGACAGTTGCGATCCGCAACCGGCGGGACAACCTGGTCATGCCGGGACTCTATCACCAAACCGCTGAATTGGCGGGAGCTCCTACTGGCCCGCTACGAACCGCGCGAGATGCCCGGCTGCCCAGCCGAAATAGTTGCCGAGCGCGTAACCGATGAGCGCCATCAGGATCGAGACCGGCACCAGGCTTGGCCGATGGAACGCCGCGACGATCGGTGCCGAAGCGGCTCCGCCGATGTTCGCCGCGGATGCGATAGCGGCGCTGTGCACGTCGACGCGCATCATCTTCGCCCCAAGCAGACAAAAAGCCCCGTGCACGAAGATCCAGATGAACGCGCCAAGCAAAAATGCGGGCGCCTGCGCGAACCCCGCGACCGAAGCGCGTGCGCCCATGCCGGCGACGAACACGTAAATCATCGCGGTACCGAATTCCGTGGCCCCCGGCAGCTTCGACACCGGCGTGGCGGACAGTGCCAGCGCGACCGTGGTGATGAGGAGAATCCGCCAGGTGGTTTCCGACAGCACGACCTCGAGCCCGGGCGCGATATTCATCATGCCCGCGAACGCCACGCCGGCGAGGAGCGTGCACACCCAGGTGACCCCGATAGCTACCGTCGCGAGATAGATGTAGTCGCGCATTGCCGGCTTCGGCTCATCCTCGAGGACTTCCTCCGCGGCAGCTTCCATCATCCGGACCCGGTCCTTCGACACGCGCGTCCACCGGTTGAAACGTTCCGCCATGTTCTTGGAGCCGAGCAGGATCGGCAGCCAGACGAGGTAGACGATGTTGTCCGCGAGCACGGCGAGCCCGAATTCCTCCGGCGGTGTCTCCAGCATTTCGCTCACGGCCGCCATGTTCCCGGTGCCGCCGATCCAGCTCCCGGCAAGGGAGCCGAAGCCCTTCCAGGCGTCGGCGGACAGCCAGCGATGCACCACGGCATACGCGATCGCGGCGCCGATCACGACACCCAGCGTGCCCATCAACATCACGACGACACCCTTGCCCATGATGCGCACTGCCGAAGCCACGTCGACCTTGATCAGCATCAGCACGATGAACGCCGGCAGGACGTAATCGCTCAGGCCGGCGTACACCGGTGAGGCAGTTGGTATGACGCCGAGATTGTTCAGGAACACGGGCGTGGCGTAGATGAAGATGAGCGGCGGGACGTACTGGAACAGCTTCCAGTCGGTGACCTGTGCAATGAAGAACCAGAGGGCGGCGACGGCCGCGAGCACGGAGAGCACTCCCCCCGGGGAGCCGATCAGGACTTCATGCATTGTTGTTCTTCCTGTCGGTCAGGAGAAGCTTAGCTGGGCGCGAAAATCCCGCGCGGAATCCTCGTCTGTAAGAGCCGCCGATTTGACAGTGAACCAGACGGCATCCCAATCCTTGACCCGGCAGGGGCCAAACACGAACTTCGCGATGTACGCGTCGAGGTCCCGCAGCCGCACGGCGTTCCTGACCTTGGGCGCGGTGAGTTGCGCCGGCCCGGTGAAGACGACCAGGTTCGCGACCGGCACGTCGGGGACGACGTTCTGCAGCGCCTTGGTGCGGCCGGCGTTCTGGATGACCGGGTTCAGGAACTTCCGCTGGCGCACGCCGTCGACGTTCTTCCACTGCGGCTCGGTCTCGCTGCCGAACACGATCCCGCTGCAATGCTTGACCTGGATACAGAGGATGCCGCCGGCGGTCAGCACCGCGCAGTCGATCTTCGTCAGCCCGCCGTACGCGCCCGGGATGATGAGGTTCTCGAGCAGGTCGGGGCTGCGCCGCCCGAGCACCCGGCGGAGCCGCCGCCGCCCGATCCGTTCGCCGATCATGCGCTTCACGCGTCCGGCCGAGCCGCGAACCAGCAGCAGGAGCAGCAACAGGCACGCGGCCACGATGATGCCCACCGCCCCCCAGGACAGCGAGGCGCCGGTCGCGATGCCGGCGCCCTGGGTCACGGCCGCCAGGTCCTCCGCGGCGGCGCTGGCCGCGGCGCAGAACGGGACTGTGAAGCTCAGCAAACGGCGGATCATGCGTCGAGGCTAGGTGTATCGGACATGCAACGCATCGTAGTCCGTCACGTTTTGGAAAGCCACCGCCTGCTTTGGCCGGGAAAATGCCGGCTTAAACCCGCTGTTTACGCCAGCGGCCGCGGCGAAACACGATCACGCCGAGTCCCGAGAGCACCGATTCCGATATGACGATGGCCCAGAACACCCCGTTCGGCCCGAACCCGGCGCCGGTCGCGAGCGCGTAGGCCAGCGGGATCTCGAGCAGCCAGAAGCAGACGAAGTTGAGCAGCGACGGCGTCCACGTGTCGCCGGCGCCGTTCATCGCCTGCACGATGATCATGCCGACGGCGTACATCGGGTAGCCGATGCCGAGAATGCGCAGGCAGCTCGTGCCGTAGCGCATCACCTCCGGGTCGTCCGAAAACATCGCCACGATGAGCGGAGCCGTCACGACCATCCCGATGCCGATTACGAGCATGAAGGTGGCGTTGTACCGGGCGGCCCGCCAGACCGTCTGCTCGGCGCGCTCCGGCTTGCCGGCCCCGAGGTTCTGGCCGACGAGGGTGGCGGCGGCATTGCCGAGCCCCCACGCGGGCAGGAGGGCGAACTCGATCAGGCGCAGGCCGATCGTGTAGGCGGCGACGGGCGCGCTGCCGTACAGCGCGACCACCCGCATGATGATTATCCAACTGGCCGTGGCGATCAAAAACTGGCCGACGCCACCGACCGAGATCCGCACCATGCGGAACAGCAGGGCGGGAACGATGCGGCAATGGGGCAGCTTCAGCAGCAGTCGGCCCCGACCCGCGAAGAGGTGCCACGCCAGGTAGACGACCCCGGCACCGCGACCGATAGTCGTTGCCACGGCAGCGCCGGTGACGCCCAGCTCCGGGAACGGGCCGACGCCGAAAATCAGGCAGGGATCGAGCACGATGTTGATCCCGTTGGCGAGCGCGAGCGAGCGCAGTGCCACGGGTGCATCGCCCGCGCCTCGAAATGCAGCCGTCAGCAGGAACAGGTAGATGATGCTCGCCGAGCCGCCGAGCAGCACGGTGGTATAACCGCTGCCTTCGGCGATCACCGCTTCGCTGGCGCCCATCATCCGCAGCAGGTCGGCGGCAAACAGCACGCCGGTGATGCCGATCACGACCGCGATGAACGCGCCGACCCAGATCGCCTGCCCGGCGACCGCGGCGGCTCCGCCGGGGTTGCGCGCCCCGATGCGCCGCGACACCATCGCCGTAACCCCCATGCCGAAGCCGATTGCCAGCCCGTACAGCACCGTGACCAGCGCCTCGGTGAGGCCCACCGCAGCGACGGCGTCGGTACCGAGCAGCGAGACGAAGATGATGTCCACGAGGGCGAACACGGCCTCCATGGACATTTCGAGCATCATCGGTATGGCCAGCAGGCCGAGCGGACGGCCGATCGGTCCGGTCGTAAAATCGGCATCGTTCTCGCGCAGCGATTCGCCCAGGAAGTCGCGGAAGCGGCGCCAGGAGGAAACCGGGACGGCGTGGGAAGCGTCAGTCATAAGCGGCTGCTTCGTTCAATATCCCATATCGCAGGATTGTCAATCGCGCCGTGACAATGTGAACCGGCTTGGCGCACCGGTCGTTGCTAAGCTTTCGCTGCCGCAGCGGAAGAGGAGGCCGAAATGAGCGATCTCTGGCTGGTTGCGCTGGCCGTCGCGCTGTTCCTCGCCTACGTGTTGGTCAAAGTCGTTCATTACATGCGCAAGAGCAGGGAGCAATGGAAGAGCGTCGATAAGGCCAAGCTGAAGGAATGGAAGGACGACGACGAATGGTAAAGCCCGGTACGCGTGCCGACGCCGCGGATTATGCATTACACTCACGGGATCGGTACCTTGGGGGCAGGGCATGAGCACGGATCGCAGCGGGGCGGCATACACTGGTGCGTGGCGCAATGCTGTCACCGGCGGCGTCATCTTCGTGGCGCTCCTCCTCGGCCTTGCCGCCTGCGACAAGGATACGGGCGCTACCGTCGACACCGAAGCGGCACGCGAATCCGTGGACGCCGTGGCCGAGGAGCACGCCGGGGATACCGGCGCGCCCAGCCAGGCCGCCGCTATCCCGCCCGAGCGCGCGGTCGTCGCGGAAACCCTGCCGTATGCCGAAGTCGGCGACCGCCTGTCGTACGGTCATTTCGTATTCCCGTCCGATATGGTCGACCCGCTGCCGGCGCTGATCGTGGTGCACGAGTGGTGGGGGCTGAACGACGGCGTGCGCGCGCTGGCGGACCGGCTGGCGGCGGAAGGCTACATCGTGCTCGCCGTCGACCTGTTCGGCGGCGAGGTCGCGGAGACACCCGACAAGGCCCGCCAGCTCATGGTGCGGGTGCTCGAGAATCCGGCGGCTGCCGAAGAGAACATCCGCCAGGCCTACCAGTTCGTCCGGGACACGGCCGGCGCGCCGCGGGTCGCCTCGTTCGGCTGGTGCTTCGGCGGCGGCTGGGCATTCAATGCCGCCATGCTGTTCCCCGAGGACCTCGACGCCGCGGTGGTCTACTACGGCCAACTCGGCACGGACGT
>CBFGSB010000199.1:0-5498 GCA_965651325.1 uncultured Chromatiales bacterium | reverse complement strand
AGCCCGAGCCCCGCGCCCTCGGCCGCGCCCTCGATGAGGCCCGGTATATCGGCAATGACAAAACTCTGCCCGATACCGATCGACACGACGCCCAGGTGCGGGTGCAGGGTCGTGAAGGGATAGGCCGCGACCTTGGGGCGGGCCTTCGTCAGTGCGCGCAGCAGGGTGGATTTGCCCGCGTTCGGCAAACCCACGAGCCCCGCGTCGGCAAGCAGCTTGAGCTCGAGTTTCAGGTGCCGTGCCTCACCCGGTGTGCCGGGCGTCGTTTTGCGCGGCGCGCGGTTGGTGCTGCTCTTGAAACGGGTGTTGCCGTAGCCGCCGCGGCCGCCCTCGGCGACCTTCAGCCGCTGGCCGTCGGCGGCAAGGTCGCCCAACAGCTCGCCCGTATCGACGTCGTGGACCAGCGTGCCGCGCGGTACCGCCACCACGAGGTCCTCGCCGGACTTGCCGGTCTTGTTGCGCCCTGCCCCGGGCTGCCCGCTTTCGGCGCGGTACTTCCGGGCCACGCGAAAATCGGCCAGCGTGTTGATGCCCTCCCGCGCAACCAGGAACACGCTGCCCCCGTCGCCCCCGTCGCCGCCGTCGGGTCCACCCCGCTCGATGAACTTCTCACGGCGGAAGCTCAGGCATCCCGGCCCGCCGTTCCCGGCAAGCACGCGAATGGTAGCTTCATCGACGAATTTCATAGGCGACCCGCCGGGTACCGGGTTTGCATCATTGACGTTTCCAACATGAAGTGCCGCCGGGTACCGCCGTCGCCGTGCTGGCCAGTCGCCATGCTGCCCGGTACCGGCTCTGCATTATCGACCATTCCGCCGCGGGCGGGCCAAATGTCGGCTCCCTTGCTGGCAAAGGCCAGGTTTTTTGCAAACCGGTAGCGGCCAACAAAAAGCCCCGCGGTGCGGGGCTCATTGCGATGTGTAACTGGCGGCGGGTCAGCTCGCTTCGACGCTCACGAACTGCCGGTTCTTCGGGCCCTTCTTTTCGAACTTCACCTGCCCGTTGCGGGTGGCGAACAGCGTGTGGTCCCGGCCGATGCCGACGTTCACCCCCGGGTGAAAGCGCGTGCCGCGCTGGCGCACGATGATATTGCCCGCGACCACGGTCTGGCCGCCGAAGATCTTGACGCCGAGTCGCTTCGACTCCGAATCGCGCCCGTTCTTGCTGCTTCCGCCTGCTTTCTTGTGTGCCACTCTACCGTACCTGTTGCTGCGGTGCGGCCGCTCTGGCCGGCACCCTGTTGATCATTGGCTCGCGCAAGCGCGATCCGTCATTCGTCTTTCGCTGCCGCTTTCTTGCTGGCCGTCTTTTTGGAAGACGCTTTCTTCGTCGTCGTCTTCTTGCCGGACTTCTTCGCTGCCGCTTTCTTGGTGGCGGTTTTCTTCGCCGCCTTCTTCGGCGCCGCACCTTCCTCCGACGGCTCCGCCGCGGAGACCTCCTTCGAAGGTTTCGTCGAAGCGCCGCCGATGGACGTGATTTCCACCTCGGTGAACCATTGGCGGTGCGTGTGCTGGCGCAGGTAGTTCTGCCGGCGCCGGAACTTGGTAACGGTCACCTTGCCGGTGCGGCCCTGCCGCAGCACCTTCGCGCTCACGCTGGTGCCCGACAACAGCGGGCTGCCGACCTTGATGTCGCTGCCCTCACCCACCAGCAGGACCTCGTCGAAGCTGACGTCGGCGCCCTCGTCGGCGTCCAGTTTCTCGAGCTTCAGGCGCTCACCTTCCGCCGCCCGGTATTGTTTGCCGCCAGCGCGAAAAACCGCGTACATCGTCTGCTCCGTCGTGCCGCTTGCCTTGACGGCAAAGCTGCTGAAATCAAAGGAAATGCAAGGCGACCAGCCGGCCGGGAATGCCTGTCGGTCAGGGCAGCCGCCACAAAAGAGCGGGAATTCTATAGGCTCCGCGAGCCCGGGTCAACGCGGGCGCGGCGTTCGAACCCGCCCTCTTTTCAACAAGTTGAGGTCGCCCGGCGGCCGCGGCACCCGGGAAGTTCTGTCGCCAATGCGAGACGTTTCAGGCATTATCGTTCCCGCCATGCAGCTTGCAGAGAAACCGCCGGCCTCCTTATCCCTGGACGACGTCTCGCGGCTCGCCGCGGCCGAGATGGCCGCCGTCGACGCCCTCATACGCAAGTCCCTGCAAAGCGACGTCATCCTCGTCTCGGAAGTGTCGCAACACATCGTGACCAGCGGCGGCAAGCGGCTCAGGCCGCTCATCGTGCTGCTCGCCGCCCGTGCGCTGGGCTACGAGGGCCAGGCCCACGTGCAGTCCGCCGCCATCATCGAGTTCATTCACACCGCCACCCTGTTGCACGACGACGTGGTCGACTCCTCCGCCCGCCGCCGCGGCCGCGACACGGCGAATACCGTCTTCGGCAACCAGGCCAGCGTGCTGGTCGGCGACTTCCTCTACTCGCGCGCCTTCCAGATGATGGTGGACGTCGGCCGCATGCGCGTCATGCAGATCCTCGCCGATGCGACCAATACCATCGCTGCCGGCGAGGTCATGCAGCTCATGAACGTGCACGATCCCGACCTGACGGAGGCGAGCTACCGGCAGGTCATCTATCGCAAAACCGCGCGGCTGTTCGAGGCCGGCGCGCAGATCGCGGCGGTGCTGGCGGAACAGGATTCCCGCATCGAAACAGCAATGATCCGCTACGGGCAGGATCTCGGCACTGCCTTCCAGCTCGTCGACGATGCGCTGGATTACGGAGCGTCGGCGGAAGAGCTTGGGAAGAACCTGGGCGACGATCTCGCGGAAGGCAAGATGACGCTGCCGCTGATCTACGCCATGGAAAAAGGCAGCGACCGCGAGCGCAAGCTGATTCGTGCGGCTATCGAAGGCAATGGCCTGCAGAGCCTCGACGAAATCCAGGCGGTCATCGACCGCACCGGCGCTCTCGAGTACACCGCCGCCAGGGCGCAGGAGGCCGCCGATTCCGCTATCGACGCGCTGGCCGGCATCCCGGACAGCGAGCATCGGACCGCGCTCGTCGCGATCGCCGAGTTCGCGGTAAAGCGGCGGTCCTGAGGCGCGCTGCTTGACCGGCTCCCCGCACGGTCGGCCCTCGATGCGCTCGCTCGCAAAGCGAAATTTCCGTTGCGCCGGCGCCGCGGCAGCCCTCCTGGCGCTTGGGAGCGCGGGCGCCCAGCCTGCCGCGCAGGACGCGTCCGCGGCGGAGCCCTTGTCCGCGCAGCCCACACCCGCGGCCCAGGCCGAACCGCAGGCGGGCGAACTCACCCCCGGCCCGCAAAGCGTATCGCTCGCGCGCGAACGGCGCGAATGGGCCGTCAAGCTCGAGAAAATGGAGACCTACCTGCGCCCGGCCATGCGCCGTCACGACGTCGACATGTGGATCATCCTGAGCCGCGAGTTCAACCCGGACCCGCTGCTCGAGCTGTTCGGCGGATTGGGCGTCTCCGGCTGGTACGGCCACCGCAACGCGTACATTTTTCGCGATCCCGGCGGCGACGAGCCGCTCGAGCGCATCATCTTCGGCACCCACCAGAGCGGCCACATGCGCGCCTTCTTCCCGAAGATCGTGAGTTACGGCAAGGAAGGGCTGGCGCCTCACCTGAGCGACTACGTGCGCAAGTGGCAGCCGGAACGCATCGCCATCAATCGCTCGGCTACCGTGGCGATGGCCGACGGGCTCTCCGCGGAATTGCTCGGCTACCTGCAGGAAGCCATCGGCAACGAATTGTCGACGCGCCTCGTGTCCTCCGAAGGCCTCGTGTTCGATTATGTCGGCACGCACACGCCGGCGGAGCTGCAGATCGAGACCGAGGCGAGCTGGCGCACCTGGAATCTGCTGCAGCGTGCGTTCTCGAACGAGGTGATCACCCCGGGCCGGACGCGCCTGATGGACGTGTGGGGCTGGATCACCGACGAATGGAAATCGCAGCTCCTCGAGCCCAACTTCCCGCCGTCGCTCACGATCTACCGCCGCGGCGTCCCCGAGGGCATCCCCGACTCCGAGAACCCGGTGATCCAGCCGGGGGATCTCCTGCACGTCGATTTCGGCGTGCGCCTGATGGGGCTCGTCACCGACCAGCAGCACGTCGCGTATGTATTGCGGCCCGGCGAAACGGCGCCGCCGCCCGGCCTGCAGCAGGCGTTCGCGCAGTCGGTGCGCGCCGCCGAAATCTTCGTCGAGGAACTGCAACCCGGGCGGCGCGGGGTCGACGTGAAGAAGCGCATCGAGTCGCGCGCGCGGCAGGAAGGCATCGATGCGCTGGTGTACGGGCACACGCAGGGCAACTGGGTGCACGACGTCGGCGCGCGAACCGTGTTCGACTGGCCGGAGCGCTATGGCATCTTCGCGGTCAAGCCGGTCGGGCGGCGGGAGTTCTGGTCGATCGAGTTCCGCATCCTGGCACCCATCCCGGAATGGGACGACCAGCCGGTGCCGATCCAGCGCGAGGAAGACGCGTGGCTCGACGCCTCGGGCGAGGTGACTTACCTGACCGGGCCGCAGAACGAGCTCTGGCTGATTCGCGCAGCGAGCCCTGATTCGCGCTAATACCCCCGCTCGGCGCTGAACAGGTTTTCCATATCACCGAGCCGCCCCTCGAGGAACGTAGCGAGATTGCGGCAGAACAGCGCCGTAAGCCGCTCGTTCTCCTCGGCCACCGTGCTCGCCGAATGCGGACTGATGAGCACGTTCTCGAAATCCCACAGGGGACTGTTCGCCGGCAACGGCTCCGTCCGGAACACGTCGAGCGCGGCAAAGGCCAGCCGGCCCGACAACAAGGCGCTGACGAGGGCCGCCTCGTCGACAGCGGAGCCCCTCGCGATGTTGACGAGCACCGCGCCGGGTTTCAGCGCAGCGAAGGCGGCGCGATCGAGCATGTCCCGCGTGGCCGGCGTCTCCGGTGCGCACAACACCAGCGCGTCCGTTTCGCCGAGCATCGCGTGCAGCTCCGACTGCCGATAAACAGCGTCGATCCCGAGGCCGCCCGCGGTCATCTCCGATTCATCGCGGACCAGCCCGTTTACCCGCATGCCGAACGCCTTGCCCATGGCCGCGATGCGCCGGCCGATCCCGCCCATGCCGACGATCGACAGCGTCTTGCCGGCGAGGCTTTCCGAGCAGTAGAGCTGCCAGCGGCGCGCCGCTTGCTCCCGCCGCAGGTGCGCGTAGCCTTTCGCGTGCAGCAGCAGGGCCATGAAAGTGAATTCGGTGAGCGGCCCGGCGTGCAGGCCGCGCGCGGTGGTGATCGTGATGCCGCGTGCATCCAGCCCGAGTGCGCTCACGCGCGGGCCGACGCCGGAGCTCGTCGTCTGGATCCAGCGCAGCCCGGCGGCGTCGGCAACCGGATTGCTGCCGTCTGCGCGGTCCGGCGGAATGTCCCAGAGGATCTCCGCCGCCGCGATCATCTCGTCCCAGCGGATCTCGTCCTCGGGCGCCCGGCGGAATCCGGGATCGCCCCGGTGATCGCCGCGATAGCGCATGGGCGGGAGCAGCTCCGGCGCATACAGCACCTCGACCCGCTC
>CBFGSB010000198.1:0-5522 GCA_965651325.1 uncultured Chromatiales bacterium | reverse complement strand
CCTGGCGCAGGTATTTCGACAGGCGGGCGATCGTAAGGCATTCATCGACCATCTTTTCCAGGCGCACGAGGCACAAAGGACGCTCGCACCGGGCGATATACGGGCGCGTTACGAGGCGGTCTTCGACCGGCTCGAGTCGGCATTCACCGCGGACGCACTTGCCGCCACTCCCGGCGCGCAGGTCACGCGGCCGGCACCGATTTTCATACTCGGCATGCCACGCTCCGGCACCACGTTGATGGAGCAGCTCCTCGCCGCCCATCCCGATGTGGCCGCCGGCGGCGAGCTGGATTACGTGCGGGGCCCGCTGCGCCGCGCCATCGAACGCTGGACGGGCCGGCCGTTCCCTCAAGGATTCGAGTCCGTGACGGGTGCCCAGTGGACGTCGCTCGCCGGGGGATTTGCACGCCGGCTGCGCCTCATCGGCGGTGACGCGGGCCGGGTCACCGACAAGACCCCGGGAAATTACCATGTGCTCGGCCTGCTGCCCGTGCTGGCCCCGAACTGCAGCATCGTCCATCTGTCGCGGGATCCGCTGGATACCTGTTTTTCCATCCTGCAGTACCAGTTCGGCAGCGATTCGCCGCACACCTGCGACGTCTCCCTGCTCGCTTACGTCTACGCGCGCTATCGCAGGCTGATGGCCCGCTGGGAGCAGCTCTGCGGGGACCGTTTCGTCACGATCGCGTATGAAGCGCTGGTCGAGAGGCCCGCGGACGAGGCGCGCCGCGCGTTCGATGCCTGCGGGCTCGAATGGAACGATGCTTTCCTCGCCTTTCATCAGCTTGAAGCTCCGGTGCGCACCTTCAGCGCCACGCAGGTCCGCAGCCCGATCTACCGGTCGAGCGTCGGCGCCTGGCGTGAGTTCGCGAGCGAGCTGGAGCCGCTGCGGCGCGCGCTCGAAGCAGAGCTGGAGAACGGCTGAAGCAGGCGCCCGACGGGCACAGGTGTTGCGTGCGCGCCGGAAGGACTGGGTTACTATGCAACGAGAACAGGAGCCGGCATGACTGAGCCTCAACCGACACACTCGCAATCCCTCGAGGGCAAGATGTTCCTCTACGAGCAACCCGAGCTCCTGACCGTCGAGGAGCACGGAAAGCTCGGGCTTTCGCCTGTCGCGCGGCCTTACGAGTTTGTTCGCAACGTGCGGGCCGCACCGCTCGTCTCGGTCGAATTCGCCTCGGCGCAAAAAGACTACCCCATCGTCTTCTCGGATACGGACGTGCCGTTTCCGCTGGCGATGCTCGGCGTCGCCGAGGACGTCAACCTGTTCGTCGATCCGGACGGCAACTGGCAGCGGCCGCATTACATCCCGTTCTACTTTCGCTGCCACCCGATCGGCTTCGCACGCGCGCAGAACGACCAGCTCGCCGTGGTCATCGACCGTGCGGCACCATCGGTGAGCGAGGCACCGGAGGAGCCGTTTTTCGCCGGTAACAAGCTGACCGCCAGGATGCAGGAGCGCGTCGATTTCTGCGCCCGCTACAGCCAGGAGCGCCAGAGGACATCCGAGCTCGGCACTCGCCTGAAGGAGCTCGGCCTTTTCACGGGGCAGCAGGTGAAGCACCGGCCGCAAGGCGGCAACGAGGAAGAGTCGCTCGGCACCTTCGTCGCGGTCGACGTGGACAAACTCGGGAAGCTGGACAAGGACACGTTGCAGCAGCTCCACGCCGACGGCTCGCTTTCGGCGATTTACGCCCACGTGTTTTCGCTCGAGAACTGGAACCGGCTGCTGGATCGCCGCGCCGCGAGAGCAGGGCAGCCGCGGTAGGGCTCGAGCGTGCGACCGCGTGCGCTGGCTGCACGTGCCGCACGGCATGTCCGGCAAGTTGAAAATCGACCCGGCTCCCACCAGAATCCTTGCGTTTTCCGCCGGTCACCCCTGGATTCCCTTGGTGAGCAACTCCCCCAACTCCGTGCAGGAGCGGCTCTCGACCATCGAGCGCCTGCTCGGCTCGGATCCCACCCGCGCCGAAGCACTGGCGGACGAAGTGCTCGTACAAGACCCCGGGCATGCAATGGCGCTTCTGTTCAAGGGCATGGCGCGGCGGTTTGCGCGCCGGCCGGGCGCGGCGATCGAGGTGCTCCGCCCGCTGTGCGAGCAGGCTCGGGACGCACCTTTTCCGCACCTGCAGCTTGGTCTCGCGCTGCGGGAGGCCGGCGAGCCGGAGCAGGCCGCGCGCGCGATGCGGCGCGCGATAGAGATCAAGCCCGACTTCAGCGATTCCTGGCTCGCGCTGGCACACCTGCAGAGCAGCACCGGCGACGGCAACGGTGCGGCCGAAGCATTCGACGGCTACATCCGGAGCGTGATGCAGGACCCGTGGCTGCGGGATACCTCGGAGGCGCTGCAGGATAACCGGCTTGGCGACGCCGAGCGCGCGCTGCGGCGGCGGCTGGAGAGCTACCCGAAGGACGTGGTGGCGTTGCGCATGCTGGCGACCGTCGCCTCGCGAACCGGCCGGCTGGACGACGCGGAGACGCTGCTGGAAACCACTCTCGAGCTGGCCCCCGGTTACCGGGAGGCGCGCCACGACTATGCGGACCTGCTCGTTCGGCAAACGCGGCCGGCGGAAGCGCTCGAAGAGATCGAGCGGCTCCTGGCGACCGATCCCGCCAACGTGGCCTGGCGCAAGCGCAAAGCCGCCATTCTCCTGCACCTGCTGGAACACGCCAGGGCCGCCGCCGTCTACGAGGAGTTGCTGCGGGAGACGCCGGACGATGCCGGCCTGCACTCGAGCCTCGGGCATTGCCTGAGGATGATGGGGCGCCCGGACGAAAGTGTTGCGGCTTACCGTCGGGCTATCGCGCTCGCGCCGCGGTCCGGTGAGGCGTACTGGAACCTGGCAAACCTCAAGACCTGTCGGCTGAGCGACGACGAGTTGGCGGCAATGCGTGCGGCGCTCGCCGATCCCGGGCTTGGCGACGAGGAACGCACCCATTTTCACTTCGCTGCCGGGAAAGCGCTCGAGGACCGGGAGCAGTTCGACGAGTCGTTCGCGCACTACGCCGATGGCAACCGGATACGCCGGCGCAAGGTCACCTGGGACGCGGGGCAGTTCTCCGCATACGTCGACCGCTGCCGGAAGGTATTCACGAAGGAGTTTTTCGATGCGCGTGCCGGATTCGGCGTCGACGCCGCCGGCCCGGTATTCGTGGTCGGGCTGCCGCGAGCCGGCTCCACGCTGGTGGAGCAGATCCTTGCCAGCCACAGCGCCGTGGAAGGCACCGCGGAACTGCCGCAAATAAAGTCCATGGCGGCGGCCCTGGCGCGTCAGCAGGCGGATCCTGCCTCGTGGCCGGAAGGGCTGCCGGAGCTCGGGGAAGAGGCATCGCGGCAGCTCGGCCGCGAGTACATCGAGCGCACGCGCGCTTACCGGAAACTCGGCAAGCCGCTGTTCATCGACAAGACGCCGGGCAATTTCGAGCAGCTCGGGCTGATCTTCCTCATGTTGCCCCGCGCTCGCGTGGTCGACGTGCGTCGCCAGCCGATGGCGTGCGGATTATCGATCTACAAGCATTTGTTCGCGCGCGGCCAGGCGTTCAGTTACAGCCTGGAGGACATCGGCCGCTACTACCGCGATTACCGTTTGCTCATGGATCACTTCGACGAGATCGCCGGTGCGCGGATTCACCGCGTCTCCTACGAGGCGCTGGTGCGGGATCCCGAGGCGGAGACGCGGCGCCTGCTCGAGTACTGTGGGCTGCCGTTCGAGGAGGCGTGCCTGCGCTTTCACGAGAATCCCCGCAGTGTCAGCACGCCCAGCTCGGAACAGGTGCGTTCGCCGCTGTTCACCGAGGGGATCGAGCACTGGCGCCGGTACGCGGCCTGGCTGGGACCGCTGGAGCAGGCGCTTTAGCCGGCCAGGCGCGGGCTGCGGGGCCGCCCGCAAGATCTACCAGGCTCGTTGCGTCCTCGCACCAACCTGCTTACGCCGTTTCTGCTGTTGCGTGTAAGCAACAATGCGCAACCGGTTTGCATGATATTCCAAAATGGCATAAGGTCTCGCCCTTAGAGCCGCTTCAGGCGATGTTTTTCTGCGCGCAACGAAATGTTGCACGGAATCGACAGCCTGCCGGTGGCTTAATCTTTTGTATGGGAGAGGCAACATGAGCTCACGTAAACCACTCTCGGTGGCCGTGCATCGCGCGCTGTACAGCGTCGCCATTGTATCGACCGCCGCCAGTGCTCCCGGGCTTGCCCAGCAGCAAGAACCGCCGGAGGCACTCGAGGAGATCACCGTAACCGGTTCGCGCATCGCGACGGATCCGAACCTCGTCATCTCGAGCCCGGTCACGCAGCTCACCGCGGAAGAGTTCAACTACCGCGGCATCACGCGTGTCGAGGACCTGATCAACGACCTGCCGCAGATCACGCCCGAGCTCACTGCCAACGAGTCGAACGGCGCCACCGGCACCGCGACACTCGACCTGCGCGGACTCGGCTCGGATCGCACCCTGGTGCTGGTCAACGGCCATCGCATGGGCTTCGGCGATCCCTTCGTGCTGGCGCCCGACGTCAACCAGATTCCGGGCGCCCTCGTGGAACGCGTCGAGCTCCTGACCGGAGGCGCTTCTTCCACCTACGGGTCGGACGCCGTGTCCGGCGTCGTCAACTTCATCATGAAGGACAATTTCGAGGGCTTCCAGCTCGACTACCAGTACTCGGCCTACCAGCACAAGAACGACAGCCCGCTCGTGGAGCAGGCGCTCCAGGATGCCGGCTTCGAGCTTGCACCGAGCTCTGTCGGCAGCGAAGGGGGCACCTCGAACATCACGCTGACGGTCGGCACCAACACCGCGGACGGGCGCGGCAACGTGACCGCTTACCTCGGCTACCGCGACATCGAGGCGATCACCCAGGACGCGTACATGTTCAGCGCCTGTGCGCTGGATTCCGAAGGCGCCAACGTTTGCGGCGGTTCCGCGACAAGCGCGGAAGGCCTGTTCACGGACTTCGGCGCCGCCGGTCCGCTGGTCGGGCTCGACCCGGACAGTGACGCCGTCCTGGATGGACCGTACTTCCTCCTGACACCGGTCGGCGACCAGTTCGTCGAGGGCGTGCCGCTGTACAACTACGGCCCGCTGAATCACTTCCAGCGTCCTGACGAACGCTACACCGCCGGTGCATTCGCCCACTACGACATCAGCGAAAGCGTCACGGGCTATGCCGAAGTCATGTTCATGGACGATCGCAGCCTCGCGCAGATTGCTCCCTCCGGTGCGTTCTTCGTCACCGGCACGATCAACTGCCAATCCGATCTCGATGGCGATGGCATAGCGGAGACGAATCATCCCCTCCTGTCCGACCAGCAGTTCACCGCGATCTGCGAGAACGATCGCGTGCTCCCGCCGGTGATCGACGAGGACACCGGGGTTCGCGGCGACAACCCGGACACGGCGGCCGACGAAGCCGCGCTCGCCGCCGGTGTGCAGAACTGCATCAACGGCACGCTCGAAAGCTGCCCGCTGTACATCGGCCGGCGCAACGTGGAAGGCGGCAACCGGGTCAGCGACCTGCG
>CBFGSB010000197.1:0-5592 GCA_965651325.1 uncultured Chromatiales bacterium | reverse complement strand
GCATCCATCGAGTAGAAATCGAGCGGGTCGCCGGGCGCGACCGGCTGCCCGGCCGGTACGCACGCCAACCCGTCGGCCCAGGCAACCGAGCTCAGGATCGCCGCGCCCTGTCGTGGATACGGCACGAGCCGTCCATCCTGCAGCCGGACGCGGAGGTACACGTCCCGCTGGTCGGTGCGCTGGCGCTCGAACCCGGCCGGGAGCGGCAGCGCGCGCGGAAGCACGTCGCGCCGTCCCTGCAGGCGGCGAACCGCCGGTGCGGCAAACAGCGCGAAGGTAACGAACAGCGCCACGGGATTCCCCGGCAGCCCGACGAACGGCGTGTTCCTCACCCGGCCGAAAGCGAGCGGCTTGCCGGGCTTGATCGCGACCTTCCACTGGTCGAGGGCGCCGAGCGCCGCAACGGCGGGCTTGACGTGGTCCTCCTCTCCGACCGACACGCCGCCGCTGGTCAGCACCAGGTCCGCGGCGGCGGCCGCCGTGTCGAGCGCGGCGCGCGTGGCGGCGAGCGAGTCCGCGACCTGCACGGGCGGCAGCGGGGTGCAGCCGAGGCCCGCCAACAGGCCGAAAAGGAGCGCGCCGTTGGAGGCGTAGATCTGCCCGGCGCCAAGCGGCTGCCCCGGGGGTACGAGCTCGTCGCCGGTGCCGAGAATCGCCACCTTGAGCCGCGGTATCACGTCGACTCCGGCGTGCCCGAGCGAGGCGGCCACCCCGACGTCCACCGCGCGTAAGCGGCGGCCGCCCGGCAGCGCCACGGCCCCCTCGGCCAGGTCCTCGCCGGTGTGCCTTACGTTTGCCCCGGCGGCCGGCGGTTTGTCGATGTGCACGCGCCCGTCGATCTCGCGGCACACCTCCTGCATCGCAACGGTGTCGGCCCCGGCCGGTATGGGTGCGCCGGTGAATATGCGGGCCGCGGTGCCGGGCTCGAGCGGCGCAGGCGCAGCGCCAACCGGTATGCGCTGCGAGACGGGCAGGCCGCCGCCCGCGGCCTCGAGATCGCCGGCACGAAACGCGTAGCCGTCCATTGCGCTGTTGTCCCAGGCCGGCACCGGGATGCCGGCGACGAGATCGCGCGCGAGGATACGGCCGGCGGCTTCCGCAAGCGGCACGCGCTCGGGTGGGCGCTCGATGGCGTTGAGCGACTCGAGCAGCCGCGCCTGCGCCTCGGCGACCGCCGCTTCCGCACCCGCGAGGTACGCGCCGGTTGCTGGCACCGGCATCAGCCCGGCCCGGGTCGCGAGCGCGCTTCAGGATCGCCGCCGACAGCGGGTGCCTTCAGCTCGCGCGCGATGTGCCGGAGCATCCCGGCTGCCGTGCCGGCCCAGGCCGTCAGCGCCAGTACCAGGAACGGCCACGCGATGGCCGCCAGGAACGGGAGCTCCAGCGCCTCGGCCATGCGCGACGTCCCCGTCGTGTACATCGCGAGCGGAAAGACCATGCCCCAGAGCTGCGGGCTGTAATCGAGCGGGTAGCGCGCCACGGCGTGACGCCACACCGTCAGCCCGACCAGCAGCGGAATCCACCAGGTCGCCGCCGCCCAGAAGAACAACGTGAAGCCTTTCAGGAACGGCAGGAAATGCGACACCAGCGAACCCGGGGCGGCGTACAGGATCAGCGTGGATCCCGCGAGCGTGGCGATGGCCACCGCGCCCATGTTGATCCAGTAGGGCGGGGTCAGCGAGGCCATGGACAGGCGGACGAAGGTCAGCCGGTAGAAGATCAGCGGGATGATGGCGAGGTAGAGCATGCAGCCGACGAGGAACATGCACAGGGCAAAAAAACGCGCGCCCGGCAGGGCTTCGGCGGACCAGGGCAGCAGTACCGTGAGTATCGCGACCGAGTGCGTGGCGACGGAGACCAAAAGCCACGCGCCGTTGATGCCCCTGCCGATGCCGGGCTTGGCCTTGCGCACGGTGACCGCCGTCAGGAACCAGTAGGTCACGGCGACCCATAGCGCGACGGCGAGCAGCCAGAGAACGCGCGCCGGCAGCACGCTGTCGGCGACCAGCAGGTACTGGGTGCCGAGTATCGAGGTGCCGGCAATCAGGGTGAAGAAACCGGGGCCGCGCGTGTGATCGTGCATGTCCGCGACCAGGCGCGCCGGGAACCGGAATATCCGCACCAGCGTCAGCAGCCAGAGCACCAGGTAGGCGATGCTGCCGGTGGCGAGCAGCGCCCAGGCCAGCGAGGGCAGCGCAAGCAGGTGCGCGGCAATCGACAGGGCACCCGTTGCCATGACGAAGGCGAAATAGCCCGGAAACAGGCCGGCGGCGCCGCGCGCCAGGCGGCCGCCGGCGACCGGCGGCAGCACGCTCGCCGGTGCGATGTCGCCGTTACTGAACGAGTGGGCTGGTGGCGGCATCGAGATCGAAGCCTTCGATGTCGTGGCTCGCCGCCAGCAGGCGTATGTATTGGCTGATGGCGCGGCGGCGCACGTGTTCGCGCAGGTAGTCGGCGATGCGCTCGCGGCAGGCATCGAAGCTGAGCGGCCGGCCCTCGTGCCGCGCGTGGATCAGCACGACGTGAAAACCGTAGCGGGTCTCCACCGGGTACTCCGGCACCGTGCCGACCGGCAAGCGCGAGAGCGCCTTCTCGAACTCCGGCGCGGTTTGCCCGCGCCCGACGACGCCCAGGTGCCCGCCGGCCTCGCGCGAGGGGCAGTGCGAGTGCTCGCGGACCAGCGCGGCGAAACGCTGCGGCTCTTCGTGCAAGGTTCGGGTGATGTCCATCGCGATCTTCCTGGCCTCGGCGCGGATTTCGGCATCGTCCGGCGGCGCCGGGACCAGGATGTGCGACAGCTCGTGCGCATCGGCGGTCCGCATGCGTCCGGGGTTTGCCTCGTAGTAGCGCCGGCAGTCCGCGTCCGTCGGGTCGGGGATGTCGATGTTGCGCTCGATCAGCACGCGAATGCGCGCTTCGTCCGTTCCTTCCGCCGTGTCGCAACCGGTGACATTGATGTCCTGGCGGTCTGCCTCCGAGAGCAGGAGCTCGCGCACGACCAGCGCTTGCGCCGCCTTGCGGCGCGCCTCCGGCAGGTTCCGGGCCGGGTGGTACTGGACCTCGCGCGCGATCTCGGCCTCGTCGATGGTGCGCTCGTCAACCCGGATGCGAAACGTTTGCTCGTGCCCCGGTTGCGCCGTTGTTTCCGTCATCGCCACCGCGACCGGGTCGCCCGGCTGCCGCTCGCCGCTCATGTCAATGCTGCCGCACGATCTGGTAGCGGCGCCGCGCGTAGGCCCACGGCCAGCTCCAGACGTGCACCAGGCGGCTGAACGGAAACGCCGTGAACATGATCATGCCGAGGAAGATGTGCGTCTTGTAGGGCCACGGCACGCCCAGTATGAATTCGTGCGCCCCGGAGCGGAAGGTCACGATGTACTGCGCCCAGTGGGCGAGCTGCTGCATCGTGTGACCGTCGAGATGCTTGAACGACGCGATGATCGTGAAGAGACCGGTCACGAGCTGCAGCCAGATGAGGCAGATGATGAACGTGTCCATCGCCGCGCTGTTGGCGCGCACGGCCGGCACGAACAGGCGCCGCCACAGGAGGTAAGTGATGCCGTAGAAGCACAGCGCGCCGAACAGGCCGCCGACGACCATCGAGGCCACCTGCTTCATCGAGGCCGTGATCCCCAACCCCTCGTAGATCCAGCTCGGCGTCAGCAGGCCGAACAGGTGCCCGAAGAAAAGCAGCAGGATGCCGACGTGGAAGGCCACGCTCGCGCGCCGGAAAGTGGCCGAGCGCGGGGTCAGCATCTGGCTCGACATCGCGCGCCAGGTGTACTGCCCGCGCTCGAAGCGGAGCAGCGAGCCGAAGATGAACACGGTGCCGGCCACGTAGGGATAGACACCGAACAGGAACTGGTTGACGTAATATTCCATGCCCTTCCTTACCTCCGGTTGCCGGCCGCGCTGGGTGTACCCGCCCCGGCGGAATCGACGACGCGCACCGCGATGCCGGCTGCCGCGATCGGATCGCGCGGCATCGGGCGATGCTCGCCGCAGGACCCCGACGGGTCCTTGTTGCCCAGGAACGTGACCTGCTCCTCCTGCCAGATCTCGTCCATCTTCTCGATGGTTTCGTCGGGGCCTTCGGTCGCGGCGCGCCGCCTGAGCTCCCCGGCCTCGGCCGGGCTGCCGACCGCCGCCTCGAGCGCTTCGAACAGCACGGCATAGGCGGATCTCCGCTCCGCCAGCCGCGCGCCGAGCAGCACGATCACGCCCATGGCGTCACCGAGCAACTCGTCGGCTTCCTCCCGGGGGCGCGTGGACAAGTACTCCAGCATCAGCGGCAGGTAGTCCGGCAACTCGCGCGCGTCGAGCTCGAGGCCGCCCGCCCGGTAGACCTCGAGCAGGTCCACCATCGCCTGGCCGCGGTCGCGCGACTCGCCGTGCACGTGCTCGAACAGGTGCAAGGACAGCGCGCGGCCGCGATCGAACAGCGCCACGTATTCTTCCTGTACCTCTGTGACGGGGCGCGCGGCAAGCGCGTGCATGTGCGCTTCCAGCCGCTCCCGGAGCGCGTCCGGGAACCAGCTTTCGCGGCGCAGCACGCCGATCATGTCCGGCACCGCGTCGAGGAGCGGCTGCTCCGGGTAGGCCATGAGCCGCGCCAGCACGCGCAGGGTGAGGCAGCCGCTCACGACCGCGTCTCGCGCGTGTGCTCGCGACCGGACACTAGCCTCTCCATGCCTTGTTCTCGGGCTCCTGCGATTCCAGCTTGTCGCTCGCTTTCTCGACCCGGATGGGGAAGAACTTGCGCCGGCTGTTGGCCTTGCCGCCGAACACGTCGGCGCTCGACTGGCCGGTATAGTCGCAGCCGCTGCCGAAGGTGAAGCCGCAGCCGCCGCGCTCGCTGAAGCCGTCGTACACGGAATGCGAGTACTCGCGCTTGTTGGTCGGGATGACGAAGCGATCCTCGTAGTCCGCGATCGCCATGTAGCGGTACATGTCCTCCACCATCTCGACGGACATGCCGACCCGCTCCAGCACTTCCACGCGGTCCTCGCCGTCGACGTGCCGGCCGCGCATGAACGCGCGCATGGCCAGCATGCGCTCGAGCGCCAGCACCACCGGTTCCTCTTCGCCGGCGGTCAGCAGGTTCGCGAGGTAGCGCACGGGGATCCTCAGGCTGTCGACGTCCGGGATCTCGCCGTTGTAGCCGATCTTTCCGGCCTCGGCGGCGGACTGGATGGGCGACAGCGGCGGGCAATACCACACCATCGGCAGCGTGCGGTATTCCGGGTGCAGCGGGAACGCGACCTTCCAGTCGACGGCCATCTTGTAGACCGGCGACGCCTTCGCCGCCACCAGCCAGTCTTCGGGAATGCCCTGGCGGCGCGCCTCGGCGATCACCTCGGGGTCGTGCGGATCGAGAAAGATGTCGAGCTGCGCTTCGTACAGGTCCTGTTCGTTCGCCGTGCTCGCGGCCTCTTCGATCCGGTCGGCGTCGTACAGCATGACGCCGAGATAGCGGATGCGGCCGACGCAGGTCTCCGAGCACACGGTCGGCAGGCCGACCTCGATGCGCGGGTAACAGAAGGTGCACTTCTCCGACTTGCCGGATTTCCAGTTGTAGTAAATCTTCTTGTA
>CBFGSB010000196.1:0-5616 GCA_965651325.1 uncultured Chromatiales bacterium | reverse complement strand
CCGGCCACGAGCACGTCCCTGTGGGCCTGCGGCTCGGCATCCCTGCCTCGCAGCTGCCGAAGACCCCCTCCCCCGATCACGAACACGCCTTAACCTTCGTGCTTGTTCGAGCGAGGGCGAGAACCGTGCCGCGGTCGCTGCTGTGCCTCAACTATCGGAGTAGGAATCCCGGAGGGCCTTGATGAACGGTTCGAGGGTGTTCTCCGTGATCGCGGAGCGGAGGTTGGTCATCAGTTGTTGGTAGTAGTGCAGGTTGTGGATCGTTGCGAGGCGGGGGCCGAGCATCTCGCTGCACTTTTCGAGGTGGCGGAGGTAGGCGAGGCTGTAGTGGCGGCAGGTGTAGCAGTCGCAGGCCGGGTCCGGCGGGCTCGTGTCGTCGGCGTAGCGGGCGTTGCGGATCTTCACCACGCCGCGTGACGTGAAGAGCTGGGCATTGCGCGCATGCCGCGTGGGCATGACGCAGTCGAAGAGGTCGATGCCGCGGGCCACGGATTCGGCGATGTCAACGGGAGTACCAACGCCCATCAGGTAGCGCGGGGCATCCCCCGGCATGTGCGGGAGCAGTCCGTCCAGCACGGCTAGGCGCTCGGCTTCGGTTTCACCGACGGCGAGACCGCCGACGGCATAGCCGTCGAAGCCGATCGCGGTGAGCCCCGCCAGCGATTCGCGCCGCAGCGCGTCGTGCACGCCACCCTGCACGATGCCGAAGAGTGCTTCCCCGCGCCCGGGCTCGGCCTCGCGTAGCTCATCGAAGCGGCGGCGGCTGCGGGCCGCCCAGTCCAGCGACAGCTGCAGCGAGCGGCGTGCCTCCTCGAACGTCGCGGGATAGGGCGTGCACTCGTCGAAGATCATGGTGACGTCCGCGTCTAGGTCGTGCTGCACTTCCATCGAGCGCTCCGGCGACAGGAAGACTTCGTCGCCGTTGACGGGCGAGCGGAAGGTTACGCCGTCCTGTGTCACTTTCGCCATTGCCGCCAGCGAGAACACCTGGAAACCGCCGGAGTCCGTGAGGATCGGCCCCCGCCAGTTCATGAATTCGTGCAAGCTGCCGTGGCGGCGAATGACGGCGCTGCCTGGACGTAACATGAGGTGAAACGTGTTGCCGAGAATGATGTCGGCACCGCCGGCGGCGACTTCTTCCGGCGTCATGGTTTTCACGGTGCCGTAAGTGCCCACCGGCATGAACGCGGGCAGGCGGACGTCTCCGCGGCGGAACCGCAGCACGCCGGTACGCGCCGCACCGCTGCGCGCCGTCACTGAAAGCTTCATGCGCCCGCCTGCCCGCCGGGAATGACCAGCATCGCGTCTCCATAGCTGAAGAACCGGTACTTTGCCGCGACCGCGTGGCGGTACGCGTCGAGGATCCGCTCCCTTCCTGCGAACGCGGCGACGAGCATCAAAAGCGACGAGCGCGGCAGGTGGAAATTCGTGAGGAGCAAGTCGACCGACCGGAACCGGTAACCCGGCACGATGAAAAGCTCCGACTCGCCGTCGAACGGCCTGATCTCGCCGCTCGCCGAAGCACTTTCCAGGGCGCGCACGGCCGTCGTGCCGACCGCCAGCACGCGCCGGCCGGCCGCGCGCGTTTCGCGGACGGCTTCGCAGGTGGCGGCGCTGACGATCACCCGTTCCGCGTGCAGGCGGTTGTCGGCGACGCGCTCGGCGCGCAACGGCTGGAACGTGCCGGCGCCGACGTGCAGCGTGATGAACGTGCTTCGCACGCCCGCCTCCGCCAGCTCCTCGAGCATCGGTTCATCGAAATGCAGACCCGCGGTCGGCGCTGCCACCGCGCCGGGGTGGCGCGCGAACACGGTCTGGTAGCGCTCGTCGTCCGCGGACTCGGCTTTGCGCCCAAGGTACGGGGGCAGCGGCACCTCGCCTTCGCGCTCGAGCAGCGGTTCGACCTGCACGGAGAACTCGAGCTCGAAAAACTCGCCCTCGCGTCCGACGACCGTTGCGCGGGCATCGCCGGGGAACTCGAGGCGCGAACCGGGTTGCGGCGTCTTGCTCGCCCGGACATGCGCCAGCGCGCAAGTGGGCGTGAGCAGCCGCTCGATGAGGGTCTCGACCGCCCCGCCACTCGCCTTGCGCCCGAAAAGCCGCGCCTTGATGACCCGCGTGTCGTTCATGACCAGGAGGTCGCCCGGCTTGAGCAGGTGCGGCAGGTCGGCGAAGCGGCGGTCGGATGGCCCGGCACTTCCGGCATCCACGACGAGCAGGCGGCTGTCGCGCCGGCGCGCCGGCGGGAATCTCGCGATCAGCGCGTTCGGTAGATCGTAATCGAAATCGGCGGCATACATGGCCGCCTATGGTAGCCGCGCCCGGGCCGCGCCGTCAGATGCGATCGGCATCCACCGCGGGAGCGGGCGGCGCCACGGGCGCCGCCTTTGGGGCAGGCTCGGGACCGCTTGCCGGAGCCGCGAACTCGAAATGCAACCTGCCCTGCCGGCGATCCGGCATCTCGATCGCGAGCGTCTGCCGCTTGCGGTCGCGCATGATTTCGATCTCCAGGGTCTCGCCCGGCGCGTAAGACGCGAGGATGCGCATCGCGTGCGACGCGGAGCCCGGCTCGCGGCCGTCGATGCTCTGGATGACGTCGCCATCACGCAGCTTCAGGCTCTCGTCCCTGGGAGCCCGCACCACGAGCAGGCCCTCGTCGGTACCGAAATAGCGGCCGAGGTCCTCGGTCAGCGACACCATCTCCATGTCGCCCCAGTTACCGCCTAGGTCCAGGGCAAACATCCTTGCACCGGGCGCCATCGGCGCTAACGGCATGGACCAGCGCCGGCCGCCAAACGCCGCGGCGAAGCCGGGCTGCGGCTTCACCTCGACGGACCGGCTGTCCCCGTTGCGCAGGTATTGCAGGTCGAGCGTGTCACCGGGCTCGACGCCCGACATGAAGTCGAGCAGCTTCTCGTTCGCCCGTTCCTCCGAGTCGGCGCTCAGCGACTCGTCGTTGATTGCCGTCAGCACGTCCCCGGCGCGCAGGCCTGCCTCTTCGGCGGCGCTGCCGGGCGTCACGCCCCTGACCGTCACGCCTTCCACCGGCCCCTCGTCCTCGCCCGGGCCGATCGTGACGCCCAGGACCGGCTGGTTGAGGCGCCGCAGGCGGCTTTCCATGTAGTGCATGTCCGGCAAACGGCTGCGGCTGAGCTCGGCGACTTTGGCCGCCGCTTCCGCGAGCCGCTCCTCGGCCTCGCGCAACTGCACCTCGATCGCCTTGTCGCGGTTTGCTTCGCGTTCGGCGGCCTGGGCGGCGGTGCGCGCCTGCTGCGCGCGCTCCGCGTTGTCTTGCGCCAGGACCGGTGCCGACGCGATTGCGGCGACGACAACGATCAGCGCTCGATACCATTTCAGTGTCATGGGGTTCTCTCCTCGATGTTCCGCACGCCCCGCGTTCGCGGGCGCCTGGCCCGGACTGTTCACGAATCGCTCGCGCCCACAGCCCGGGTTAAAAAGCATTCCGCTGCGCCTGCGCCGTGCGCAGCTGCACCAAGAGGTTCATCAGCCGCACGCGCTCGCGCCAGTAGAGCTCCGCCTCCGCGCGCGCCAGGCGCCGCGGCGGGTAGTTCAGCCGGTAGTCGATCGCCGCGATCTGGTCCTCCACTGCCGCGATGGTCGCGGCCGTGCCGGCGCGCACGACCACCGGCTCGGCCGGCAGCGCGCGCAGGTCGCGTTCGAGCTGTTGCGACTCCACCATCAGTGCGTTCAACGTCCGGAGCCGCACGGCTCGGTTGTCGGCCGTGTACGCCGGTTCGGTCGGAAACGCCTGCTCGCCCGCCGCCTCCAAACCACCCTGCGGCGTCGCCGCGTCGAAATTCAGAACCGCCAGCACGACCGCGGCAGCCAGTCCCGCACCGGACAGCCACCTGAACGACGTCCCGAAGCGCGGCGAACGAATCAGCCCTTCGGCGCGGGCCTGGGCCGAGATGCGCTGCCACACGGCGTGCGGCGGCGGCGTATCCGGCAACCGGGCGAGCTTTGCCTGCAGGAGCTCGCGCTCCGCGCTGCCCAATCCGACTGTCATGGCTTCGTCCTGCTCATCATCCGTCATGTCATCACCTGCCGATTCAGCATCGGCCGAGCATCGGGTCCGCGAGGCGCGTGCGGTTCGCCGCTCCCGCGGTCTCCGCTTCGAGCAAAGGCCGCAGCCGCTGGTACGCCCGCGATAACTGCGATTTCGAAAAACTTTCCGTCTTGCCCATGAAGTCGGCGATCTCACGGTGCGTAAAACCCTCGACGTCGTGCAGCCAAACGACAGTGCGCCCGACCGCCGGCAGGCTCGCCAGCGCGGCCTCGAGGTCGAGCGCGTGGTCCGGCTCAGCGGGCACGCCGAACGTGTCGGCACGCCCCGGCGTCACCTCTTCCCAGTCTTCATCCAGGCTCTGCCCGCGGCTGTGCCAGGCCGAGCGCAGGAACATCAGCGCCTTGCTCACCGCGATGCGGCGGATCCAGCTTCCGATCGGTGCCTCGCCGCGAAAGTCCGGGAGGCTGCGAATGACTTCCATGAACGTTTCCTGGAGCAGGTCTTCGGCCTGGGCGGGCACGCGCGTGAAACGCAGGCAGATCGAGTAAACCGGCGACGAGAATGCCCGGTAGATGATCGCGTGCGCCTGCGCGTCGCCGCGCGCCGCGCGCCTGATCACGCCGCTGTCGATCTCGATCTCGGTGAACTTGCTCATAGGCCGCAGTGTAGATGCCCGGTCGTCGGAAAGGGTCGCATGCGGGGCACCGGCCGCCGGCGCGAGGCTGGCGTGAACCGCGTGCGCGTACAGGGGCGTAGAGGAGCCCTGCTATAATCGCCGCTCACGGCCGGGATGGCGGAACTGGTAGACGCGCCGGACTCAAAATCCGGTTCTGGCGACAGAGTGCGAGTTCGATTCTCGCTCCCGGCACCACAAATAGAACGATTGCCTTCTTTCCCGCAAATATCATGAAGTTCTGCTCCCGGTGTGGCGGCACGGTCACACGCAAGACGCCGCGCGGCGACAATCGCCGCCGCTGGGTATGCGACGCCTGCGGCGCCGTGCACTACCAGAACCCGAAGATCGTGGTCGGCTGCGTGCCGGAGCAGGACGGGCGCATCCTGCTCTGCAAGCGGGCCATCGAACCGCGCTCGGGCTACTGGACGGTGCCCGCCGGCTTCATGGAGCTCGGCGAATCGATCGCCGAAGGCGCCGCGCGCGAAACCCGCGAGGAGGCCTGCGCCGAAGTGGAGCTGGGCCACCTGTTCGCCTCGGTGGACGTCATCGAAGCCGGGCAGGTCCACCTGTTCTTCACGGCAAGGCTGATCGGCGGCTTCGCCGCCGGCGACGAAACCGAAGACGCCGCCCTCTTCGCCAAAGACGAGATTCCCTGGCCCGAGATCGCTTTCTTGAGCGGCCGTTTCGCCCTCGAAAAATTCCTCGAAGACAACGGCCGCAACAACGGCGTCCACCTCAAACGCATCCCCACCGGCGAATAAAAACCCGCCACGAGAAACCCGCCACGAGAAACCCGCCACGAGGATTCCGGGTGCCCCCGGGGGGCCTTTGGGGGAAATAAAGCGGACCGAAGGGCCCGCAGGGCAGATCGGAAGAGCACACGTCTGAACTCCAGTCACATAACACCATCGCG
>CBFGSB010000195.1:0-5621 GCA_965651325.1 uncultured Chromatiales bacterium | reverse complement strand
TCGCCCCGGGCGAGCAGCGCCCGGCCGAGCGAGTGGCGCGTGGGGTAGTACCAGAAAGGCGGTTCCGTGTAGGGTAGGGCGTCCTGCATCGTGACGGCCGACGCGAAGCTATCGACAGCCGCGTCGAGGTCGCCGGCCGCCATGGCGATCTCCCCCTCCGCGAGCGCGTTCGCAATCCCGAGCAGTGAGCTTGCCGGGTAATCGAGCGTATCGAGGAAGAACACGCCTTCCGCGTCCAGCAGTGGCTTGAGTTTCTCCTGCTCCGAACGCGCTGCGGCGAGATTGTCCTGGCGGGCAAACGCGACAGCCCGCGCGTAGTGCCAGATGCCGTTCGAGAACTCGAGATCGGTCGGTGGCTGCGGCTCGGCCAGCACGTCTTCCCACCGGCCGAATTGCACCAACGCGAGCAGCGGAATCGTGTGGAAGAATTCCACCGCGGGAAACTCTTCGATCATGTCCAGCCTGACGTTCGCCGCGACTTTGCGCGCCGATTCAAGAGCGAGCCGGCTCCGACCTTCCATGCTGGAAGCCGCCCAGAGAAAGTGAATGTTGTGCGGGTAGTAAAGCGCGGGATAAAAGCCCTGCGCGTTGCATTGCGCGATGTAGGCTTCATCCACGGCCGCCGCCTGGACGTTGGCCGCCGAGGCGTCGTGGTAGCGGCCGACCCGCCAATAGATGTGCGCGGGCATGTGGACCAGGTGGCCGGCGCCGGGCACGAGCTTTCCCAGCCGATCCGCTGCCGCTTCGGCACGCTCCGGGCTGGAGGAAGCCTCGACGGCATGGATATACAGGTGGATGGCCATCGGATGATCGGGCGACCGCGCCAGCACCGTTTCCAGGGCGTCCAGCACTTCGATCGTTTCCGCTTTCGGGTTTTCCGGGTCGAGCCAGTAGTTCCACGGCATGCGGTTCATCAAGGCTTCGGCGAACAGGACGGCGGCATCGTCGTCCTCGGGATACTTCCGGTGCAGTTCGCGCATCGCGTCGGCATAAGCCTGGTCCAGCGGTTCGCGCGGCGTCGAGACGTCGCCGTTATAGCGCGTGGCGAGTGCCTCGATGTAGTCCCGCTCGCGTTCGCTCGCCTGGTCCTTCAGCGCCGCGGCTTTTTGTATGGCGGTGAATGCCGCGATGCGATCGGCATCGGTCATTACCACCTTGCCATTGCTGGTAACGTTGATGTTCGGACCCAACGCCAGGGCCTCGCCCCAATAGCACATGGCGCAAGCACGATCGAGGCGCTGCGCCGCGCGGAAGGCGCGCACCGATTCCGCGTGATTGAATGCGAAATCGAAGACGAGGCCCTGGTCGAAGTAGCGCTGCGCCCCCGGATCGTCGGTGGTGATCGCGTGGTGGTGGTTCCCCATGCCCTCGAAGAGCGGCGCGCCGGCGCGGGCGACGAGGTCGGCAGGCTCGGGGTTTGCCGTGGGTGCAGGTTGGCTCGGCGAATCGGGCGGCGTGCAGCCCGCGATGGCGAGGACCGTGACGACGGCGGCGGTAAAGCGGCAAAGGCGGCGGTGCATGGCTGATCTCCTCGAGATCCCGCTCTGCCGATTATAGTAGACCCTTCAGCTCATTCCATTGCCAGCACCGCGCGCCAGTGCTCCTTGCTCACGGGAAACACCGACAGCCGGTTGCCGCGGCGCGTCAGCGTGAACCCCTCCAGCGAGGGTTCGTCTTTTATCTCTTTCAGCGTGATGGGCCGTTTCAGCTTGCGCTCGAAGGCGACGTCGACCAGGTACCAGCGCGGGTTCTCTTCCGTGCTCTTGGGGTCGAAATACTTCGAGCGCCGGTCGAACTGGGTCGGGTCGGGATAGGCCTGGCTGGCGATCTTCATGATGCCGACGACCGCGGGTACCTCGCAGCTCGAATGGTAAAAAAAAGCCTTGTCACCCGGCTTCATCTCGTCGCGCATCATGTTGCGCGCCTGGTAGTTGCGAACGCCGTCCCAGGGTTGCATGCGATCCCGCTCCAGGTCGTCAATGCTGTAGGCGTCGGGCTCGGATTTCATCAGCCAGTAGGCCATGCCAAAGTCCTTGATCAGTGCTACTTACAGTACCGGCTCCGCGCCATCCGGTGCTATCGCGGGTCGGCACGCCGGTTGCAGGCAAAATAGCAAGCCCGGCAGCCGCCGGCAAACCGGCCGCGGGCGTGTGGTAACATGCGCCGGTTTCCGCAGGCGGTATCCACCCTCGGAGGAGGTTCGAATTGGCAAATCTGCTCGCCAACATATTCGGCTCGTCACCGGTGGTGCCGCTCGAGAAGCACGTGGACCTCGCCTACAAGTGCACGCGGGAACTGGTCGGCTTTTTCGAAGCCGCCGTCGCGGGAGACTGGGAAACGGCCAGCTCGATACGCTCCAGGATCGAGGAGCTCGAGAACGAAGCGGATGACGTGAAAAAACAGATCCGCATTCACCTGCCGAAGAGCCTGTTCATGCCGGTACCAAGGGAGGACCTGCTGGAACTGCTGCTCGTGCAGGACAAGATGGCAAACCGGGCGAAGGACGTCTCCGGGCTGATCCTGGGCCGCAAAATGGAGATTCCCGCCGCGATCGCCCCGCGCTTCATCGAGTTCGTGCAACGCTGCGTCGACGCGGCGAAGCAGGCCCGCAAGAGTGTCCGCGAGCTGGACGAGCTGTTTACGACCGGTTTCCGCGGCGCGGAGGTCACGCTGGTGTCGTCGCTGATCGAGGAGCTCGACCGGATCGAAACCGATACCGACAACCTGCAAGCCAGGCTGCGCGCGGAATTATTCGCCGTTGAGCGCGATCTCGACCCCGTGCACGTCATGTTTCTTTACCGCGTCATCGAGCTCACCGGCGAAATTGCCGATATGGCGGAACGCGTCGGCCGCCGCCTCGAGGTGTTGCTTTCCCATTGAGCCGCAGAGCGGCGGCAGACAAGAACGCGAAGAATTCCGCGGGGAATTGAATGGAAGCAGAAATCATCTATATCAGCCTGGCGGCTGTCTTCGGCCTGTTCATGGCCTGGGGAATCGGCGCGAACGACGTTGCCAACGCCATGGCAACCTCGGTCGGTTCCAAGGTCCTCACGATCCGGAAGGCATTGCTCGTTGCAGCCGTCTTCGAGTTCCTGGGCGCAGTGCTGGCGGGCGGTGAGGTAACGTCGACCATTCGCAAAGGGATCGTGCAGCCGGATAGCTTACGCGATTCACCGGCGCTGCTGGTTTACGGCATGTTGGCCGCCCTGCTGGCAGCAGGTACGTGGCTCTTGATCGCGTCCAGGAAAGGCTGGCCGGTATCGACGACGCACTCCATCGTCGGCGCGATCGTCGGGTTCGCTGCCGTCGGTATCGGTATCGACGCTGTGCAGTGGGGATCGGTCGGCACCATCGTCTCGAGCTGGATAGTCTCCCCGCTCGTGGCGGGGTTCCTGGCCTATATCATCTTCGGCTCGGTCCAGGCGCTCATTCTCAGCCATCCCGACCCGTTGGCGCGGGCCAAGCGCTACGTCCCTGTCTACATGTTTGCCGCGGCGTTCATCATTACCCTCGTGACCATCCTGAAAGGGCTGAAGCACGTGGGCCTCGACTTCAGCGTATTCGAAAGCTACCTGCTCGCCGCCGCCATCGCGCTGGTGATCGCCGTAGTCGGCGGCTTCGCGGTCAGGCGCATCAAGCCCGACAAGAAGCTCGAGAAGAAGCAACACTTTTATACCGTCGAACGGGTGTTCGGCGTGCTGATGATCATCACCGCTTGCTCGATGGCTTTCGCCCACGGCTCCAATGACGTGGCCAACGCGATCGGCCCATTGTCGGCAGTTATCTCGGTAGCGGATACCGGTATCGTCGGCAGCCGGGCGCCCATACCGTTCTGGGTCCTGCTGCTCGGCGGCATCGGAATCGTGGTCGGGTTGGCTACGTATGGCCGGCGTGTGATCGCCACGGTGGGCGAGAAGATCACGCAGCTCACACCGAGCCGCGGCTTTGCCGCCGAGCTCGCCGCCGCGAGCACCATCGTCATCGCCTCCGGCACCGGACTGCCGATCTCCACTACCCACACCCTGGTCGGTGCGATACTCGGCGTTGGCTTCGCGCGCGGCATCGAGGCAATCGATTTGCGGGTGGTCGGGCGCATTTTCGCCTCCTGGATCATCACCGTACCGGCCGGCGCGCTACTGGCGATCGTGTTCTTCTACGTCCTGCGGGCCGTGCTTCCCTGATCCGCTTCCATGACCCTCGAGCAGAGGACGGAACGTGATACGCCGGAGCCGATAAGCCTACCGGCCAGGCGCTACGTGCTCGGTCTGCTCGCGGTCGTCTACACCTTCAATTTCATCGACCGGCAGATCCTCGCGATCCTGCTGCCGGCGATCGAGAACGAGTTCGGCCTAAGCGACACGGTGCTCGGGTTCCTCGCCGGGACGGCTTTCGCGCTGTTTTATGCCACGTTGGGTGTTCCGATCGCCCTGCTGGCAGACCGGTGGAATCGCCGCAACCTCATCGCGCTCGCGCTTGCTATCTGGAGCGGGATGACCGCTCTCTCAGGGATGGCGGCCAACGTCACGCAACTCGCGCTGGCGCGCATTGGCGTCGGAATCGGCGAGGCGGGTTGCAGCCCGCCGGCACATTCGATGATCGCGGACCTGTACGCACCCGCCGAGCGCTCGACGGCGATGGGCATTTTTACGCTCGGCATTTCGAGCGGCATCATGCTGGCCTACCTTGCCGGCGGCTGGGTGGCGGAGAACATCGGCTGGCGCGAGGCGTTTTTCATCGTCGGGATACCCGGTTTGGTCCTCGCGTTGCTTGTGCGTTTCACAATCGACGAGCCGCGGCGCGGTGAGTCGGAAGCGCGCCCGGATACCGACGCGCGACCCGGGATCCTCGCGGTCACGCGCTTCCTGCTGCGGCGCCGCTCGTTCACACATCTCGCGTTGGGCGCCGGCCTTGCGTCCTTCAACGGCTACGCCATCATCAGTTTTTTCCCCACTTTCCTGTACCGCAGCCACGGCATGGACCTCACCTATATCGGTGTCTGGCTCGGCCTGATACTGGGGATTGCCGGCGGCATCGGGTTTGCCGGCGGCGGTTACGTGGCCGACCGCCTTGGCCGGTTCGGCCAGCGCTGGTCGCTGTGGGGCGTGGCCGCCGCCACCATGATCGGCTGGCTGTTCCACCTGTTGGTGTTCCTGGCGCCGGACGAGTACTGGGCGCTCGGGTTTTTCGTCGTGCCCTCCATTTTTGCGAACTTCTATCTTGCGACTACGTTGGCGCAGGTGCAGGGGTTGGTCGGGTTGCGCATGCGGGCCGTGGCTTCGGCGCTGCTTCTCCTGATCATCAATATCATCGGGCTTGCTTGCGGGCCGCAGTTCGCGGGGGTGCTGAGCGACTTGCTGTCGGGCGCGTTTGGGGCGGAATCGATGCGGTACAGCTTGTTGCTTATCGGGGCGGTGATTGGGCCGTGGTCGGCGTTGCACTATTTGCTCGGGGGCCGGCACATTGAAGGGGATCTGGCGCGGGCCGAAGAGGGTCGGTGATCTTGTGCGGTCCGCCCGGCTCGCATCATTCATGAACGTTTGGCTTGGGTGGCTGGCGGAGCCGTGGGCCGGGGGAGGGGCCTTCGGCGCCGGCCACGAGCACGTCCCTGTGGGCCTGCGGGC
>CBFGSB010000194.1:0-5673 GCA_965651325.1 uncultured Chromatiales bacterium | reverse complement strand
GCCCAAAGGGCCCGTCGGGAGCCATTGCCCCAAATACCCCCCGCCGGCCCCGCCGCCCGCGTCAACCAACCAAGCCCCCCGTCAGCCCCGCCCCCCGCGCGTCAACCCGGCGAACACCTGCCCGCGCGCGCCTGCCCCCCGCCTGGGCACAGCAAGCGAGCGCGCGAAAGACGCGCCGTTCGTGAATAATGCGCCCCAGGCCACTGAGGAAAGCACATGTCAGGCAACACCTTCGGACTCCTGTTCACGGTAACCACCTACGGCGAGAGTCACGGACCCGCCATGGGCGGCGTCGTCGACGGCTGCCCGCCGGGAATGGAATTGGCGGAAGAGGACATCCAGGTCGACCTGGACCGGCGCCGCCCGGGCCGTTCGCGCCACACCACGCAGCGCCAGGAGGCCGACCGGGTGAAGATCCTCTCGGGCGTGTTCGAAGGTGTGACGACCGGCACGCCGATCGGTTTGCTGATCGAGAATACCGACCAGCGCTCGCAGGACTACGGCGCGATCAAGGACAAGTTCCGCCCGGGGCACGCCGACTATACCTACCAGCAGAAGTACGGCATCCGCGACTACCGCGGCGGGGGGCGCGCCTCGGCGCGCGAGACGACGATGCGGGTGGCGGCGGGCGCGATTGCGCGCAAGTACCTGCGTGAGCGCCTCGGCGTGGAGATTCGCGGCTACCTGGCGCAGCTCGGGCCGATCGCGCTGGACGCCGTCGACCTCGACGCCGTGGGCGACAACCCGTTCTTCGCCGCGGACCCGGGGCGCCTCGGCGAGCTCGAGGCCTTCATGGACCGCCTGCGGGAAGAGGGCGATTCGATCGGCGCGAAGATCACCGTGGTCGCGCGCGGCCTGCCGGTGGGCCTCGGGGAGCCGGTGTTCGACAAGCTGGAAGCCGATCTCGCGAAGGCGCTGATGAGCATCAACGCGGTCAAGGGCGTCGAGTTCGGCGCCGGCTTCGCGGCGGTGGCGCAGCGCGGGAGCGAGCACCGCGACGAGATCGGCCCGGACGGCTTTGCGAAGAACGACGCCGGCGGCACGCTGGGTGGAATCTCTTCGGGGCAGGACCTGCTCGCGAGCATCGCGCTCAAACCCACCTCTTCAATCAAGGCGCCCGGCAAGACGATCGACAAGGAGGGGCACCAGACGGAGATCGTCACCACCGGCCGGCACGATCCTTGCGTAGGACTGCGCGCAACCCCGATCGCGGAGGCGATGGTCGCGCTCGTGCTCATGGATCACTATCTCCGGCATCGCGGACAGAATGCGGACGTAATCGCGCGTATGTGAGGCGCGTCACGCCCGCTGTCCCTAAAAATGTCGACTCGCTTTCGTTTCCTCGCCGCGCATGCTGCATAATCCGGCAATTGAACATAAGGATTAGCCGAGAAGTGACAGAGCGATATGACGTGGCCGTCGTCGGCGCGACCGGGCTGGTCGGGCAGACGATCCTGGACGTGCTGGCGGAGCGGGAATTTCCGGTCGGCAAGGTGCATGCGCTGGCGAGCGAGCGCTCCGTCGGCCGGCAGGTGAGCTTCGCGGGCCGCGATCTCGATGTGGAGAACCTGGCCGGGTTCGATTTCTCGCAGGTGCAGATTGCCCTGTTCTCGGCGGGCGGCTCCGTGTCCGCCGAACACGCGCCGAGAGCGGTCGAGGCCGGCTGTATCGTCATCGACAACACGTCGAATTTTCGCTACGACGACGACGTTCCGCTGGTGGTGCCGGAGGTGAACCCCGACCAGGTCGCGGCGGGCCGCAAGCGGGGCATCATCGCCAATCCCAACTGCTCGACGATCCAGATGGTCGTTGCGCTGAAGCCGATTTACGACGCCGTCGGCATCCGCCGGATCAACGTCGCCACCTACCAGGCCGTATCCGGTGCCGGGCGCAGTGCCCTGGAGGAGCTGGTGCGCCAAACCACGGCGCTGCTGAACGGTCGTCCGCTCGAATTGAAAGGCAAGGCAAAACAGATTGCGTTTAATGCGGTGCCGCACATTGACGAGTTTCAGGATAACGGTTATACGCGGGAAGAAATGAAGATGGTGTGGGAGACGCAGAAAATCCTCGGCGACGATCGCGTGGCAGTGAACGCGACGACCGTGCGGGTTCCCGTCTTCTACGGCCACTCCGAAGCCGTGAATATCGAGACAGAGAAAAAGGTATCCGCGGCAGAAGTGTGTGATTTAATGCGCGGGGCTCCGGGGGTCCGGCTGATTGGCGAGGCGCAAGGCAGCGGCTATCCGACGGCCGTCAGCGACGCGTCGGGTCGCGACGCCGTGTTCGTCGGGCGGGTGCGCGAAGACCTGAGCCACCCCAACGGTATCAACCTGTGGATCGTCGCCGACAATATACGTAAGGGTGCCGCGACAAATAGCGTGCAAATAGCTGAAATTCTAGCGAAAAGCGGTTTATAATACGGCCGGCCAGGGCTGGGTCAGCGCGACTGGCCGCCTCGCGTCCGGTTGGGGACCAATCGTCGGGCGCCGCTCGAAGCCGGAGAAGCTTTCTCGCAGCAGCGAGACTAGGGGAGCTGGAGAAAATCATTATGTCGTTACGACTCGGTCGCCTGTGGCTCATCCTTGGGCTGTTCTTGGCAGCAGGCGAGACTTACGCCCTGGGTCTCGGGGAGATCACGCTCAATTCCGCGCTCAACGAACCGCTACGCGCCCGCATCGAGCTCGTATCCGCGACGCCGGAAGACTTGGCCGAGCTGCGGGTCGCGCTCGCGTCGGCCGAGACGTTCGAGCGCTACGGGATCTACCGGCCGCTCTACCTGACGCGCCTCGAATTCACCGTCGTGCCCTCCGGCCGTCCTGACGGCAACGTCATCCTGATCCGGTCGCAAGACCCGATCACCGAGCCCTTCGTCACGTTCCTGGTCGAGGCCTCCTGGCCGCGCGGCCGGTTACTCCGCGAGTACACCGTGCTGCTCGATCCGCCGACGTTCGCGCCGCCGCCGGCCTCCCGGGCGGAAGCCGTAACGGCACCGCAACGCACGGCGCCCGCCGACAGCGGCCGCATCGAGCGCTCCACCGCCGAACGGCCGGCTCCGTCAGCGGCGAACCAGCCGTTCGACACGCCCGCTGCCGGCGAGGTGCGGGTCCAGCGCGGCGACACCCTGTGGAACATCGCCGAGAGCGTGCAGGTCGAGGGTGTCAGCATCAACCAGACCATGCTCGCGATCTTCGAAGCGAACCCGCAGGCGTTCGAAGGCAACATCAACCAGCTCCATGCGGGCGCCGTGCTGCGCGTCCCGAGCGCGGACGACATATTCCGCATCAGCCGCGGTGACGCGGCGAGCGAAGTGCAGCGGCAGAATGCCGCTTTCGGCGGCGGCCGCGCGGAACCGCGGCTGACGCTGGTGCCGCCGGATGCGGCGCCGGCCGACGACCGGGCCGGCTCGACGAGCGGCCGTAGTGCCGCCGGCAGCAGCGGCGCTGATGCCGCGGCGCGCATCCGGGAGCTCGAGCGGACCATCGAGGAGCAGCAATCACTGATCGAGGTACGCGACGACGAGTTGGCGCGCCTGCGCACCGAGCTCACGAACCTGCGCGAGCAGGCTGCCGCCGCGACCGCGGCCGGCGCTGCCGAAGCCCCGGCCGAAGCCACGCAAACGCCGGACTCGCTCGACGTAAGCGAGGGCGTGTTCGCGGAGGATTCGCCCACCGCTCCGCAAACCGGCGAACCCGTGGCCGAGGAGCCTGCCGCGGAAGCGGCACCGGCGGAAGCGGCACCGCAGCCCCGGCGCGTGCAGCCGACGGCGACCCAGGAGCCCGGCCTCGTGGACCGCATCCTCGACATCCTCACCGGCTTCTGGGGCCTGCTCGGGCTCGGCCTGCTGCTGGTGCTCGGCGTGCTCCTGTGGCTCGCGAAGCGGGCCGCCAGCGCGGGCGGCGACGAAGAATCCACCGGCGTCTGGGATGCGCTGGACGCGGACGACGAGGTGGACAGCGAAACGCACGCGTCTACCGAGCGCCTGCGGGCGCTGGCGCGCGACGACGACAGCTCGATCGTGGTGGTCGAGCAGGAGCGGGCGGCCGAGCAGCGCGGGCGGGTGGAGCCCGCGGTGGCGGAAGTGGACAGCACGGCGGAAACCAGTCGCCAGCCCACCCTCGAGGACACCTTCAGCAGCGAAACCGCGATCAACCTCGACCAGTCCGACCCGATCGCCGAGGCGGACTTCCACATGGCCTATGGCCTGTACGACCAGGCGGCCGACCTCGTCAACAGTGCGCTGGCGGTCGAGCCGGAGCGCCAGGACCTGATGGCGAAGCTCTGCGACATCTACTTCGTATGGGGCAATCGCGATTCTTTCGTCGACGCGGCGACCCGGCTGCACGACCAGCTCGGCGGCGAGGGCAGCCCCGACTGGGACAAGATCGTGATCATGGGGCGCCAGATCGCGCCCGACCACAGGCTGTTCGCGGGCGCCAGCGCCGCCGGGGCCACACGCGAGGTCGACCTGGCGCTCGACGACGACGAAGGCGCGCTCGACATGGATTTCGCCAGCGGCCCGGACGGCCCCGTCAGCGACATCGTCGACCTGTCCGGCGAAGACGACGCGAAGGACCAGAGCGGCATCGACTTCCTGTTCGACGAGGAGCTAGACACCGGCGCGTCGACGACGCGTGAAATGCCGTCGCGCGACGACATGGACGAGACCGTCGAGAGCCCGACCGTCGAGGCGGCGGCAGCGGACGAGAACACCGTCGAATCGCCGACGATCGAGCAGCCGGCGCGCAAGGAAACCTCCAGCGACGCCACGGCCGAGATCGACCTGGACGACCTCGGTCTGGACCTCGACGACCTCACGGCCGCCGGCCTCGGGCTCGATGACGACTCCGGGCACGGCTACGGCGACCTCGACGCCACCGCGGAAAGCGGCGTGCTCGCGGCCAACGACGATGACGACGAGACCGGCCGCAACCCGAGCCTCGACGAGTCTCTCGCCGAGACGGGCGAAATGCCGGCACTGGACGATGCGACCGGCAAGAATCCCGCGCTCGCGGACAGCGACGAGAACTCGGACACCGACGTCGGTTTCGATACGACGCTGCTCGACGCTACCGGGCAGACGCAGGTCCTGCCCGAGGACACGCTCGCCGACGACGAGAAGACCATGCTGGCGCCGATCGGCGACGAGGACGAGTACATCGCGACGGCTGCCCTGACCAAAGACGACCTGGACGGCGACTTCGATTTCGCGAAAACCGAGGCGCTCCCGAAGGACGCCTTCAGCGCCGACGAAACCGGCGAGATGCCGAAGATCTCCGGCGAGTCCACCGACCTCGACCTCGATCTCGACGACCTCACCGCGGCGCTGCGCATCAGCGACGGCGATACCGTCGACCAGCCGCGCGACGACGCTACGGTCGAGCGGCCGCGCCTCAAGTCGGGCGACGAGGTGGACCTGGATCTTGGCGACCTCGGCGACTTCCTCGACGAATCGCCGACCGAAGCCCTGTCCCCCGAGGAATTCTCGGAAGACCTGCACGATGCGCGCACCATGACCGAGGTCGGCACCAAGCTCGACCTCGCGCGCGCCTACGTCGACATGGGCGATCCGGAAGGGGCGCGCAGTATCCTCGAGGAAGTGCTCGAGGAAGGTGACGACGGCCAGCGCCAGCAGGCCCAGAAGCTGATCGAAACCCTCCCCGCGTAACCCGCCTG
>CBFGSB010000193.1:0-5702 GCA_965651325.1 uncultured Chromatiales bacterium | reverse complement strand
GGCTTCGAAGCCAGCCTCAGCGGCGAGCTCAGCGACAACTGGACGATGTATGCCGGTTATTCCTATGCCGATGCCGAAGTATCGGAGGACACGGATCCCACGCGCATAGGCCTTCCGATGCGTAACGTACCGAGGAGCACGTTCGCGCTGCAATCACAGTACAGCTTTGACTCCGGATTGCTCGAGGGCCTGCGGCTGGGCGGCAACGTCAACTTCGTGGACGAGCGGGCCGGTGACATCGACGATTCGTTCAAGCTCCCGAGCTACTGGCGGGCGGATGCAAGTGCCCTTTACCGGCTGACCGATTCCCTGGAGCTGCGATTCTCGGTCGAAAACCTGTTCGACGAGGAGTACTACACCGTCGGATGGAGCGAGGCCGAGGTCTGGCGGGGCGCGCCGCGCACGTGGCGGCTCGGCATTCGCTACACGCTCTGACGGCCTGGCCCCGGGTTAGAAACCTCTGCACGGGTCGTGGACGGTATCCTGTCGTCCGGACCTGTGCAGAGGCTCCCTGGCGGCCCGCACCGCGCCGCTAGTCCGCCCGCGTGAACTCAGGATAGGCTTCGAGTCCGCATTCGCTCAGGTCGACCCCGGCGTATTCGTGCTGCTCGGCGACGCGCAGCCCGATCGAGGAGCGTATGCCCAGCCAGGCGAGGCCGCTCAGCACGAATACCCACAGGAAGATCGATCCGATCCCGAGAAGCTGCGCCGGCAGGGTAGCCGCCTCGTTGTGCAGCGGCACCGCGAGCAGGCCCCAGGCGCCGGCAACGCCGTGCACCGAGATGGCGCCGACCGGGTCGTCGATCTTCAGCTTGTCGAGCGTCACGATCGACAGCACGACGAGGAGGCCGCCGACCGCGCCGATCAGCGTCGCGCCGAGCGGCTCGGGCGCGAGCGGCTCCGCGGTAATCGCGACCAGCCCCGCAAGCGCGCCGTTCAGCGCCATCGTGAGGTCGCCCTTGCCGAACCACAGGCGTGCCAGCAGCAGCGCGGCCACCAGCCCCCCGGAAGCCGCCATGTTGGTGTTGACGAACACGAGCGATACTGCGTTTGCGTCGTCGACGCCGGACAGCGAGAGCTGCGAGCCGCCGTTGAAGCCGAACCAGCCGAACCAGAGTATCAGCGTGCCGAGGGTCGCGAGCGGCAGGTTGCAGCCGGGGATGGGATTGACCTGCCCGTCCGGGCCGTACTTGCCCTTGCGCGGCCCGAGCAGCAAGACGCCCGTGAGCGCCGCGATCGCGCCGCAGAGGTGCACGACGCCGGAGCCCGCGAAATCCTGGAACCCGGCGGCCTGCAGGAAACCGCCGCCCCATTTCCAGAAACCCTGCACCGGGTAGATGAAGCCCACCATCACCACGGCGAACAGGAAGAACGACCAGAGCTTCATGCGCTCGGCCACCGCGCCTGAGACGATCGACATGGCCGTCGCCGCGAACACGACCTGGAAGAAGAAATCCGCGAGGCTCGAGTAGTACATCTCGCCGCCGCTCGCGAGCACGGCCGCGGTCGTGTGGTCGGCGCTCGTGAGCATCCCGGTGCCGACCGACAGCAGGCTCTGGAAAATCCCGCCTTCGAAGGCACCCGGGTACATGATCGCGTACCCGGAAAACATGTACACGATGCCCGCGATCGAGTAGAGGCCCACGTTCTTGGTCAGGATCTCGGCGGTATTCTTGGCGCGCACGAGACCGCTCTCCAGCATCGAAAAACCCGCGGCCATCCACATGACCATGGCGCCCGAGACCAGGAAGTAGAAGGTATCGAGCGCGTACGCGAGCTCGGTAACGCGCCCGCTCAGTTCCGTGACGTCTTGCATTGCGTCGCTCCTCAGATCGCGTTGGTACCGGTCTCGCCGGTACGGATGCGGACGATGTGTTCCAGGTCGGCGACCAGGATCTTCCCGTCGCCAACCTGTCCCGTGCGCGCGGCGTCCACGATGGTTTCGATCACGCGGTCCGCGTCTTCGTCTGCGACGGCCAGCTCGATCTTGGTCTTCGGCTGGAAGTCGACGACGTACTCGGCGCCCCGGTAAAGCTCCGTATGCCCGCGCTGCCGCCCGAAGCCCTTCACCTCCGTTACCGTCATGCCGTGTGCACCGATGTCCGAGAGCGCTTCCCGCACGTCGTCGAGCTTGAATGGCTTGATGATTGCGATGATCAGTTTCATGGCGTCCCCGCTCAGTCGATGTCGAATGACTTGCCGATGGTCAGGACCAGCGACTCCGTGGAGTCGCCGGCGAGATCGTCGTCGGCGAGGATCAGCGTGAGGCCCAACTCCAGTTCGGCCAGCGCCCGCGAATAGCCGAGCTCGACATAGCTGCCGTCGAAGTCGCGGGCGAAACCGGCCACCCGCCCGTGGAACCCGTTTCTTTCGAGCGTCAGCGCGTACCAGCTATAGCCCTGCGTCGGTCCGTCGAAGTTTCCGTATTCGCCGACAGCGACGTCGACACTCAAAAGCCCGACACCGGCTCCCAGGTTGATTTCCTGGTACGTGTCGTCGAAGTCCTGCGTGTAGTAATAGCCGGTAAAGCCGGCGCTCAGGGAAACGCCCCCGATCTCGCGGGCGTAGCCGAGGTAGCCGTCGACCTCGAGACCGTCGTCGACGTCGGCGGCCCAGGCGCCGGCATAGAAACCGCTGTCGGCGTAGTCGATGCCACCGGACGCCGAAGAACGCGCCTGGAAGATGCCCCGGTAGTAGTAGTCACTGGCCCAGCCGACGTTGGCCGCAAGCTCGGCACGTGCGTGAGTGGCCAGCAGGATCGATACGCTCGCGAACACGAGCAGCGCTTTGTTGAACACGACATCCTCCCCGGTGTTTGTCCGGGCGCGAGGATTGCAGGGATCGTGCCAGTCCCGGGTTTCTTTTGATTCCAGTTAGTTGCGCGTTCAAAGGCGCGGACGGAAGCACCGCGACGGTGCGCGGCGGTTAGCGGCTGCCTGTTTGCGGTGCAGCGTCGGCTCGGCGCGGACCTGTTGAAAATAGCGCCTTTTAAACCACTCGGTGCCAGGGCGCGGCCAGGATTTCCTTGCCGAGCCACTGCGTCTCTTCCCCGGTGTGCAGCAGCAGGCCGCCGAGGAATCGTTCGCCGTACTCCTCGCGAAATGCCCTGAGGCCGCTCGTGTCAGACAATCCCGGGCGCGAGCCGGCTTTGATCTCTACTGCGAGCAGCCCGCGCGCATGCTCGATGACGAAGTCTACCTCGAGGCCGGTCGTGGTGCGCCAATAGAGGATCTCCGGCCGCGGCACCTGGGCATCGCGCCAGGCCATGAGGTCGGTGAGCACCAGGTTCTCGAGATGAAAGCCGGTGGGTTCGTCATTACCTGCGAGATGAAGCGCGAGACCGGGATCGCTCCAGAACAGCCTGGGCGACTTGATGAGCCTTTTCGTCCGGTTGACCGCATAGCTTTCCAGTCGGACGAGCTGGTAAGAAGTCTCGAGCAGGTTCAGGTATCGCTGCACGGTCGGACGCGGAATTCGGGTGTCGCGCCCCAACTCGGTCTGGTTGACGAGGCCGCCGAGCCGCAGGCACGCCGCACGCATGAGGCGGCGGAAATCGACCAGGTTCTCGATCGCGGCGAGGTCCTGCAGGTCGCGCTCGAGGTACGTTCGCAGGTAACCGTCGAACCACAACGCACGTGCTTCATCCGAGCGGAGCTCGAGGGCGGGTGTCGGGTAACCGCCGCGCCGGGATTCGAGCCGCCAGTCGGCGCCAGGCACTTCCTGGTCCACGACGAGCTCGTACCAGTCGTCGACCGGGCGGTCGATCAACTCGCTCCAGAGGCCGGTTCGCCCCAGTCCGAGCTTCTCGCGCCGGGTGAGTGGCCAAAGCTCAAGGTAAGTGGCACGGCCGGCCAGTGTCTCCGAAATTCGCTTCATCAGCAGGAGATTGGCCGAGCCCGTGAGCACAAAGCGTCCCGGCCTGCGCGGCCGATCGGAATCCACGGCGCGCTTGATGGCGAGAATGAGGTCCGGCTCCCGCTGGATTTCGTCCAGCGTCAGCTGCGGGGCGCTCGCGACAAGCTCGTCGGGTTCCGTCGCAGCACGCTCCCGGGCAGCGAGGTCGTCCAGCGTCAGGTAGAGCCGCTGTCCGAGGAAGCCTTCGGATTGCACCAGCGTGCTCTTGCCGGTCTGCCGGGCTCCCATCACGACGACGACCGGCGACACCTGCAAGGCCCCCTGCAGTAGCCCGGCCGCATGCCGAGGCAGGTAGTCTGGACAATCGCTCATCACGTGAGCGATTATCGCCCACGTCATGAGCGATTATCAAGCTTCGCCCTGAAGGCGCTGTTGCATCAACGGGCTGATCCGCTCTCCCGTTCCAGCATTCGCCGTATACCCCGCACCGCCTGGCGAATCCGCTGCTCGTTCTCGACCAGCGCGAAGCGCACGTGCCTGTCCCCGGCGGTGCCGAAGCCGATCCCCGGCGACACCGCGACGTCGGCGTGCTGTAGCAGGCGCTTCGAGAACTCCAGCGAGCCCAGGTGCCTGTGCGACTCGGGGATCTTCGCCCACACGAACATCGTTGCCTGCGGCCGGTCGACCAGCCATTGGCCGGCACCGGGTGCCGCCAGTCCGTCGACCAAACGATTGCGCCGTGCCCCGTAGGTCGCGGCATGTTCGTCCACGCAGTCCTGCGGCCCGCGCAAGGCCTCGATGGCCCCGACCTGTATGGGGGTCGGGATGCCGTAGTCGAGATAGCTTTTCATCCGCGCCAGCGCCTGGATCATCTCCGCGTTGCCGCACGCGAAGCCGACGCGCCAGCCAGCCATCGAATGGCTCTTGGACAGCGACGTGAATTCGATCGCGACGTCCGAGGCGCCCGGCACCTGCAGGATGCTCGGCGGCCGATAGCCGTCGAACGCGACCTCGGCATAGGCGAGGTCGTGCAGGATCATGATCCCGTGCTCCTTTGCCAGCGCGACGATGCGGGTAAAAAAGTCTTCCGACGCCACGTTCGTGGTGGGGTTGTGCGGGAACGACAGTATCAGCAGCTTCGGCCGGGTCTCCGGGATCGTGCGCTCCAGCGCGGCCAGGAACTCGTCCGTGTTATCGAGCGGGAGCGTCTGCAACTCCCCGCCGGCGATCGTCACGGAGTATTGGTGGATGGGGTAGCCCGGGTCCGGGCAGAGAACCTTATCGCCCGGTCCCACAGTCATGAGGACGAAATGCGCAAGGCCTTCCTTCGAGCCGATCAGCGCAATGGCCTCCGCCTCGGGATCGAGATCGACCGCGTAGCGGCGCGCGTACCATTCGCAGATTGCCGCGCGCAGGTTGGGGATGCCGCGGGACGCCGAGTAGCGATGCGTGCGCGGGTTGGCCGCGACCTCCCTGATCTTTTCGAGGATGTGCGCCGGCGTCGGCAGGTCCGGGTTGCCCATCCCGAGATCGACAACGTCCCGCCCCGCACGGCGCGCTTCGAGCATCAGCGCGGTGACCTCGGCAAACACGTACGGGGGAAGCCGGTCGAAACGATGGAAGTTGAACTGCATGCCCGTTGTTCCTTCTTGTTGGAGCTTGCCGCGTGATCTGCGATGCGAACTTCAGGGGCGTAGCTGCCCCGAGCCGCGCACGACGTACTTGTAGCTCGTGAGCTGCTCGGCGCCCACGGGTCCGCGCGCGTGAATCCGGCCCGTCGCGATGCCGATCTCCGCGCCCATGCCGAACTCGCCGCCGTCCGCGAACTGCGTCGACGCGTTGTGCAG
>CBFGSB010000192.1:0-5797 GCA_965651325.1 uncultured Chromatiales bacterium | reverse complement strand
AACCAAAACATACGCATCAGGCTGAAAGCCTTTGATCACCGCCTCATCGACAAGTCGGCGCGCGAAATCGTCGACACGGCGAAGCGGACCGGGGCCACGGTGAAGGGCCCGATCCCGCTGCCCATGAAGATGGAGCGGTACACGATCCTGATCTCGCCGCACGTGAACAAGGACGCTCGCGACCAGTACGAGATTCGCACCCACAAGCGCCTGATGGATATCGTGGACCCGACCGACAAGACCGTCGATGCGCTCATGAAGCTCGAGCTGCCGGCCGGGGTCGACGTCCAGATCAAGCTGAACTGAGGCCGCGCCGGGCCCTGAAATACCGGCGGAATCGGCGCTGATTCCGCCTTGTAACCGGGCCGGCTGGCGGTATAATAGCCGGCTCGCACGATCTGGCCGGTCCGGGAGTCGGCCAGGCTCGTAAGGCGCCGCACTTGTTGGCCAAGTCGGGCGGCGCCTGGCTCAAGGATCGCCACCAAGGCAATGGCGTACTCGGCAAATCCCGGGAACCGGTCCAACGACCGGTGTGGGGTCAGCTCCGCAGCATCGGAACATGTCCAAATGTTCCTGGCGATGGCGCTGACCCTTTCGCGTGTATGGCTATTTGAACAGCACTGGCCGACTGTCTCCGCCAGGGACGGCCGGCAAGAGGTTTCTTGATATGACGATGGGTCTCGTTGGCCGCAAGTGCGGCATGACGCGGGTCTTCACGGACGACGGCGACTCGATCCCGGTAACGGTGATCGAGGCCCAGCCGAACCGCGTGACGCAGGTGAAGACCGAAGAGCGCGACGGTTACCGCGCGCTGCAGGTCGCCGCGGGCGCCCGCAAGGCCTCGCGCGTCGCGAAGCCGGTCGCGGGGCATTTCGCGGCCGCCAAGGTGGAGGCGGGTGACCTGGTGACCGAGTTCCGGCTGGACGAGGGCAACGCCGGCGATTTCGAGCCGGGTGCGGAGCTCAAGGTCGACCTGTTCCAGGCGGGCCAGAAGGTGGATGTCATCGGTACGACCATCGGCAAGGGCTTTGCCGGCACGGTCAAGCGGCACAATTTCCGGACCCAGGACGCCACCCACGGCAACTCGCTGTCGCATCGTGCGCCGGGCTCGATCGGGCAGAACCAGTCTCCCGGCCGGGTGTTCAAGGGCAAGAAGATGTCCGGGCACATGGGCGCCGTGCGCTGCACGGTACAGAACCTGGAAGTGGTGCGGGTGGACCCGGAACGGAACCTGATCCTGGTCAAGGGCGCTGTCCCCGGCCACAGCGGTGGGCGCGTGGTGGTCCGGCCGGCAATCAAGGCCCGTAAGGGAGCGGCCGAATGAAGATCAAGATGCAGGGCAGCGGCAGCGTCGAAGTCGCGGACAGCGCGTTCGCTGCGGAATTCAACGAGCCCCTGGTGCACCAGGTCGTGACCGCATTCCTGGCCGGCGGCCGGGCGGGTACCAAGGGGCAGAAGAATCGCGCCCAGGTGCGCGGCGGCGGCGCCAAGCCCTGGCGGCAGAAAGGCACGGGGCGTGCCCGCGCGGGCACGATCCGCAGCCCGATCTGGGTCGGTGGTGGCCGCGCGTTTGCCGCGCGGCCGCAGAATCACGACCAGAAGGTGAACCGCAAGATGTATCGCGGCGCGCTGAAATCGCTGCTGTCGGAACTGGTGCGGCAGGACCGGCTGGTGGTTACCGAGAGCCTGGCCGTGGAGGCGCCGAAAACGCGCGACCTCGCCGGCAAGCTGAAGGCACTCGGGCTCGACAATGTGCTGATCGTGAACGAGGCCTTCGACGAGAAGCTGTTCCTGTCGGCCCGCAACCTGCCGAACGTCGGCATTTGCGACGTGTCGGCCATCGACCCGGTCGTGCTGCTGCGCTTCGAGAAGGTGCTGATCACGCTGCCGGCATTGAAACTGATCGAGGAGCGCCTGACGTGAGCATCACGACGCACCGGGAACGGCTGATGAACGTGCTGCAGAGCCCGCACATGTCGGAGAAGAGCACGATAGTGGCCGACGAGCACAACCAGATCGTGTTCCGGGTTCGCACGGACGCGAACAAGGCGGAGATCCGCCAGGCCGTCGAACTGCTGTTCGAGGTCAAGGTTGCGGACGTCACCGTCGTGAACTGCCGCGGCAAGCTGAAACGGCACGGCCAGCATTACGGCCAGCGTGCGGCGTGGAAAAAGGCCTACGTGAAGCTTGCGCCCGGAAGTCAGCTCGACTTCCTGGGTGTCGAGTAAAGCGGCGCCGCGAGGAACGGACAGATGTCACTGCACAAAGCCAAACCAACGTCGGCCGGCCGCCGCTTCACGGTCTCGGTCAAGACGCCCGAGCTGCACAAGGGCAAGCCCCACGGCGCTCTGCTGTCCAGCAAGTCGAAAAGCGGCGGACGCAACAATGCCGGCCGCGTGACGGTGCGCCACCACGGTGGCGGGCACAAGCAGCGCTACCGCCTGATCGATTTCAAGCGGGACAAGGACGGCGTGCCGGGCACGGTCGAACGGCTCGAATACGACCCGAACCGCAGCGCGCACCTCGCCCTGATCAAGTATGCGGACGGCGAGCGGCGCTACATCCTGGCGCCGAAGGGCCTGGAGCAGGGCGCCTCGATCGTGAGCGGCGACGATGCGCCGATCAAGACGGGCAACGCGCTTCGGCTGCGCAACATCCCGGTGGGCACCGTCGTGCACTGCGTGGAGATGAAACCGGGCAAGGGCGGGCAGCTCGTGCGCTCGGCCGGAGGCGGGGCGCAGATTGCCGCCCGGGAAGGCGCCTACGCCACGGTACGGCTGCGTTCCGGCGAGGCTCGCCGGGTGCACATCGACTGCCGCGCGACGGTGGGCGAGGTCGGTCACGGCGAGCACAACCTGCGCAAGCTCGGGAAGGCCGGCGCGAAGCGCTGGAGAGGCGTGCGCCCGACGGTGCGCGGCGTCGCGATGAACCCGGTGGACCACCCGCACGGCGGCGGCGAGGGCAAGACCTCGGGCGGCCGGCACCCGGTCACGCCATGGGGCGTGCCCACGAAGGGCTACAAGACGCGGGCGAACAAGCGCACGGACGGCATGATCGTGCGCCGCCGGAAGAAGAAGTAATCACCACAGGTATCGAGGAAAACGTAACAGTGCCACGCTCAGTCAGAAAAGGCCCGTTCGTCGACACGCACCTGGCGAAGAAAGTCGCCACGGCCGCGAAAGCGAACGACCGCCGGCCGATCAAGACCTGGTCGCGCCGCTCGATGGTCCTGCCCGACATGGTGGGGCTGACGATTGCCGTGCACAACGGGCGCCAGCACGTGCCGATTCTCATCTCGGAGAACATGGTCGGCCACAAGCTGGGCGAGTTTGCCGTCACCCGGACCTTCAAGGGTCATTCGGGCGATCGTAAGACCAAGTAGCTCTGGAGGGTTCGGTGATGCAGGTAGCAGCCACGTTGCGATACGCGCGGATTTCTCCGCAGAAATGCCGGCTGATGGCCGATGCCATCCGCGGCAAGAACGTCGAGGAAGCCTTGCGCACGCTGGCGTTCACGCCGAAAAAGAGCGCCCGTATCGTGAAGAAGGTGCTCGAGTCGGCGATTGCCAATGCCGAGCACAACCACGGCGCCGACATCGACGAGCTGAAGGTGTCGACGATCGAGGTCAACGAGGCACCGACGTTCAGGCGCTACCGCGCGCGGGCGAAGGGCCGCGGCGCCAGGATCATCAAGCGCAACAGCCACATTACCATCGCCGTAGGCGACGAATAGACGAGAGATTATGGGCCAGAAAGTACATCCAACCGGTATTCGCTTAGGCATCGTCAAGGACTGGGCGTCGAAGTGGTACGCCAACTCGCAGGCGTTCCCCGAGCACGTGCGTACGGATCATCTTCTGCGCGAGTACATCAAGACCAAGCTGAAGGATGCTTCCGTCAGCCGCATCCATATCGAGCGGCCGGCGAAGAAGGCGAACATCACCATCCATACCGCGCGGCCCGGCATCGTGATCGGCAAGAAAGGCGAGGACATCGAAAAGCTCCGCGCCGACGTGGCGAAGATGGCCGGCATGCAGATCCACGACGTGCGGATCAACATCAGCGAGGTGCGGAAGCCGGAGCTCGACGCGCAGCTCGTGGCGGAAGGCATTGCCCAGCAGCTCGAGCGCCGCGTGATGTTTCGCCGGGCCATGAAGCGGGCGGTGACCAACACCATGCGGGTCGGGGCCGAAGGCATCAAGGTCAAGGTCGGCGGCCGGTTGAACGGAGCCGAAATCGCGCGGTCGGAGTGGTACCGCGAGGGCCGCGTGCCCCTGCACACCTTCCGGGCCGACATCGATTACGGGTTCGCCGAGGCGCGCACGACCTACGGGGTCATCGGCGTCAAGGTCTGGATCTTCAAGGGCGAAGTGTTCGACAAGCCGGAACCCGTCGCGGAGACGCAGGAGCCGGCCGCGGCCGCGCGATGACGGCGCGGCTCGCGTAAGCAGTAAACCAGGGACAGCAGCATGTTACAGCCCAAGAGAACCAAATTCCGCAAGCAGATGAAAGGCCGGAACCGCGGGCTCGCGATTCGCGGCAGCGACGTCTCCTTCGGTGAGTACGGACTGAAGGCGACCGAGCGCGGCCGGCTTACGGCACGCCAGATCGAGGCAGCGCGGCGCGCCATGACGCGCCACATCAAGCGCGGCGGCAAGATCTGGATTCGCGTGTTCCCGGACAAACCGGTGACGAAAAAGCCGCTGGAAGTGCGCCAGGGCAAGGGTAAGGGCAACGTCGAGTACTGGGTCTGCCAGATCCAGCCCGGCCGTATGCTCTACGAGATGGAAGGCGTAACCGAGGAGATCGCACGCGAGGCGTTTCGCCTCGCCGCGGCCAAGCTCCCGTTCCCGACCGCTTTCGTGACCCGGCAGGTGATGTGATGGAAGCGAAGCAACTGCGCTCGATGAGCGAGGAGCAGCTCGGCGACGAGCTCCTGAAGCTCCGCCGCGAGCAGTTCAACCTGCGCATGCAGCAAGCATCGGGTCGCCTGTCGCGGCCGCACGAGCATGGCCGTGTGCGCAAGGAAATCGCGCGCGTGAAAACCGTACTGAACGAGCTGAAGCGTCAGCGGGTGAGTGAAAGCGAATGAGCGAACAAGCAGCAGAGGCCGTCGAGCAGGGCACCGAAAGCGGCGCCCAGCGCCCGATTATCGGCAGGGTCGTGAGCGACCGGATGAACAAGTCCGTGTCCGTGGCGATCGAGCGGGTGATCAAGCACCCCGTGTACGGCAAGTACATCCGCCGCACGAGCAAGGTCATGGCGCACGACGAGAACAACGAGTGCAAGACCGGCGACCGGGTTGCAATCAGCGAATGCCGGCCCATTTCCAGGCACAAGTCCTGGAAGGTCGTCAGCATTCTCGAGCGGGCCGTGCAGGATTAGCGGCAGCAGTTTTTACTTGACGGAATACAAGCATGATTCAGATGCAGACAGTACTGGACGCCGCCGACAACTCCGGCGCGCGACGCATCCAGTGCATCAAGGTGCTCGGCGGCTCGAAGCGGCGCTATGCCGCCGTGGGCGACGTCATCAAGGTCAGCGTCAAGGATGCGATCCCGCGCGGCAAGGTCAAGAAGGGCGAGATCTACAACGCCGTTGTGGTTCGGACTCGCAAGGGCGTGCGGCGCAAGGACGGCTCGCTGATCCGCTTCGACGGCAATGCCGCGGTGCTGCTGAATGCCCGCCTGGAGCCCATCGGCACCCGCATCTTCGGCCCGGTGACGCGCGAGCTCCGGACGAACCAGTTCATGAAGATCATTTCACTGGCACCCGAGGTGCTGTGAAGCGTGCCCGGA
>CBFGSB010000191.1:0-5825 GCA_965651325.1 uncultured Chromatiales bacterium | reverse complement strand
CGTCGGGAGCCATTGCCCCAAATACCCCCCGCCGCCCCCACCGACCGCGTCAACCCAGCAGCGCATGCTACCGACCGCCCGAGAAAACGCAGCCACGGCCGCGCCCGATCAGGCAACCAGCAGCGCCATGAAATCGTCGACGGGCGTGTCCAGCAACCTGGCGCGGTCGTCCGCGAGCGCGGCAAGCTCATCCCACTGGCGGGGCTTCAGCTTGGCGGAGATGCTCGACTCGACTTTCCGGCGCAGCAGCGGGATGCCTTCCTCGCGGCGGCGGCGGTGGCCGACGGGATAGTCGACCTGCACGCGCGCGGTGCTCGTGCCGTCGCGGAAGAAGACCTGCACGGCGTTGCCGATGTAGCGGCGCTCGGGGTCGTAGTAGTCCTTGGTGAAGGCCGGGTTCTCGCGGACTTCCATGCGCGCGCGCAGCTCGTCGATGCGCGGGTCGGCGGCGACGTCGTCCTCGTAGTCCGCGGCGGTGAGGCGGCCGAAGACCAGCGGCACGGCGGTCATGTACTGGATGCAGTGGTCGCGGTCGGCGGGATTGTCGAGCGGGCCGGTCTTGTCGATGATGCGGACGCCGGGTTCCTGGGTTTCGATGACGATCCTGTCGATCTCGCCCAGGCGCGGCGCCACCTCGGCGTGCAGCGTCATGGCGGCTTCGACCGCGGTTTGCGCGTGGAACTCGGCGGGGTAGGAGATCTTGAACAGTATGTTCTCCATGACGTAGCTGCCGAAACCCATCGGGAAGGTGAACGGCTTGCCGTCGAACAGCACGTCGTAGTAACCCCACTTGGCTGCCGACAGCGCGGACGGGTAGCCCATCTCGCCGGTCATCGCGATGAGCGCGAGGCGTACGGCGCGGCTGGTGGCGTCGCCGGCCGCCCAGCTCTTGCGCGAGCCGGTGTTCGGCGCGTGCCGGTAGGTGCGTAAGGCACCGCCGTCGATCCAGGCGTTGGACACCGCGTTGACGACCTGCTCCCGGCTGCCGCCGAGCATGTGCGTGACCACGGCCGTCGACGCGACGCGCACGAGCAATACGTGGTCGAGGCCGACGCGGTTGAAGCTGTTCTCCAGCGCGGTGACGCCCTGGATCTCGTGCGCCTTGATCATCGCCGTCAGCACGTCGCGCATCGTGAGCGGGTCCTTGCCCGCGACGCGGTTCTGGCGGCTCAGGTAATCGGCCACGGCGAGGATGCCGCCGAGGTTGTCGGACGGGTGGCCCCATTCCGCCGCGAGCCAGGTGTCGTTGAAGTCGAGCCAGCGGATCATCGCGCCGATGTTGAAGGCGGCCTGCACCGGTTCCAGCTCGTAGGACGTGCCCGGGACGCGCGCGCCGCCGGAAAGCGTGGCGCCCGGCACGGTCGGCCCGAGCAGTTTCGTGCACGCGGGATAGTCGAGCGCCTGGAAGCCGCAGGCGAGCGTGTCGAGCAGGCCCCAGTGCGCGGTCTCGAAGGCCAGCTCCGAGTCGATGGTCGTGTTGCAGACGTAGTCGGCGACCGCAGTCAGCGGCGCGTCCGGCTCCGGCCGCACGGCGGAGCGGCTTGCATGTTCGGTCATCGCATCAGCCCCTGTTCTCGATCGGTACCCATTCCTGCAGCGGCGGGCCGACGTAATCGGCCGCCGGGCGGATCAGCTTGTTCTTCGCGCGCTGCTCCATGATGTGCGCTGACCAGCCGGTGACGCGGGAGCAGACGAAGATCGGCGTAAAGAGATAGGTGGGTATCCCCAGGAAGTGGTACACCGTCGCCGCGTAGAAATCGGCGTTCGCGAACAGCTTCTTTTCGTCCCACATCACTTTTTCGATTGCTTCCGAGACGGCATACAGCCGCTCGTCGCCGACTTCCTCCGACAGGCGTTTCGAAAGCTTCTTGTTCACCGAATTGCGCGGATCCGAGGTCGTGTAGACGCGATGCCCGAAACCCATGATCTTTTCCTTGCGCGCGAGCATGTCCTTCACGCCCTGCCCCGCGGCCGCGGGCGAGTCGAACTTTTCGATCAGCTCCATCGCTGCCTCGTTGGCGCCGCCGTGCAACGGGCCGCGCAGCGCGCCGATCGCGCCCGTGATCGCCGAGTGGAAGTCGGACAGCGTGCCGGTGATGACCCGGGCCGCAAAGGTCGAGGCATTGAACTCGTGCTCCGCGTACAGGATGAGCGTGGTGGCCAGCGTCTTCCTGTGCAGCTCGCTCGGCGGCTTGTCGTGCAGCAGGTGCAGGAAATGTCCCGCAAGGCTCTCGTCATCGGTCTCGACGTCGATGCGCTTGCCGTCCGCGTGGAAGCGGTGCCAGTAAAGCAGCATGGACGGCAGGCAGGCCAGCAGGCGGTCCGCGACGTCCTGCTGCTGCGCGAAGTCGGTTTCGCTCTCGAAGTTGCCGAGTACGGAAACGCCTGTGCGCAGCACGTCCATCGGGTGGCTGTCGGCCGGAATCATTTCGAGCACCTGCCGCAGCTCCTGCGGCAGTCCGCGCAGCGATTTCAGCTTGTCGATGAAACCGGCCAGCTCTTGCTCGTTCGGCAGCTTGCCGCGGAGCAGCAGGTAGGCGACTTCCTCGAAGGTCGCGTTGTCCGCGAGATCGTAGATGTCGTAGCCGCGGTACGTGAGGCCCGCGCCTTCCTTGCCGACCGTGCAAAGCGCGGTTTCACCGGCGGAAACGCCGGCCAGGCCGCCCGTCTTGGTCTTCTTTTCCGTCATGTCTTTCTCCGCTTGAATTCTGGCGCGCCGCCCGGCTCCTGGCTTCTGAACAGCTCGTCGAGCTTCTGCTCGTAAGCGTGATAGCCGAGCACGTCGTAGAGCTCGTCGCGCGTTTGCATTCGGTCGACCACCGTCTTTTGCGTGCCGTCGCGGCGCAGCGTGCGGTACACGTCCAGCGCCGCCGCCGCCATCGCGCGGCTGGCCGACAGGGGGTACAGCGCGAGGCGCACGCCGGCATCGCCGAGTTCCTCCGTGGTGAACAGCGGCGTGCGGCCGAACTCGGTCAGGTTCGCGAGCACGGGCACGGACAATGCTTCGGTGAACTCGCGGTATTCGTCGAGCGTCGTGAGCGCTTCCGCGAAAATCATGTCGGCGCCGGCCTCGACGTATTGCGCCGAGCGGTCGATGGCCGCGGCGAGGCCCTCGACCGCGTGCGCGTCGGTGCGTGCCATGATGACGAAATCATCGTCGTCGCGGCCGTCGACGGCGGCCTTGACGCGATCGGCCATCTCGCCGGGCTCCACCAGGGCCTTGCCGGGACGATGCCCGCAACGCTTTGCGGACACCTGGTCCTCGAGGTGGCAGGCTGCCGCGCCGGCGCGGGCCATCTCCTTCACCGTGCGCCCGATCATGAACGCGCTGCCCCAGCCGGTGTCGGCGTCGACCAGGAGCGGCAGGTCGGACACGTAGGTGATGCGGCGGATGTCCTCGCAGACGTCCGACAGCGTGGTCATCGCGAGATCCGGGAGCCCGAACGAGGCGTTGGCAACGCCCGCGCCGGACAGGTAGATCGCGCGGAAGCCCGCCCGTTCCGCCAGCAGCGCGGCATACGCGTTGATCGTGCCGACGACCTGCAGCGGTCGTTCGTCGTCCAGGGCCTGCCAGAATAGCCGGGCAGCGCTTGCCATCGTCGTCTCCAGGGTGGGATCCGGGCGACAGGTCGAAGGTAAACGAAGCTGCCTCCCGCGGGGCCGGCAATTTTAAACTATGGAGAGCGCGATTCCCAAATCAGCGCGGGCAGGTACCGGGCTTGTATTATTGACCTTTCCCCCAAGTCAGAACGTCAATAGCGGTACCGCGCTAGCCGATCTCGACCACCGTGCGGCCGGTGATTGCGCCATCGACGTACGCCTGGAACGCGTCCGGCAGCTCGTCGAAGCCGATCGTGCGGGTGCCGATGGTGTCGAGGTGCCGGGGCTTCAGGTCGGTGGCCAGGCGTTGCCACACCTCGAGCCGCAGGTCGCGCGGCGTGTCCACCGAGTTGATGCCGAGCAGGCAGACCGCGCGCAGGATGAACGGCATCACGGTCGTATTGAGCTCGATGCCGGCCGCGAGCCCGACGCTCGCGATGTTGCCGCCATAGCGCACGGTGCGTGTGAGCCAGGCGAGCGTCTCGCCGCCGAGGTTGTCGACGGCACCGCCCCATTCCGCTTTCTCCATCGGCCGGTTGCCCATCTTGAGCTCGTCGCGCAGCAGGATGCGGCTCGCGCCGATACTCTCCAGGTATTCCGAGCGTTCGGCCTTGCCCGTCAGGGCGGCGACCTCGAAGCCGAGACCGTCCAGCAGGTCGATCGCGATGCTGCCGACGCCGCCCGTCGCACCCGTAACCACGACCGGGCCTAGCGCGGGCTGCTGCCCGTTCTGCTCCATGCGGTGCACGGCGAGCGCCGCCGTGTAGCCGGCGGTGCCGATCTGCATGGCTTCCAGCGGGCCGATGCCTTCCGGCAGCGGCACGACGGAATCGCCCTCCACGCGCGCGTACTCCGCGTAGCCGCCGTCGCGCGTCTCGCCGAGCCCGCAGCCGTTGACCACCACGGGGTCGCCCTCGGCGTAACGCCGGTCGCTCGAGCTGACCACGGTTCCGGCGAGGTCGATGCCGCCGACCAGCGGAAACTTGCGCAGGATGCGGCCCGCGCCGGTCGCGGCCAGCGCGTCCTTGTAGTTGATCGTCGAATGGCTGACTTTCACGACCACCTCGCCCTCCGACAGGTCGTCCAGGCCCAGCGTCGTGAAGCCGGCCTTTACCTTGCCGTCTTGCTGGTCGATGCGATAGGCGCGAAAGCTGTCCATCCTTTCTCCCCTTGTCTACCTGGCGTGATCCAGCCAGTGCTCCAGGCCCATGGTGTTGAGCTGCACGTCGACGTCGAGCAGGGCGTGCAGGCGCTCGTCGCCTGCATCGAAGCCGTGGCTCGCGAGCTCGCTCTTCAGGTACTCGAACATCGCCCGCTGCATGGCCTCCGTACGGCCGTCCGCGTCGGCGTGGCGCTCCGCCAGCGACACGAAGGCATCGAGGTGCCGGTGCATGTCGTCGGCCAGGCGCGGCAGGTCGGTGACTTCGCTGTAGTGCGTGAGGTAAGCGCGCTCAGGGTCGAGGCTCATGATGCGATCGATCGCCTTGTGCGCCTCGGGAGGATCGAAATGCACCGGCGTCGTCGTCGGGAAAATGAACTCGCCCGCCGCCGTATCGAAATCGCGGTAGGAGATGCCGAAGCTGTCGCCGGTAAAGACGCCCCTCGAGGCAGGATCGGCGAGGACATAGTGGTGCCGCGCATGTCCCTCGGTGTAGAGGCATTGTAACGTGCGACCGCCGAGGTCGAAGCATTGCTCGTCCTCGGCTACCACGACTCGCTCTTCCGGGATCGGCTTGATATCGCCGTACATCCGTTCGTACATGGCCTTGCCGTACACCGCTTGCGAGCCCTTGATGAGCTTTGCCGGGTCGATCATGTGCGGCGCGCCGCGGGGGTGCAACACGGCCTTGGCGTTCGGCAGGCGCCGCATCAGCTCGCCCGCCCCGCCGGCGTGATCGAGGTGCACGTGCGTCAGGAAAACGTACTGTACCGCCGCGGGCTCATGACCCGCGCGCTCGAGCGCGTTCATCAGCAAGTCGACGCTGTGGTTGGTGCCGCTGTCGACGAACGCCGCGCGGCCGTCGTCGACGAGGAGGTGACTGGCAGCGAGCAGCGGCCGCACGTAGTCGGTGTCGATGGCCGTTATGCCGAGCCCCAAGTCTTGCGTACGCGCGGTTCGCTCCGGCATGGCGCGAGGTTTACTGCTGCTGACCGAGCGTGTCCAGGCCGTCCCGCGACGAGTAGAACGTGGTGATTTGCTCGATCTGTTCCTTGGTCAGGGGCGC
>CBFGSB010000190.1:0-5845 GCA_965651325.1 uncultured Chromatiales bacterium | reverse complement strand
CGGACAAGTGCAGGGTATCGGCGTTGGCCGGCGCCGGGACGTCGAGCGACACGCGGCGCCACCCGGGTACCGCGGCCGCGCCCCGGGTCACCAGCACGTCCAGCGACAGCGTATCCGCGTTCCGGGACGCCGCTTCGGGCGGCGCGGCCGCCGTGCCGCCGCGCCGCGCCGGCGGCGCTTCGCCGAACACCCGGTAGACGGCTGCATTCGCCCAGCCGTAGTAGAACACGGTCGCGCTGGCCACGATCACGATGAGCGGCAACAGGCTCCAGGCGCCGAACACGTGGTGCCAGTTGTAGTCGCGTGCCTTGCCGCCGCGCGCTTTCGGGTTGAAGAAAACCCGCGTCCGGAACGCCACCCGGTTGTACACCGGCGGCAGCCAGAGATACACGCCGCTCAGCAGGAGGAACAGGAACGCGAGGTTGCAGGCACCGGTGATCGCACGCGCGACGTCCCGCTGCTCACCTTCGCGATTGAACCAGCGATGCCAGCCGCGCACCGCACCGAAAAACGCGTGCAGCCCGCCTTGCCCGTCGCCGACGATCTCGCCCGTGTACGGGTCGACCAGCCGGCGGTTGCCGCGCCCCGCGCTGAGCGAGACGGGCGCACGCGGATCGGCGAGCAAGGAGAGCGACTTCGGCGCGAATGACGGCTCCTGCCGCCGAGCCGACTCGAGCAGCTCCGTCAGTTCGAGGCGGCTCACGCCGTCACCAGGTTCGCTCACCAGGCGGCGCTCCGCCCAGTCGAGCATCTGCCGTTCGTAGGTCAGCAACACGCCGGTAACGGACATCATCAGGATGACGAGACCCGCGGCCACTCCGCAGGACAAGTGCGTCCAGAAGATCGTCTTCCGCAGCATGCTGCCCTCAGACCGACGCCCAGCGCCGCAGGAGATTGTGGTAGACGCCGGTCAGGGCAACGACCTGCTCGTTGTCGCCGAGCTGCCGGCGCAGGCCGACGATCGCCATGTCCATGTCGAACAGCAGGGCGCGCTGCGCGTCCTCGCGCACGAGGCTCTGGATCCAGAAGAACGCCGCGAAGCGCGCGCCGCGCGTTACCGGCACCACGCGGTGCAGGCTGGTGCCCGGGTAGAGCACCAGGTGCCCCGCCGCCAGCTTGACGCGGTGCGGCCCGTAGGTGTCGTCGATGACCAGCTCACCGCCGTCGTACTCGTCGGGTTCGGCGAGGAAGAGCGTGGCGGAGATATCGGTGCGGACGCGGTGCCCGGTCCATGGCACGGTGCGGATGGCGTTGTCGACGTGGTTGCCGAAATCCTGGCCTTCCCGGTAGCAGTTGAACAGCGGCGGGAACACGCGGGCCGGCAGCGCTGCCGCGTTGAACAGCAGGCTCGCGTCCAGCGCATCCAGCACCTCCGCCCCGAGCTCGCGCGCCACCGGAGAATCCTCCGCGAGCTGGAGATTGCGCTTGACAGTGGCCGACTGGAAACCCGCGGTGACACCGCCGTCGACCCACTCGGCGGCCTCCAGGCGTTCGCGAAACCTCCGGACCCGTTCCGCGCTCAGCACCTCCGGCACGTGCAACAGCATGTGCGCGCCGCGACCTCAGAACCGGAAGCTTGCCGTCAGCACGGCTGAGCGCGCGGGGCCGATGGCCGCGTAGTGGCTGCGGTAGGGACGCACGAAGTACACCTCGTCGGTGACGTTCTGGACATTGAGCTGGAGCCTCCAGTGCTCGGTTACGGAATACGCCGCCATCGCGTCCCAGGCGACGTACGACGGGACCCAGACCGTGTTCTCCGGATCGCCGTAGCGCAGATCCGCGTAGGTGGCGCCCGCGCCGATGGACAGGTCGTCGCTCACCTGGAACGTCGTCCAGAGATTTGCGCTGTGCTTCGGCGTGTTCGGGAACGCGTTACCCTCGTTGGTATCGATCGGGCCGTCGTCCACGATTTCCGAATCGAGATGCGTGTAGCTCGCGTGCACCTGCCAGCTCTCCGTCAGCTCCCCGGAGACGCCGAGCTCGAAGCCGTTGACTTCCTGCTCCCCGATCGTCTGCTGGCGGCCCCCGCGGCCGGGCTCGATGGCCACGCGCGCGTTGGTCTTCTCGGCGCGGAACAGCGCGGAGGTGAGCATCAATCGGCCTTCGAGCAGCTCCCATTTGGTGCCGATCTCGTAGTTGCGGCTGCGCTCGGGCTCGAGATCGTCGTTGTTCTCCCCGATGTTCTCGGTGCCGTCGCCCAGCGTATTGCCGGAAGGCGTGGAGGACGTGCCGGTGGAGACGTAGATGCTGCCGTTGTCGGCGGGCTGGTACACGATGCCGAGCTGGTGGTTCCAGAAATCGCTGTCGTTGCTCACCTGCTCCGGCGACTCGATCGCCCCGGACTGCTGCTCGGTGCGGTAGTCGTCGTAGCGCAGCCCGAGGTTCAGCGACCAGCGCTCGGTGAGCTCGAGCGTGTCGAACGCAAACACCGACCAGGTATCCGTCTCGGCGATGGTCGCGCTGTCGGACGGTGTGATCGTGCCGGTCCAGGGATCGTGCGGATTCGGGTTGTGGAGCGTGGTGCAGTTGTAGTTCGAGGCCGCTCCGACCGCGCCCGGCGCGCTGCAGGAATTGAGGAAGTCCTCGTTCGCCCGCTCCCCGAACAATGTCTCAACCTCGTAGTTGCGGTTGTGCATACGCTCATTGCTGACCTCGAAGCCGGTCACCAGGCTGTGCGCGATACCGCCGGTGTCGAACCGGGCGGTGAGGTCGACGAGGTTGGCTTTGGTCGTGGTCTCGGAGTTGCGGCTCTTGGTATTGCGCAGCACGAAGCCGTTTGCCACGTTTGCGCGGCCATCGTCGGGGTTGGTGACGATGTAGTCGTTCGAGGTCTCGCCGTAGCGAGTGATGTTGCGCAGGCTTAAGGAGTCGCTGAAGTCGTGGATGACCTCCAGCGTGGCGATGTCGGCGCCCGTTTCCTGGAAGTCGCGGTTGAGAAGCCCATAGAAGTTGTCCCGGTCCACGTCGACCGGCGGCCCCGCGACGTCCGTGTTGTCGGCGTTGCGTCCGTACGGGATGCTGTAGTCGGGGATGTCGTCGGTCCGGTAATAGTAGTAGTCGAGGTTCAGGCGGGTCGGCCGGCCGATGCCGAGGGCAAGCGACGGCGCAAAGCCGCGGTGGTCGATCGATACGGCATCGCGGCCGGGTACGTCGGCCTTGTGGCCGAGCAGGTTCAGGCGGACCGCGGCGGTCTCGGACAGGGAATGATTGGCATCCAGCGTGGCGCGCAGGTACTCGTCCGTGCCGCCGCCGAGGGTGGTGCCGAAGAAATTCTCCGCCTGCGCCTTCTTCGTCACCAGGTTCACCGAGCCTCCGGCGGCGCCGCGGCCCGAGTATGCCGACCCGGGACCCTTCGTCACCTCGATCTGCTCGAGCGCGAAGATGTCGCGCGTCTGTGAGCCCGCATCGCGGATGCCGTCGATGAACACGTCGGCGCCGGCATCGAACCCCCGGATCTTCAGGTTGTCGCCCGCCGGCTGCCCGCCTTCACCGGCGTTGAAGGTAATGCCCGGCACGTTCTTCAAAGCCTCGACCAGCGACGTGGCACCCTGCTCTTCCACGAGCTCGGACGGAATGATCGACACCGAGCGGGGTGTCTCGATCAGCGGGGCGGTGAATTTCCGTGACTCGGATTCGGTTTCGTATGGCGTGCCTTCGACGATGACCTGGTCCTGGACGTCGGAGGGGGCATCGGCAAGGGCGCCCGAGGAGAGGGCCAGGCTCACGGCAGTGGCGAGCGCGGAACGGCGGGTGAAGGTGTACGTGGGCGGGGTGCCGGGCATGCGGAGTTCTCCGGAGGTGGTTTTTGTTAATGCGAATAATACTCATTTACCCCTTAACGTCAATGAGAATCATTCGCGATACCGACTGCCGGATAGGCGGGGCGTCGCGCCGGGGCCGCAACCGGCGGGGCCGAGCGGGCTCAGGGAGCCTTCGAGGTATAGCGCGGGAGCGACCAGCCGCGCGCGATGGCACCGGCACGCAAGCCGAACCCGACGGCAAGGCCGGCGGCCAGGGCCACCTCCCTGCCGGTGCCGAGCTCGACGAGAACGACGTAGGCGAGCGCGGCTGCCATCGCCGCGGTCACGTAGATCTCGCGCGCGAAAATAATCGAGCGCTCATGCCCCAGCACGTCGCGGATGATGCCGCCGAAGCAGGCGGTGATCACGCCCATGGTGACCGCGACGATGGGCGCCGCGCCGCTGCTGAACGCGCGCTCCGCCCCCGCGGTCGCGAACACCGCGACCCCCACCGCGTCCGCCCAGAGGATGAGGCGGTAGCGCTTGCCGAGCAGGTGCGCGGTGAAGAACAGCGCGAGCGCTACCCCGAAGCACACCGCGAGATAGGCGGGCCGCTCGATCCAGAGGATCGGGTGGATGCCGAGCAGGAGGTCGCGGATGGTACCGCCGCCGATCCCGGTGACGGTGCCGAGCATCACGAAGCCAATGACGTCCATCTGGTTGCGCGATGCGACGAGCGCGCCCGTGATCGTGAACGCCACGATCCCGACCCAGTCGAGTATCGCTACTCCGCTATCGAACATCGCCATTCCACCCCGGATACCACCGGGAAGCCTACCATCGCCAGGGCGCTTCGACGCAATGCTTACCGCGGACGTCCCTGTCCACGGATACCGGTGCTTCGAACGGCGTTCCCCTCAATCCACGATCTCCTCGATCCGCAAGGTCGAGGGATCGTTCGTCCCGCGCGCGATGCAGAAGGCTGCGTAACGCTTGCGGGCGACTGCCCCGTCGCGGTAGCTCACGGTCGTCTCGATCGTGAGCGCGTACCCGATGTCCCTGGGCTCGGCATCGAAAACGAGGTGACGTACGTGCCGCGCGCCGACGAGCTCCAGGCGTTCATCGAGCGTGTCGATGCAGCTTTCGATCTCCGCGGCATAGGGAAGGGACGGGTCCGACGTACGCGCGGACGTGGCTGAGGCGGCGCAAAGGGAAACGAGTGCGGCCGCGATGGCAGTGTGCTTGCGGTTCATGGGCAGTTACCTCGGTCGAAGAGCGGCTTTCGCCGCGTGGACGCTGTCCAGAATAGACGTTCTGTTAAAGGCAGCAATGTCAGAACAAACATTCTGTTTTAGCGCAAAAAAATAGCTAGCGAAGCGCCGACAAGGTGCTGTCGACGAAGCGCTCGAGCGCGTCCCGCGGAAACCCCGCGCGCGCGAGCACGACGAGACCGAACATGGCGCCGACCAGCAACTCGCCGCCGGCCTTGACGTCCACCGAGGCAGGCAGCTCGCCCTGCTCCTTCGCTGCCTCGAGGCCGATTGCGAATGCCCTGGCCATGCGCTTCATGAACCGCTGCAGCACGCCCTGGATCTCGCGATCGCGCGGGGCAAGCTCCATGGAGGTGTGCGTCAACAAGCATCCCGGGCCGTCGATACACCCGGTCAACGCCTCGATGCGCTCGTCGAAGATCCGGCGGATGTCCGCAAGCGAGGCGTCCGGCTCCATGAGCCGCAGGAAGCTGCGGCGCCCCATGCGATCGGCGTAGGCCTCGAGCGCCTTTTCGAACAGCTCGCGCTTGTTGCCGAAGGTGCCGTACAGCCCGTACCGGCTGACCCCGGTGGCGTTCACGAGGTCGTCCATGGAGGTGTTCGAGTAGCCCCTGGACGAGAACAGGTCGACGGCCCGGTTGAGGGCCTCGGCGGGATCGAAGGCGCGCGTGCGTACCATGGTTAAACAGAATAATCGTTCTGTTCAACAGCGTCAATCGCGTTGCGGCGCGGCGGTTCCCGGGCCGATCGGGCGGATGGATGTGGCTCCTCAGGCGCCTGAGAAGTCGACGCCGGAGAACACCATCGACGGCGCCAGGATCGTGGCGTAGGGAT
>CBFGSB010000189.1:0-5880 GCA_965651325.1 uncultured Chromatiales bacterium | reverse complement strand
GCCGTTACCGGGGTGGTGACGATGACGAACAGGGTGATCAGGAGCTCGTGCACCACCGGCCGCCCGCGGAGTGCCGAGGATACGAGCATGGACGCGATCAGCACGCATCCCGTTCCCAGGGTCGTGCCCATCGTCGGGGGGTGCATGCGGGCGAAGAAGTCCGGCAGCCGCAAAAGCCCGATAGCGCCGATCAGCACCAGCAGGCCGCCCAGCACGAGCAGCAGGCTCGCGGGAATCGCCGCCCACAGCGGCAGCTCGGACACCGTCACGGCTCGATCACCTCGCCGCGCAGCAGGAACTTCGCGAGCGCGATCGTGCTCACGAAACCGAACAGCGCAATGACCAGCGCCATGTCGAAGTACGCGGTCGAATCGGAGCGGATACCGAGCATGAGCAGCGTGAGCATGCCGCTGATGTAAAAGCTGTCCAGCGCCAGGATGCGATCCTGCGCGGCGGGGCCGATGAACAGCCGCACCAGCGCGCACAGCATCGCCATGACGAAGCAGAACGACGCGAACCAGGCGGCATACTCGAACACGGTCGTCATTCGAAGATCCTCCTCAAAGGCCGCTCGTAACGGCCCTTGATCCAGTTGATCCAGTATTCCTCGTCCGCCAGATCGAGGATGTGCAGCGTGACAAAGCTGCCGTCCTTCGCCAGGTCGACCCAGACCGTGCCGGGAGTAGACGTCACGATCATACCGAGCACCGCGAGGCCGTGCGGGTCGCGCAGCTCGAGCGGAATGTCGAGGAACCCGGAGTTGACCTTGTGGTCGTGCACGAGCCCGAGCACGATGCGCGCCACCGCGAAGTTCGACCGCACCACGTCCACGAAAACCGTCGCGAGCAGCCCGGGGATGAGGTGGTAGTTGTGCACGCGCGCACTGAGCGGGCGCAAGGCGGAAGCAAGCCACGATAACAATGCGCCGATGACGAGCGCGAGCACGACCTGCGCGGGCGCGATGGTCTGGTTCAGGAGCAACCACAGGAACGCGAGCCACCCGACCATCCCCGGCGACAGCCGTCTCGCGGCGCGGATCTTCACGGCGCGTCTCCCCCGGCCAGCACGGCCCGCACGTACTCGTTCGGCTCGTGCAGCGACACGGCCGCGGTTTGCAAAAAATCCATGATGTCGGGCGCGAACGCCGTCATCGCGAAGGTCACGAGCACCAGCAGTGCCACGGGCGCGGCCTCCAGCACCCGGAGCCGCGGCACCCGCCGCGCCGCCTGCGCCCAGAACAGCCGCATGCCGATACGCGAGCTCGCGAACACCGCCGCGAACCCGGACAGCAGCACCGCGACGGCCAGCAGCCACACCGGCGCCTGGTTCGCGGACGTCGAGCCGAGCGCCGCCGACAGCACCGCGAACTTGGCGATGAAGCCCGGCAAGGGCGGCAGCCCCGCGACCAGCAGCACGCAGAACACGAACACGAGGCCCAGGAATGCCATGGCCAGCGGGATGGCCGTGCCGACCTCCTCGTCCAGCCCGAACGGGTCCAGCGCGGCGACGCCGAACGCGGCGTGGAAGGGCACGGGGGCCGTCGCCGTCTCGCCTCCGAGCGGATGCGTCAGCCGCGCGCGCTCCGCCATGCCGGTCAGCATGAAAAAGGCGGCGGTGGTCAGCACCGAGGTCGCGAGATAGAAGAGCAGCGGCGCCGTCAGCTCCTCGAGCCCGAGCCCGAGCGTCGCCAGGAGCAGCCCGGTCGATACGACCACGGTGTACGCCACGAAGCGGGCGAGATGCCGGGCGGCCAGCATGCCGACGGTACCGGCGATGAGCGTCGCAAGCCCCGTATAAAAGAGGATGCCGCCCAGTATCGCCGCGGCGACCTGGTCTTCCCCCAGCAGGGTGCCGACGCGCAGCACGGCGTAGATACCGACCTTGGTCATGATGGCGAACACCGCGGCCACCGGCGGCACGGCCCCGGAGTAGGTCCGCGGCAGCCAGAAGTTGAGCGGCCAGCACCCGGCCTTTACGAGGAAAGCGACGCCGAGAAGCGCCGCGCCGGCATCGAACACCGCCCTGTCCCCGGGAGACAGCCCGCGCAGGCTCTGCGTGATGTCCGCCATGTTCAGGGTGCCGGTGATGCCGTACATCAGCGCCACGCCGATCAGGAACAGCGAAGACGAGGCGAGGTTGACCGCGATGTAGTTGAGGCCGGTCTTCACGCGCTCCGCGCCGAGGCCCCGCAGCACCAATCCGTAGGAGGAGGCCAGCAGGATCTCGAAAAAGACGAACAGGTTGAACACGTCGCCCGTCAGGAAGGCGCCGTTCACGCCCATCATCAGGAACTGCATCAGCGAATGAAACGGCTGCCCCGGCGTGTCCCAGTGCGCGATGGCGTACACGAGCGAAGCGAGGCCGATGATCGATGCCAGCGTCAGCATCAGCGCCGACAGCGGGTCGGCCACCAGCACGATGCCGAAAGGCGCCGGCCAGCCGCCGATGCGGTAGACGTCGACGGCACCATCCCAGGCGTCGGGCAGGAACCCCGTGGTGAGCACCAGGAGCGTAATCGCAACCGCGAGCTGCACGAGCGCGGACACGAGTGCGATCGTCACGCGCAGGCTGCGCTGCTGCTCCTGCAGGAACAGCATGACCGCGCCCGCGACCAGCGGCACCACGATCGGCAGCACGGGCAGGTGCTCGAGCAGCGCGTTCATTTGTCGGGCTCCCGGCCGTCGACGTGGTCGGTGCCGGTCAGGCCGCGCAGCGCCAGCAGCACCACGAGGAACAGGGCGGAGGTCGCGAACGCAATCACGATCGCGGTAAGCACCAGCGCCTGGGGCGTGGGATCGGCATAGAACGCGGGGTCGACCGGAGCGTCGCCGCGGATGATCGGCGGCCGGTGCAACGTCAGGCGGCCCATGCCGAAGATGAAAATGTTCGTCGCGTACGACAACAGCGACAGCCCGAGCAGCACCTGGAAGGTGCGCGGCCGGAGCAAGAGCCAGATCCCCGAGGCCGCGAGTACACCGATGGCGAGCGCGTACACGACCTCCATCAGCCCGCCTCCTCGGGTAGCGGTGCGCGGCGCAGGTCGGCCTGCTCGTCGATGACTTCCACCCGCTTGCGCGGGCTGCGCAGCGACTGGTGCGCGAGCGCGATCAGCATGAGCACCGTCGCCCCGACCACGACGACGTAGATGCCGGTGTCGAACAGCAGCACGGTCGAAAGATGCAGCCCCGCGATGTCGAGCTCCTGCGACGTGAGGTACGGGTCCCCCACCAGCCACGCCGAAAGCCCGGCCGCCGCCGCGGCGAGTAGCCCGATGGCGAGCCAGCGCTGCGGCAGCAGGCGGATCCGCGATTCGACCCAGATGGTGCCGCCGACCATGTACTGGACGAGCAGCGCCGTGGCCATCACCAGCCCGCCGACGAAGCCGCCGCCCGGTGCGTTGTGGCCGCGGAACAGGAAGTACAGCGACACGATCCCCGCCATCGGCAGCAGCAGCCGCACCAGCACCGCGGGTATTTTCAGGTAGCCCGTCGGCAGCAGGTCCTCGTAGTCGTCGATGATGGCCTCGCGTGCGGCGTCCTCTTCTTCCTGCGCGCGCGGCCGGCCGATGCTCTCCGGCGCCGGGCGGAAGCGCCGCAGCATGGCGAACACGATGATCGCCACGGTGCCGACCACGGTGATCTCGCCAAAGGTATCGAAGCCGCGGAAGTCGACCAGTATCACGTTGACGATGTTGCGGCCGCCGCCTTCCGGAAGCGCGTTCTCGATGAAAAAGGTCGAGAGGCCGGACGCCTGCGGGCGCGTAAGCGCGGCGTAGGCGAGCGCGGCGACACCCGTCCCCGCCGCCACGGCGATGACCGCATCACGCGCCCGTCGCGCGCGCGCCCGCAGCGAGCGCCGGCGCGGGTCGTCCCATTCGTGGAAGCGCGGCAGCCAGCGCAGACCCAGCAGGAACAGCACGATCGTCACCACCTCGACGGTGAGCTGGGTGAGCGCGACGTCCGGCGCCGCGAACCACGCGAACGTGAGCGAGGTGACGAGGCCCGTGGCGCCCACCATGATGACCGCGGCCAGCCGGTGGAACTTCGCCTGCACGGCCGCGCCGATTGCGCAGGCGGCGCCGCCGGCCCACAGCAGGGCGAACAGCGGGTCGATCGGTGTCAGCGGCATGAAACCCTGCATCCATCCGCCGCGCTGCAGCGTGAAAAAGCCGGCCACCAGCGCGAGGCAGACCATCAGCAGGAGCTGCGTCTGCAGGCGGCTCGTGAAGAGGTATCTGACCAGGCGTCCGGCGCCGCGCGTGATGCGCACGCTCGCGACGTCGAACAGCCGCTGCGCCTGCACTCGCCAGAGCAGCGGCACGCGTGCCATCGCGCGGCCGCTCTTGTATTGCCAGAAATAGAACAGCAGCCCCGCGGTCAGCGCAATCAGGCTCATGAGCAGCGGCGTCGTAACGCCGTGCCAGACCGCGAGACGGTACGCCGGCATGTCCTCGCCGAGGATCGAGAGTCCCGCGGTGCCGAGGAACGGCCCGAGCGTGCGCCCCGGGATCATCCCGACCAGCAGGCAGGCGGCGACGAGAAGCGCGCTCGGCAGGAGCATGCCGGCGAGCGGCTCGTGCGGCGTGCGCGGCAGCTTGCCGCAGGGCGGCCCGAAGAACACCTGGTGCACGAAGCGCACGGAATAGGCGACGCTGAACGCACTGCCGATCGTCGCGACCGCCGGCAACGTGAAGTCGAAGCCCGTGAAGTCGCCGGCCGCGATCGCCTCCGAGAAGAACATCTCCTTCGACAGGAAGCCGTTCAGCAGCGGCACGCCCGCCATCGCGGCGGCGGCGACGGTCGCGACGGTCGCCGTGACCGGCATCGCGCGGCGCAGCCCGCACAGCCGGCGGAGATCGCGCGTGCCCGTCTCGTGCTGCACGATGCCGGCTGCCATGAACAGCGATGCCTTGAACGTGGCGTGATTCATCATGTGGAAGATCGCGGCCACCAGCGCGAGCCGGCTGTTCATGCCGAGCAGCATCGTGATCAGCCCCAGGTGGCTGATCGTCGAGTAGGCGAGCACGCCCTTGATGTCGCGCTGGTAGGCCGCCTGGAAGGCGCCGCCGAGCAGCGTCAGCCCGCCGGCGCCGCAGACGAGCCAGAACCAGAGCTCGGTGCCGGACAGGGCGGGCCAGAGGCGCGCCAGCAGGAACACGCCGGCTTTGACCATCGCGGCCGAGTGCAGGTAGGCGGACACCGGAGTCGGCGCGGCCATCGCGCGCGGCAGCCAGAAGTGGAACGGGAACTGGGCGCTCTTGCTCAAGGCACCCGCGACCACGAGCACGAGCATCGGCCCGTACCAGTGGTGCCCGCGGATTTCGTCGGCGGAGGCGAGCACCACCTCGATGTCGTAGCTGCCGACCATGGCGCCCAGCATGAGCACGCCGAGGAGCAGGGCGAACCCGCCGCCAATCGTGATCACGAGCGCCATGCGGGCGCCGCGCCGCGCGTCGTTCAAGTGATACCAGTAGGCGATGAGCACGAAGGAGGTCAGGCTCGTCAGCTCCCAGAACACGACGAGCTGGACCAGGTTGCCGGAGAGCACGATCCCGAGCATCGCGCCCATGAACGCGAGCAGGAACGAAAAAAACCGCGCGACCGGGTCCTGGTCGGACATGTAATAGCGCGCGTAGAAGACGACGAGCGCGCCGATCAGCGTGATCAGCATTGCGAACAGCCAGGCGAAGCCGTCCATGCGCAGGTAGAGGGTAAGGCCGAAGTCCGGCATCCACGGCAGCCAGGCGCGGACCACCCCGGCTTCGGTCACCTGGCCGTACTGCACCGCGACCATCACCGCACAGGCCAGTGCCACCGTGCCCGCGAAAGCCGCGGCCAGGTTGCGGGCGTGCTTCGGCAGCAGCGCGGCCAGCACGCTGCC
>CBFGSB010000188.1:0-5883 GCA_965651325.1 uncultured Chromatiales bacterium | reverse complement strand
GTTTCCCGCGATGGCGGCGCCAACGAGGACTTTCACGGCGCGATGCGTCCCACGCCGCACCTTGCGCGCTGCCCGTACCTGCGGCAGGTCATGGGCAGTTTCGGCGAGGTGCTCGGCCGTTCGCGGCTGATGCGGCTTGCCGGCGGCGCCGAGGTTTCGATGCACGTTGATTTCAACTACCACTGGTACACGCGCGTGCGCATCCACATCCCGATCGTCACCAACCCGGCGGTACGCTTTTTCTGCGCGGATGCCGAGGTGCACATGCAGGCGGGTGAATGCTGGATCTTCAATTCCTGGCGCCGGCACCGGGTCGTCAACGAAAGCGCCGACGCGCGGGTGCACCTCGTGATCGACATCGCCGGCTCGTCGCGGTTCTGGGCGCGGGTTGCGGAGATCGAGCGTTTCGACCCGGTCGCGGACCGGGCGGCCGTCGACGCCGAGGTGAGGGAAGTGCCGTTCGATCCGGCGGCAACTCCGCGGATCCTCACCGAGAACTACAACGTCAGCCCCGTGATGGCGCCCGGCGAGGTCGACGCGCTGGTACGCGAGCTCATCGGCGATTTCTCGCGGCACCCGAAGAACGAGCCGCGCCTGGTCGAAGCATACCGGCACCTGCTTCTCGGGTTTGCCCGTGACTGGCGGGAGATCTGGCACGTCTACGGCTTCCGCGAGGAAGGCTGGCCGCGGTACCGCGCGGCGATCGAGAGCGTGCAACGACAACTGCATCCCGACAGCCGCGCGCTGGTGACCGCCAGCAACGAGGTCGGGGTTAACCCGATCATCGTGCAGCGCATCCTGCGCGCGGCGCTGGTGGAAGACCAGCATGGACACTTCGCCGCGGCCTTCGGAAGCCGCGCATAGGTCAGGCATCGCCGGTCACCCCGTATTCCGCGAGGATCTCCGCTCCCAGCGCCTCTTTCAGCGGCGCGAGCCACGGCTCGTAGTGGCGCCAGTGCTCGAGCCCGCTGCGATAGATCGGCTGGCGCACCTGCTCCGAGCTCGGGGTGCGCACGCTGCGCCCCGTCTTGTGGAATTCGACGCAAGCCTCTTCGAACGGCAGGCCGCAGAAGTCCAGCAGCCGCCGCACCTGGCCTTCCAAATCGTCGACGACCTCCTCGTGCTGTACCCGCAGCACGAAACCCGGCAGCACGGCATCCCAGTGTGCCATCAGCCGCACGTATTCCCGGTAATAGTTGCCGATCTCAGTGAGCCCGTAGGAGAACTCCTGCCCCTGCCCGAAGAGCTGCTTGAAGCCGCTGAAGCAGCAGGCCATCGGATGGCGCCGCGCATCGATGACCTTCGCATTCGGCAGGATGCTCCGGATCAGGCCGACGTGGAAAAAGTTGTTCGGGTTCTTGTCGATGAAGTATGGCGCACTGCCGCGGTACACGCGCGTGTCCTCGATGAACTGCTCGCCGAAGCGACGCAGGTAATCGCGGTCGATCTCGCGCAGCACCGCGGGGTAGTTGGGTTTGCCGTCCGGTTCGACGAGATTGCGGCTGCCGCGCAGGCGCTGCGCGAGCGCAATGATGTTCGGCAGCTCCATGGTCCCGTCGACCTGTGAATGCGACGCGAGAATCTGCTCCAGCAGCGTCGAGCCGGCGCGCGGCAGCCCGACAATGAAGATCGGGTCGGGCGCCGGATGCCCGGCTCCGTCGAGCTCCTCGAAGAATGCCGTGGTACAGGTCTCGACCTGGGCCGAGGTGCGGAGGGAGAGGTGTGACGCCTTGTGCCGGATCATCCCGTGTTTCAGCTCGTTGCCTTGCGCGTACCACCTGAACGATTCGCCGTACTCCTCGCGGTCCTCAAAAGCCTTGCCGAGCGCGAAGCAGAAGTGGATACGATCCTCGCTGCCCGTGGCGGGATCCGTTGCGAAGCGCTGCATGTGCGCGATCTCGGCATCCGTGAAGCGATAGGTCTTGGTGTTCGCAAGCGACCAGAAAGCATCGCCGTAATCGGGCTGGATATCATAGGCCTTGCGATAGGAGGCGATCGCCTCGTCGAGCCGGCCGATCGTCTTTTGCGCATGCCCGCGCATGACGTAGAGTGAATTCTGCCGCCGGCTGGTCGCCAGCACGCTATCGAAGATGCCGATTGCGTTCTCATGCTGCCCGATTCCCGCCGTCGCGGAGCCGAGCATCGATCGGTACTCCGGGTTCTCGGGCGAGCGCTCCACCAGGATCTCCGCGTGGCGATGCGCTTTCTCGAACTTTTGCATCTTGAGCAGGAGGTTGACGTAGTCGCTGCGGCCGCGGTCGAACTCCGGTGCCAGCTCGACGCAGCTCTCCAGCAGGAACTCCGCATCGCCGGAAACGTCCAGCTTCCCGGCAATCGCCGCCAGCAGGCGCAGGCCTTCCGGGTGATGCTTGTTGCGCTGCAGGAAGCGGCGGCAGAGCTTCTCGGCACGCTCGAGCTCGTGCTCCCGGGTCATGCTCGCGACGGCGAGGAGTTCCTCCGGCAGCGACTCGAGATACTCGACCTGCGATTCCGCCCAGGCGGCATGCCGTTCGCGGCCGGCCAGCCGGTACAGGTTGGCGAGCGCCTTCCAACTCGCCGGCAGGGCGTCGTTGAGCTGCACGGCGCGCTCGTAGGCCCGCCGGGCTTCCGCGAGCCGGTTCAGTGAGAACAGCGCGTGCCCCTGCTCCTGCCAGCCGCGCGCGTAGTCCGGATTGATCGCCTGCAGGGATCGCAGGGTGTCGAGGGCGCCGGGATAGTCCTTGCCGTAGCGCGAGGCAACGGCAAGGACATAGAGAGCCTCCGTGTGGCTGGCGTCGAGCTCGGCGCCGCCGATCTCGCGCCGCACGTACTCCGCGGCGTGCGCGAATTGACCTTGCTTAACGAGCTCGCGCGCGCGGCCCGAGACCGCCTCGATCGACTGCCCGTTCATTCATAGTCGAAGCTGAAACGAAGGCCGACCGTCAGGGGACGGTTGGTGACCACGCTGGGCGAGTAGTCGGCCGCGTTGATCGCGACCTGGGCACGCTCGTCGAAGATATTGTCGACGAACAGCTCCGCTTTCCACATGTCCTTGCGGACACCGAACGCCAGGTTCACGAGCGTGTAGGCCTCCTGCTCGTAACGCGCGCCGATAAAGCGGGTATCGCCGTTGCCGTCGACACCGACGAAGGACGGGTCCACCACCGAGGCGAGGTCGTCGCCTGTCAGCGGCGTGCCGCAGAAGCCTCCTTCCTCGACGATTTTCAGGCTGCTGCGATTGCCGAAAACCTGCGTGGTGTTGTCCTCGATCTGGTAAGCGTTGCAGGTCGACATCGCGAGGCTGTCGCCGGTGTACGTGACCGAGCCGCGCACGTAGGCGTCCGCCTCGAAATCCGGCAGCCTGAAATCGTACTGTGCCCGCAGGTTGCCGGAGAACTCCGGCGTCCACGGCAGGCGGCTGCCCTCCGGCACCACGATGTCGACGAGCTGCGGGTTGATCCGCGTCAGCTCGTTGTCGACGAAGCTCGCCGCGCCGAAGATCGTGAGGTTGTCGGTCGCATTCCACTGGAAATCCGCGTCCAGCCCGTTGATCTCCGCGTCGCCCGCGTTCTCGATGAACACGAGGAACGCGACGTTTGCCGGGTCGAAGCGGGAAATCTGCAGGTCGGTGATCTCGGAATGGTAAGCCGTGGCATTGAGGCGCACGAGGCCGCCGAACAGGTCGCTCTTGAGCCCGATTTCGAAATTCTCCAGCTCGTCCGTGCGGCCGATGGCCGGCACGAGGTAGCCCTCGTACACACCGGCCTGGTTCGCCGACGGCTGGCCCGCGTTGCGATTCGAGGTCTGCGGCCGGAAGCCCTGCGAATACGCGCCGAAGATCATGATGTCCGGGCTGGCGTGGTAATTGAGGGTGGCGCGCCAGATGGTGTCGTCCTGGTTGATCACGCCTGCTGAATCCAGGCCCTCGACAAAGAAGCTGCCGTCGGCGACGCCTTGCTGGATGAGCTGGCTGGTCGCGGCCCCGAAGAAAGCATCGAGAGCGGCGGTGTCGCCGGTCTCGGCGAAGGAACCGATCGCCTCGAGCCGCTCGGATACGCGGTTGTCGAAGCTCTGGCCGTCGCAGGGGCTGGTCGCACCCTTGCAGCCGAACGACGAGCCGGTCGAGCCGGTGAACTCGTAGTCGAGGTCGTAGGCCCGGGCCCCGATACTCGCCGTGAGCTGGTCGGTGATGTCGAAGGCGAACTCGCCGAAGAACGCGACCTGGCTTTCCTCGCGCGTGAAGTTGTTGATGAAGGTCGTGGCCGGTCCGCGGCTGAATGGGTTGGTGACGCCTTCGACCGTGCTGACGATGTTGCCGGGCGTCGGCGGCGAGTTCGGCGGATCGGTGATCGTGCCCGGCGCCTGCGCATGGTTGAAGCCGGCGCCGATCGTGCCGAAATACTGGAACTGGCCGTCCGAGGTGCTCTCCGATTCGTCGATGAACACGCCCGCCGTTACCCGCCAGCGATTCTCCGGATCCGTGGACAGGCGGATCTCGTTGGTGAACCGCTCATTGGTCGTATTGCCGAGGTACTGCTTGACCGGATCGAAGCATTCGTTGGCGCTGGAATAGCCGCCGCTGCAGATGTAATACGCCTGGTAACCGCCGCCGTTGGTGTAGCCGCTGTAATCCTGCTGGTAGAACACGTCGCGGTCGAGGAAGCCGCCGGTGTAGACGAGATCGAGCTCGGCGAGGCGTCCGCTGACGGTCCAGGTGGTGAGCCCGAACTCGTCCTGGTTGCGGGTCGGGTTGAACAGGTTCACCGATTCCTCGCCGCTGATGTAGGGGTCGTACTCGAACACGCCCTCGGTCTTCAGGGTTTGCATGTGGTGCTGGACGAGCACGTTCCACTCGTCGTTTACCTCGTACAGCGCACCGAAACGCGCGCCGCGGTAGGTCGCGTCGTTGAAGTCGTCCTCGACGAGGTGACTGTTATCGGCCACGTGTATCGTGGCGCGCTGGCCGCCGCAGGCGTCACCGCTGATCGGGCCGTCGACGGCCGGATTGCCGGTGCAGACGTGCGCGGCGGGGGAAATCTGGTTGCGGTTGAGGACTTCGATGTCCGCGGCGTAGGTGCCAGGGACGTTGTCGATCCAGCCGCCCGCGCTGTCCGTGTAGGCCGCGATGCGGAAGGCAAGCTTGTCGGCGAGCGGCAGGTTGAGGTAGGCCTCCACCGACGTGCTCATTTCGCCGCCTTTGGTGGTGCTGATGCTGGTGTCAAAGCCGGCCTCGAAGAAGTCCGTGACCGGCTTGTTGGTGATGAGGCGAATGGTGCCCGACTGCGAGCTGGCGCCGAACAAGGTGCCCTGCGGCCCCGGCAGCACCTCGATGCGCTCGAGGTCGGTCGCGTACACGTCGAGGTTGCGGCCGGCGAACGAGACCGGCTGCTCGTCCACGTACAGCGCGACGCTGGGGGCAGAGGCCTGCACCGAGGTCAGGGTGATGGCCGATTGCTCGGTCGAGGCGCCGCGGATGTAGATTACGCTCTGCCCGGGCCCGCGCCCGCTCATCACGACGTTCGGCAGGAAATCGATGTATTCGTTGAACGTCGAGACGCCCAGGTTGTCCAGGCTCTCGCCGGTCATGGCCTGGATCGACACGGGAATGTCCTGCATCGGCTCGGCGCGCTTGGTGGCGGTGACGACGATCTCCTCGATCGCCTGCTGCGCATGCGCGGCGCCGCCGCCGGCCAGGGCCGCGGCAATCGCCGCCGACAGGACCGTTTTTCCCGGAGTGATGTTCTTGGCCATACAGCCCCCCCTTTATGTGATTTTTGCCCGCGTCGTAGGCGACTGCCCGACAGGAACGATGGCGCCGCGAAATCAGGTGCAGGGCGTGGTCGCGGACCACACCGAAGCTATCGTCGCGGCAATTGGGAATGGCTTATTGTAGGAAAACGACGC
>CBFGSB010000187.1:0-5914 GCA_965651325.1 uncultured Chromatiales bacterium | reverse complement strand
CCTCGACCGTGCGCGCCGGCCCGATGCCGGCAAAGCGATGGTGGAATTCCACCAGTAGCTGCCGGGGTTTGACCGCGAGATCGGGCAGAGTATCCAGCACCTCGTACTCGGCGCCTTCGATATCCATCTTCAGCAGGTCCAGGCGGTCGTGACCGAGCTTCGACGCGATGCTCCCGAGGCTGAAGGCCGGCACCTCGATGGCTTCCGCCTTGGCCAGGTCGTTTTCCACCATCGTGTACATCACCGATGACTTGCTGCCATCCTTGCGCACCCGGGGATACAACCGCACCACGCCGTCCCGCGCGGTGACCGCCCACGGATGGAAGTGGAAGCCGGCCGGCTGCGGATGCTCGAGCAGCCAATCCGCGGTGGACGGGGTGGGATCGAAGGCGTGCACCTGCAAGCCGAAACGGCGCATCAGCGCCCGGTCGAAATCCGTGTCCTTGCCGATGCCGAGCGAGTAGACGACGCTGCCGGGGCCGAGCGTGCCGGGATGGTAGCGCCAGCCGCCTTCCTCGACGATATCGACATCCAGCTCGATCTCGAGGCGCGGTTCCTTGCCGATGAGCCGCTTTAAGACCAGTTTCCGGCGCTGGTAGCCGGGGCTTTTTTCGAGTCGTTTCCACGCGGCAAGCGCCATTTACCTTCCCTTCGGGTACGACGGAGAACCCGGTAGCCCAGCAACAGCGCGAGTATAGCCGCGTAGACGGCGGGCTCGCGGATGTCGGCCTTGACCTGCCACCAGTAGTGCACGACGCCGAGGATGGCCGCGGCGTACACCGCCCTGTGGAGCTGCTGCCAGCGGCGGCCGAGGCGCCGGCGGGCACCCGCGGTGGACGTCGCGGCCAACGCCGTGAGCACCAGGAAAGCCGCGAAACCGGCCGTGATGAAGGTGCGCTCGCCGATGTCCTCGACGATCGCGGACCACAGCAGGCCCTGGTCGAGGACCAGCCAGGTGAGGAAGTGCATCAGCACGTAGAAGAATGCGAAGAGCCCCAACATGCGCCTGAAGCGGGCCAGCAGGTTCCAGCCGGTGAGCTGCCGGAGCGGCGTGACGGCCAGGGTGATCATGATGAAGCGCAATCCCCAGTTGCCGAAACGGTCCTGGATGTCCTCGACGGCGTTGACGCCGAGCCCGCCGGTGATGCCGGCCGCGTCCGTGACGACCAGAATCGCCGGCACGAGACACAGCCCGAACACCAGCGGCTTCCAGACGAAGCGAACCTGCTGTGTCGTGTTCACCGGGCTAGAAATTCCGCCGCAGGTCCAGGCCGTCGTAGAGGTGTGCCACCTGCTCGCCGTAGCCGTTGAACATCAACGTCGGCTGGCGGCCGGCGAAGAGCCCCGCGCCGATCCGGCGCTCGCGCGCCTGGCTCCAGCGGGGGTGGTCGACGTTCGGGTTCACGTTGGCGTAGAAGCCGTACTCGTGGGGCGCGGCCATGTTCCAGGTCGTCGGCGGCATCTTGTCGACGAAGCTCATTTTCACGATGCTCTTGATGCCCTTGAAGCCGTACTTCCACGGCACCACGAGCCGGAGCGGCGCGCCGTTCTGGTTCGGCAGCACTTCGCCGTACACGCCGACCGCCAGGATCGTCAGCGGGTGCATGGCTTCGGCCATGGTCAGGCCTTCGCGGTAAGGCCAGTCCAGCACCGGCCGCCTGACGCCGGGCATCCGCTTCGGGTCGTTCAACGTTTCGAAGTAAACGTAGCGCGCGTTCGACGTCGGCTCGAACCGCCGGATCACGTCCGCGAGCGGGATGCCGACCCACGGGATGACCATCGACCACGCCTCGACGCAACGCATGCGGTAGATCCGCTCCTCGAGGCGGTGCGGCTTGACGAAATCCTCGAGATCGAAAGTGCCGGTTTTCGCGGCGTGGCCGGAGACGGCGATGGACCACGGGCGCGGCTCGAGGGTGTGCGCGTTTTCCGACGGATCGCTCTTCCCGGTGCCGAACTCGTAGAAGTTGTTGTAGGTGCTGACGTCCTCGAAGCTGTTCGGCTCTTCGTCCGTGCTGAAGCGGCTTTCGGCAATGTCCGGCAGTTTGGCCCCGCGCGCCGCGGGCAGCACCGCGGCCGGGGCCGGAGGCGCCAGCCAGGCCGCACCGGCGGCTACGCCAGCCTCCAGGAACCGGCGGCGATTCAGGAAGTTGTCTTTGCCGGTGATCTCCGATGAACGGATGTCGGCGGGTTTTCGAATGAGCAATGCAAGGCCTCCTCGTGGGCTCGAACACTATAGACCAGGAGGAGGCCCCGATTATTGCAGCGAATTCGCCCCGGCAGCGTCGAATGGGCACCGCGCCTCCTTGAATAGGGCCCCGCGCACCCGCATCTCCTGTCCATTCGGAAGAGGAACGATGCGACGACAATGAACCCGAACCTGGTCAAAATTCCGCAAGGAGACAGCGGCTCGCTCGCGACCCTGCAGGTGGACGTGATTGCCGATCTCGTCTGCCCGTGGTGCTACCTCGGCAAGCGGCGCCTCGATGACGCGCTGCTCGCGGTGCACGGTCCGACCGCGGTGAACTGGCTGCCGTTCCGCGTCAATCCGCGGACGCCTGCCGAAGGCCTCGGTTTCGAAGAGTACCTGGCTTCCCGCTTCGAAAGCTCCGGACGACCGGGGCACGCGTTCGCGAAACTCGCGGCCGCCGGCCGGGGGGAAGGGATCGAGTTCCGCTTCGACCGGATCAAGCGGATGCCGAACACGCTGGATGCACATCGCGTGATGAAACTGGCCGAGAGCGAGGGTGTCGCCGTCGGCGACGTGGCCGAAAGCCTCTTCCGCGGGTTTTTCGAGGAAGGGCGGGATCTCTCGGACCGGGACACGCTGGTCGAGCTCGGCGCACGCGGCGGGCTGTCGGCGGCAGGCATCGAGCGCACGCTGGACGACCCCGGATCGCGCAAAGCGGTCCTTTCCCAGGAAGCGCAGGTCCGCAAAAGCGGCGTGACCGGGGTACCGGACTTCCTGGTCAACCGGCGCCTGTTTGTGATGGGCGCACAGGAGACGGATGCGCTGGTCAAGGTGTTCGACCGGGTCATGTTCGGCGACGAGAGCGACCTGCCGGTGTCGCCGGTGGTGCACTAGCTCGTCCCGCTGTGCGCATCCCGCGCACTCCGGGCCGTTCTCGCTCGAAATTTCGCTGCAACTGCGGCGCCAGGTCTTGTTTTTTCACCGGTCCGGCGATAATTTGCGCGGGAAGACGTTGAAGGGGACAAACAGGCGGATTCTCCGGCGGCCAGAGCGAGGCCAAGCGAGCGGGAGAGGGTGGAAGCCCCGCACCGGAAACCGCTGAATATCACCCCGGAGTCGCCGCCCGAACCGCTTGGAACGCAAGCGCAGTAGGCCCGGCCGGCTAAGCCCCCGTAACCGGGCTCATCGAGGCGGGCGTCGCAAGACGGCCGCGAAGCCGGGTGGTACCGCGATTTGAGGATTGGAGAATCGCCCCGGACGCACATGTGGCGTCCGGGGCTTTTTTTTCGACGGAAAAGTTGGGTCAAGGGAACATGAGCCGGACAGGCACAAGCAACACGGGCAGGTTCAACGAGGTCTCCGGGCGTTACGACGGGCCGGCACTGGAGCAGGAAGTGCTCCGGTTCTGGCGCGAGCACGGCATCTTCGAGAAGACCATCGCGCAGTCGCAAGGGCGGCCGCGCTTCAGCTTCAACGAAGGCCCGCCGACGGCGAACGGCAAGCCCGGCATTCACCACGTGCTGGCCCGCAGCTTCAAGGATGCGTTCCCGCGGTACAAGACGATGCGCGGCTACTACGCGCCGCGCAAGGCCGGCTGGGACACGCACGGCCTGCCGGTCGAGCACGAGATCGAGAAAGAGCTCGGCATCTTCGACAAGAAGGAAATCGAGCGGCAGGTCGGCATCGCGGAGTTCACGCGCCGCTGCCGCGAGTCCGTCATGCGCTACATCGGCGACTGGGAGAAGATGACCGAGCGCATGGGCTTCTGGGTCGACTTCGACGAGGCCTATTACACGCTGAACAACAGCTACATCGAAAGCGTGTGGTGGCTCCTGAAGAACATCTGGGACAAGGGGCTGATCTATCGCGGCTACAAGGTCGTGCCCTACGACCCGCGCATCGGCGCCACGCTGTCGTCGCACGAGCTGGCGCTTGGTTATCGCGAGGTGCGCGATCCATCGATCTTCGTGCGCTTCCGCCTGGAAGGCGCCGAGCGCACGAGCTTCCTCGTGTGGACCACGACCCCGTGGACCCTGCCGGCGAACCTGTCGCTCGCCGTTCACCCCGACGTGGACTACGCCTGGGTGAAGCTCGGCGACGAGACCCTGATCCTCGCCGAAGCGTTGCGCGAGAAGGTGCTGGCCGATCACGAGCACGCGGTCGAGAAGATCGTGAAGGGCTCGGAGCTCGTCGGCATGGCCTACGAGCGGCCGTTCGACTACCTGCCGGTGGACGCCGAGGGCGCCTTTCGCGTGTTGCCGGCGGAATACGTCAGCACCGAGGACGGCACCGGCATCGTGCATTCCGCGCCGGCGTACGGCGTCGACGACCTTGCGCTCGGGCAGGCGCACGGCCTGCCGGTGGTGCACGCAGTCGGCAAGGACGGGCATTTCCTCGACGTCGTCGAGCCGGTGGCGGGGCTGTTCTTCAAGGACGCCGACAAGCCGCTGATCAAGCTCCTGAAAGAGCGCGGTCTCATGTTCCGGTCCGAGACCATGCTGCACAATTATCCGTTCGGCTGGCGCACGGGCGACCCGATCATCTACTACGCGAAGAACGCGTGGTACATCCGGACATCCGACCGCAAGGATCGCATGGTCGAGCTGAACAAGACCATCAACTGGGTTCCCGAGACGATCCGCGACGGGCGTTTCGGCAACTGGCTGGAGAACAACGTCGACTGGGCGCTGTCGCGCGAGCGCTTCTGGGGCACGCCGCTGCCGGTGTGGGTGGACGACGAGCAGAACTACGTCTGCATCGGCTCCGTGGCGGAGCTCGAGGAACTCTGCGGCCGCAGCTTGAGCGACCTGGACCTGCACCGGCCGGCGGTCGATGACATTACCTTCGAAAAGGACGGCAAGACGTGGCGTCGCGTGCCCGAGGTGATCGACTGCTGGTTCGATTCCGGCGCGATGTCCTATGCCCAGTGGCATTACCCGTTCGAGAACCGGGAGACGTTCGAAGAGCACTTCCCGGCCGATTACATCTGCGAGGCGATCGACCAGACGCGCGGCTGGTTCTACACGCTGCACGCGATCGCGACGCTCGTCTCCGACAGCGTCGCCTACCGGAATTGCATCTGCCTGAGCCACATCGTGGACAAGGACGGCCGCAAGATGTCGAAGTCGGTCGGCAACATCGTGGACCCGTACGACGTGTTCGACACGGTGGGCGCGGACGCCCTGCGCTGGTACTTCCTGGCGCGCCTGTCGCCGGACGTGCAGAAGCGGATCTCGGTGGACATCGTGCAGGACGTCGCCAGCTCGTTCATCAACACGTTCTGGAACACGTACGCGTTCTTCGTGCTGTACGCGCGCTTCGACGACGTGGACTTTTCGAAGAACGTGCCCGTGGCGGAGCGGCCGGAGATCGACCGCTGGGCGCTCGCGCTGCTGAATCGCACGATTCGGCAGTGCACAGAGGCTATGGACCGCTACGACGCGAAGGCTGCGGGCGAGGCGATCGAGTCGCTGATCGACCAGTTGAGCAACTGGTACGTGCGCCGCAACCGCCGGCGCTTCTGGAAATCCAGCGATACCGGGGACAAGCTGGCGGCTTACCTTACCTTGTACGAGTGCCTCGACGTGGCGCAGCGCCTGATGGCGCCCTTCGTACCGTTTCTCGCGGAACACGTGTACGGCAACCTCGTGAAAAGCGTGCAGCCTGATGCGCCCGAGAGCGTGCACATGGCCGCATGGCCGGAAGCCGACCCGGTGCGCGACG
>CBFGSB010000186.1:0-5954 GCA_965651325.1 uncultured Chromatiales bacterium | reverse complement strand
GTGACGAGCGTCGTGTCCGGACGTACTTCACGGAATCGCAACAGCCGGTCCGGAGCCAGCATCGGGGCAAAAATTCTCTTCTTCATGCGCCATGCGCGCGCAATGATCGGCCAGGTGTCGACCTCCTCGGGCATCGGAAGGTAGCAGGCAATGCGGCGGCTGCGGCGGAAGAAGTGCGAGTGGACGACCGTCGCGGCGATACGCGCGGAGGCGTCACGGCGCTCGTCGGGGTTCAGGGATCGTCTCGCTTCGCGTGCCTTGCGCCGGATCGGTTTCTTGCGGCGCTGCACCTCGTCAATGGCAGCGGCTACTGTCGACTCTTCAGTGATGGCGGGATCCTTGACGGGAGGGGTTGGGAACAGGGGAGGGGAGATGGCGCCTCCCGCGGATGCCGGTGCCGACCGTCGCTCTCGAACCAGAGCAACAGGTGGGGTCAGCCGTGACAGCAACAGGCTCTCCACCGAAGTGGTTTTGCGCATATGCTGCCGACAGTGCGCGACCCCGAGGTAAAAATTTAGGGTCGAAAGGCTTCCGGGTCAGCTGTCGAACACTGCAGGAGGCGCCAATTTTGTTTCGTAGTCCCTCTATCCTTTGACCGGCGGGTGCGGTGAACGTTCAGCCCGCGAAATCGAGCTGCTTGGTGGAGTGCAGGACCGATTCCACCCGGTCCGACATGAGCCTCAGCCGGTTACCGACCGTGCCCTCGAGCTCCCGGTCGCGGGCCTTGGCGTGCAGCAGCTCGTTGGCCATGTTCAGGGCCGCCATGACGGCGATGCGATCCAGGCCGACGACCTTGCCGCTGTCGCGAATCTCGCGCATCCGGGCGTTCAGGATTTCGGCGGAGTCGAGCAGGTCGGTGCGCTCGCTGGCCGGGCAGGACACCTGGTATTCCTTTTCGAGTATTTTGACGCTGACGTGAGCGTAGATATCGTTCATACGGAAACTCCTTCCTGGACGGTGGGCCGTCCCCGTGACTGCCGACACGCCCGTTCGCGGCGGCGTCAGCCCCCCTGTTCCATCGCCTTGAGGCGTCCGATCATCGCTTCGACGCGTGCCCGCACCTGCTCATTCTTTTGTAGCAACGTCGCCCGCTCGGCCGTGAGCGCGTCCTGCCGTTGCTTCAGCGACCGGTTCTCGTCCTGTAGCTGGTCGCATACCAGGACGAGCGCATCCACCCTCTTCTCGAGCCGCTTGAGCTCGTGCTCAAACGTGCTATGTGCATCGTCGGCCATGGAGCGGAATATAGAGCCGGGGCGACGGAGAATCAATCGCCCGTTCCGCATGCCCGCACCCTCCGCTGGCCGGGCGTGACGCGCCCGCGCGTAACATGGGATCATTGTGGGCTTCTGGGTCAAATACGCGCAACGGCGGCTCGCTTGCATCAATCGACGGCACATGACGAACTGGACGACGCGCTCCGGCGCTGCGGCGCGTCGTGGCGCGCGGCGCAGGCGCACGGCTTTCTCTGCAGCCGCCTGGCGGTGCAGGGGCAGGAAGCGATCGTCGGGTGGCTGGCGCGCGTGCTGGAGGATACCGACCCCGGCAACCCCGCCTGCGGAGAGTGCCGGGAGCTGCTGGAGAACCTGTTCGACGAGAGCTACCGCCAGCTTGCCGAACGCCAATCGGAATTCGAGCCGCTGCTGCCGGACGACAGCGCGTCGGGTCCCGCGCGGGCCGAGGCGCTCTCGCACTGGTGCGAAGGCTTTCTGCACGGCCTGGTATCCGGGCCGCACCCCGAAGAGCTGAAGGCGAAGCTGGCGACCGAGCCTGTCAGCGAGATCATCAAGGACACGCTGGAGATCACACGCGCCACGGCCGACACTGACGACAGCGCCGAAACGCGCGAACAAGCCTGGACGGAATTGGTCGAGTACCTGCGGGTCGCGGCCCAGCTTACTTACGAGGAGCTCGCGGGTTTCCGGTCGCCGGCGATGCCCGCGAGCGACGAGAGCATTCATTAGATGAAGCCCGCCGAGTTCGCGAAACGCCGCAAGCAGCTCATGCGCATGGTGGGGGAAACCGGCATCGCGGTCCTGCCCAGCGCGCCCGTCAAGCTGCGCAGCCGCGACGTCGAATACCGCTACCGGCAGGACAGCGACTTCTATTACCTGACCGGCTTCCCGGAGCCAAACGCCGTGGCCGTGCTGGCGCCCGGGCGCGGCAACGGCGAGTACGTGCTGTTCTGCCGCGAGCGCGATCGCGAGAGGGAGCAGTGGGACGGCTCGCGCGCGGGACCCGACGGCGCGGTGAGCGACTACGGCGCCGACGACGCGTTCCCCATCGATGACATCGACGACATCCTGCCGGGCCTGCTGGAGTCGCGCAGCCGCGTGTACTACTCAATGGGTATGTACCCCGACTTCGACCGGCGGGTAACGCAATGGATCAGGTCCCTGCGCTCCCGCGGCGCGGCCGGCACGCACGGGCCGCAGGAGTTCGTCGCGCTCGATCACCTGCTGCACGACATGCGGCTGTACAAGAGCCGTGCCGAGATCTCGGCCATGCGGCGCGCCGCGAAGATTGCCGTGGCGGCGCACCGGCGGGCCATGGAGCGAATCCGTCCCGGCCTGTTCGAGTACGAGATCGAGGCCGAGTACCTGCACGAGTTCCGCCGCCACGACGCCACCGTGTCCTACAGCCCGATCGTCGGGGGCGGGGCCAATGCCTGCGTCCTGCACTACGTCGAGAACAGGGCGGAGCTGAAAGCCGGCGACCTCCTGCTGATCGATGCCGGCTGCGAATACGACTACTACGCGTCGGACGTCACCCGGACGGTCCCGGTGAGCGGCCGCTACTCTCCGGAGCAGCGCGCGCTCTACGAGATCGTGCTGACGGCCCAGGCCGCTGCGATAGAGAAGACGCGCGAGGGCAACCATTGGAACGAGCCGCACGACGCGGCGGTGCGCGCGATCACGAAAGGCCTGAAGAAACTCGGGTTGCTGGAGGGCAGCTTGCCGAAACTCGTGAATAGCGGTGCTTACCGCGAGTTCTTCATGCACCGCACCGGCCATTGGCTCGGCATGGATGTGCACGACGTGGGCGACTACAAGGTGGACGACGAGTGGCGCCTGCTGGAAGCGGGCATGGTGACGACCGTGGAACCCGGTATCTACGTGTCGGCGAAGTCGAAGGTGCCGGCGCGCTGGCGCAACATCGGCATTCGCATCGAGGACGACGTGGTCGTGACCCGCGACGGGCCGGACGTGCTGAGCAAGGGGCTTCCAAGCGACCCCGACGAGATCGAGCGCGTAATGGCGGGAGCGTAGGCAATGGCCGCGGAATCCTATGACATCGTCATCGCCGGTGGTGGCATGATCGGCAGCGCGCTGGCGATCGCGCTTGCGCCACTCGAGTTGCAGGTTGCCGTGGTCGAGCCGGTGGCGCGCGGGGAGGCGCAGCAGCCGAGCTTCGACGACCGCTCGACCGCGCTGTCGCGGAGCAGCCGGCGTATGTTCGAGGCGATGGGGCTGTGGCAGGAGGTCGACGCTGCATCGATACCGATCGAGAGCATTCACGTTTCCGACCGCGGCCGCTTCGGGTTCGCGCACATCGACGCCGACGAGCAGGGCGTCGACGCGCTCGGTCACGTCGTCATCAACCGTGTATTGGGCGAGGTGCTGCAGCGGCGCCGTGCCGCCGTCGACGGCCTCGACTGGATATGCCCCGGCCGCGTGACCGCGGTGGAAACGTCCGCGCGGGGCACCGTGGTCGAGGTCGATGGTGCGAGCGGCACGCGCAAGCTTCGGTGCAGCCTGCTCATCGCCGCCGACGGGGCGAATTCGACGGTGCGCGGGATGCTCGGGATCAGTGCCTCGCACGTCGACTACCGGCAGACCGCGATCATCGGCAACCTGCTGCCGTCGACTCCGCCGGCGAACCGCGCGTTCGAGCGCTTCACCGACACCGGTGCGCTGGCGCTGCTGCCGATCGCGGAGGAGCGTGCTGCGTTCGTATGGGTGCTGCCGACGCAGGAAGCGGCGCAGGTCCACGCACTTCCGGATGCGGGCGTGCTCGAGCGCTTGCAGGCGCTGTTTGGCTACCGGCTCGGCCGCTTCTCGAAGATCGGCGGGCGCGCCGCTTACCCGCTGACGCTGACCCGTGCCGCGCGCCTGACGGCGCCGCGCAGTGTGCTCGTCGGCAACGCGGCTCATGGCCTGCATCCGGTCGCCGCGCAGGGCTTCAATCTCGGCATGCGCGACGTAGCCGCGTTGTGCGACGTGATCGTTGACGCGCGCGCGGCTACAGGCGACGTGAGCTCGATTGGCGGGGCAGACGTGCTGCGGCGCTACGCGGATTGGCGCGCCACGGATCATCGCAAGGTCGTCTGGTTTACCCACGGGCTGGTACGGCTATTCGGGAGCCGCAGGCCTCCCGTGCGGGCAGCGCGCAATCTCGGCATGCTGGCGTTCGACCTGGTGCCCGGCGTGCGCGGCGCATTCGCGCGGCACACGATGGGTCTGGCCGGCCGCCTGCCGCGCCTGTCGCGCGGCGTGCCGCTGCCGGAGGCAGGACGTGAAGCGAACTTTTGACGTGCTGGTCGCCGGCGGCGGCGTCGCCGGCCTGACCGTTGCGACACTGCTGGCGCACAGCGGGCAGCGTGAGCGCCTGAACGTGCGCGTTGTCGACGGGCGGCCCCGGCCGCGGTTCGATGCAGCAGCCGGCGTGTCGCTGCGCGTCTCGGCCATCGCCGTGGGGTCGATGCGCCTGTTCGACTCACTCGGCGTGTGGGACCGCGTGCTGGCCGTGCGTGCCTGCCCGTTCCGTGGCATGCGCGTCTGGGATGCGGCGGCGGACGTCGACGCGCCGGGCACGCTGCGCTTCGACGCCGCTGAATTCGGCGTCGCGGAGCTGGGCTTTATCGTCGAGAACGCCTTGTTGCAGGATGCATTGCTCGCGGCGCTGGACACCACGGACGTGGAACTGTCATTCGAGACCCCGATCCGTGCACTCGCGAGGGTGGACGACCGCTTCGAGGTTACGTTCGAGGACGGCGCCACCGCGCGGCCCGAAATATTGGTGGGCGCCGACGGTGCCGCGTCGCTCGTGCGCGCGCAGGCACGCATCGGAAGCTTCGTCCGGCATTACGGCCAAACCGCGTTCGTGACGCACCTGCGGCCGGAGCGCGAGCACGGGCACATTGCCTGGCAGCGCTTCCTGCCGGAAGGTCCACTGGCGCTGCTGCCGCTGGGCGACGGCCGCGTCTCGACAGTCTGGTCGACGATCCCGGCGGACGCGGAAGCTGCACTGGCGCTGCCGGACGACGAGCTGGGCGAATTGCTGAGCGATAAGAGCGACCGCGTGCTGGGTGCGCTCGTGCCCTCCGGGCCGCGCGGCTCGTTCCCGCTACGCGCGCAGCACGCCGCACGCTACGCGGGTGCGGGCATGGCGCTGGTGGGCGATGCCGCGCACAGCATTCACCCGCTGGCAGGGCAGGGCGCGAACTTAGGCGTAGCCGACGCCGCCGCGCTGGCCCATACCATCTCCGCCGCGGTCGCCGCCGGCGAGCACCCGGGGGACCTCCCCGTCCTGCGCCGCTACGAACGCTCCCGCAAGGGAGCCAACGCCGCCATGCTCAACTTCGTAGGTGCCTTGAACCGCCTCTTCGCCTCCCCATCCACCCCCATGTCCATGCTCCGCCGGACCGGCATGACCCTCTTCAACCACAGCGGCCCCCTCCGCCGCCACGCCGTCGCCACCGCCCTCAACCTCACCGCGGATCACCGGTCCCCTCCACAAGGCGAGTCCGCCTGACCCCGCTCTGCACTGCGCGAGACGCTCCAAACCCGCCACCCACACCGACGGTGCCGCACACCCGGCGAGACATTCCAAACCCACCACCACACCGACCAGCCGCACCCCCGGCGAGACATTCCAAACCCACCAACCACCGAACCAGCGGAGCCGTGACCGGGGGGAGGGGTCTTCGGCGGCGTGCGAGGCAGGGATGCCGAGCC
>CBFGSB010000185.1:0-5954 GCA_965651325.1 uncultured Chromatiales bacterium | reverse complement strand
GGCTTGTCGACGACCGTGGCTTTAGCCATGACGCGCGACCAGTGCATTTCGCGCTGGTAGTAGATTTCGACGAAGAGCTCGGCGCCGGGGTTGCCGTACGGCGCCTCGACGGTGCCGAGCGCGATGTTCTTTTTGCACACGGGCGACCAGCAGGCGGAGGTGATGAAGCCCACCTGCTTCCGGCGTCCTCGCGATGCCTTATAGACATAGGAGTGATGGGCCGGCTTGTTGCCCTCGATGTCGAGCTTCACGAGCTGCCACTTCGAGCCGCGGCGCTTTTCCTCGGCCAGCGCCCGGCGGCCGTTGAAGTTCGGCTTCTTGAAATCCACGAGCCAGTCGAGGCCCAGCTCGAACGGCGAGCGTGAGCGTCCCGTGCGCACCGTCCCGAGCCCGGGCAGGAAATCGACGCCTGCCGTCAGGAACCCGGCCTCGATGCGCGACAGGTCGAGCGCTTCGGTGCCGATCGCACGGATGCCGTGCAACTTGCCCGCTTCGAACAGGGCATCCCACAGCGCTTCCGCGCGGGCGTTTTCGATCCAGAGCTCGTAGCCGAGATCGCCGGTGAACCCCGTGCGCGACACCATCAGCTCGCTGCCCTGGAAGTCGAAGTGCATCAGGCCGAACGGCTTCAGCGTTTCCAGCCCGTCCAGGCCCAGCTTCTCCATAACGCTGAACGAGGTCGGGCCCTGCACCGCGAGGGCAGCGATGTCGGCGGTCTCCTCATTGATCTCCACGTCCATGCCGATGGCGGCGTCGGCGAGCCACGAGAGGTGTCGTTCCTGCGAGCAGAGGCGGTACTCGCCTTCGCGCAGGTGGAACAGCGTGCCGTCGTCGATCACCTGCCCCTGGTCGTCGCACCACACGGCGTACGCCACGCGCCCCGGCTTGATCTTCCGCATGTCGCGGGTCACGAGACGGTCGACGTAATGCAGCGCGTCCGGGCCCTTGATGCGGTACTTGGTCATTGGCGTCAGGTCGAACACGCCGGTGCTGTTGCGGATCGCGAAATATTCGAGGCTCGCGTCGTAGAGCGCGTCGGCGCTGGTGTAGCCTTTCCACTCGTGCCAGGCGTCCAGGCGATCGAGCGCCTTCAGGCGGGAATAGAAGGGCGTGCGAAGCCTGCCTTGCGGAACTTCAATTACGGTCGTCATTGCGTTGCTCATGCCGGTTTCTCGCGCGACAGGATGGCGCGCGCGGCGTTGCGGCCGCAGGCGCCCGAGATGCCGCCGCCGGGGTGCGTGCCCGCGCCGCAAAGAAAAAGGCCCTCCAGCGGCATGCGGTACTGGGCCGCGCCCGCCACCGGGCGGACGAAAAGGAACTGGTCCAACGTGAGCTCCCCGTGATGCCAGTGCCCGCCGGTGATGCCGAATTCGCTCTCGATGTCGGCCGGCGTCAGCAACTCGGCCGCCGTGATGCGCCCGGGCAGGTCCGGGGCGTACGCCGCTATGGTATCGATGGCCTGCTGGCGGAACGCGTCGCGGGCCGCATCGGTCCAGCCGCCCTTCAGCGCGTACGGCGCGTACTGCACGACGGCAGAGAGCACCTGTTTACCCGCCGGGGCGAGGGTTGCATCGCGGAAGCTCGGGAACGTGATCTCGAGCACCGGGTTCGGCGAGCTCTCGCCGTATTTCGCGGGATTGAACGCGCGCTCGACGTAGTTCGCATCCGGTGCGATGACCAGCCGGTCGCCGAACTCGCGTTTCTCCAGGCCGTCGATCGCCGGGAGCCCGTCCAGCGCGAGGTGCAGCTTGGCGGCATTGCCGCGCATGCGGATGTTGTCGATGCGGCGGGTGAAGCCGGTTTCGACGTGGCGGCTGCCCACGAGCCCGAGAATCGTGCGCTTCGGATCCGCGTTGGAAACGACTGTCAGGCTGCGGTAGGTGTCGCCGGCTTCGGTCTCCACGCCGATGGCGCGCCCGTTCTCGACGATTACCCGTTTCACCGGGGTGCCGGTCTGGATCTTTACGCCGAAGCCGCGCGCGCAGGCCGCAAGCGAGTCGCTGATGCCGCTCATGCCGCCGGCCGGCAGCGACAGCCTGCCGTGATTGCCGCACAGGCGGTAGAGGTAGGTCAGGATCGTGTTCGGCGAGCGCGGTCCGAGATGCGTGCCGAGCACGGCGTCGAACGAAACGACGCCCTTCAGGAGCGGATTTTCGAAGCGTTCCTCGACCTCGTCGTACACGTTCATGCCGACGAGGCGCAGGAATTCCCGCATCTCCTTCCTGCCCAGGCGGCGCAGGTCCAGGCCGAGCTCGGCAAGCGTCAGCACGTCGCGCCGCGAGCCGTTTGCCAGTCGCGGCGGCGCACGGTTCAGGAATTTGGCGAGCAGGTCCGCGAAACGGCACATCCGCTCGTGGAAATCCCGGTAACTCGCGCGGTCGGCCTCGGCAACGCCGTCGACCCTGCCGCCTTTCAGCCGCAGGTGCTGGCCGTCCCGCGCGAGCGCGACCGTCGCGAGATTGTCGGCCGCGAGCGCCGGTTTCAGCCCGAGGTCGCCTGTCACCTGCGGCTGGAGCTGGTACAGGAGGTGCGCGCAGGACGATACGGAAAAGCCTTCGGCGAACGCGCGCGTGCGCGCCGCACCGCCGACGTCCTTTGCGGCTTCCAGCACCAGCACCTTCTTGCCGGCGCGGGCGAGGGTCGCGGCGCAGACGAGGCCGTTGTGCCCCGCGCCGATGACGATGGCGTCATACTGTTCAGTCATCGCCGAAGTTCTCCGGAACGGTGTTGCTGCGCTTGAGATCCATCAGGATCTCGCGTGCGGCGTTGGCGCCCGGCGCCGCCATGACGCCGCCGCCCGGGTGCGTGCTCGAGCCGCACATGTAGAGTCCGGGAACCGGGGCGCGATATTGTGCGTACCCCGGCACCGGCCGGTTGAACAGCAGCTGGTCCATGGTGAGCTCGCCGTGGAAGATGTTGCCTTCCGAGAGACCCGCTTCCCGCTCGATGTCCTCGGGCGTGCGGATCTCGACGTGCAGGATCAGGTCCTTGAAGTCGGGGCTGTAATTCCCGATCTGGTCGATCACGGTCTGCGCGAACGCCTCGCGTTCCGGGTCCGTCCAGTCCCGGCCCTCGATCTTGTAGGGGCAGTACTGGATGAAGCAGCTCATGAAGTGTTTGCCCGGCGGTGCCATGGTCGGGTCCGTCACCGTGGGGATGACCATGTCGACGTACGGGTCCTGCGACCAAATGCCTTCCTTCCAGTCGTCGTAAGCGCGCTCCATGCGCTCCATCGAGTCGATGAAATGCATGTCACCGTCCAGCAACGGATTATTCTTCGGCAGGGCAGGGAAGGTCGGCAGGCCGTCGAGCGCGATGTTCAGCTTGCCCGAGGAGCCGCGGATCTTGAAGTTCTTCACGCGCTGGTAGAAGTCGGCAGGGACGTCCGTCTCATCCATGCATTTCAGGAACGTGCGCTTCACGTCCATCGCCGAGACCACAATGTTGGCATCGATCTCCTCACCGTTGGTGAGGGCCACGCCCTTGGTCTTGCCGTTCCTGACGACGATCCGCTCGACGCCCGCATCGGTACGCAGCTCGCCACCATAAGACTGGAACGCGCCGGCGATGGCTTGCGATACCGCGCCCATGCCGCCACGTGCGTAGCCCCAGGAACCGACGTTGCCGTCGACTTCGCCCATGTAGTGATGCAACAGCACGTAGGCGGTACCGGGCGAGTGGATGCCGAGTGCCGTCCCGATGATGCCGCTGCCCGACAACGACGTCTTGATGACGTCGGTTTCGAAATACTCGTCCAGGTACTCCGCCACGCTCATGGTCCAGAAGCGGATGGTCTCGTACATCCGGTCTTCGCCCATCTCGTAAAACCGGCGGCCGAGATGCGCAAGCTCTTTCAGGTCGCGCGGCTTGAACGAGGTCGGGTCCGGCGGAGTGCGCAACAGCGAATCGCGAATGAAGCGGGTCTGGCGCATCACGTCGGCGGAGTAGCGCTCGTACGCGTCGGCGTCCTTTTTCGAGAAGCGCGCGAACTCGCGGTGCGCGACTTCGGAATCCCAGTACGAGCCGAAGTAGTCGCCGTTCTCCATGAACGTGACGCCGCCGCCGTACGGCGTTACCTGCAGCCCGTGCCGGTGCAGTTCCAGCGCGCGGAAGATCTCGGGGCGCAGGAGCGAGCACACGTACGAGCAGTTGGAGTAGATCCAGTCCTTGTAGAGGTTGCGGCTGACCGCGGCGCCGCCGATGTAGTCGTTCTTCTCGACGCACAGCACGTTCAGGCCGGCCTTGGCAAGAAAGGCGGCGTTCGTCAGGCCGTTGTGCCCGGCGCCGACGACGATGGCATCATACGTTTTCATCTGGTTTCGGATTACCCCTGCAGGCGCGCGCATTGCGCGATGCTATCGCCCACCCGCATGAACATCGCGCGCGACGCGCTCCTGGATGCGAAAAGCGGCGGTCGTTGCCGGCCGCCGCCTTCGTGGTCCTTGTCAGTTATGCCGTGTGGACACGGCTGCTGTCAGCCGGCAGTTTCTTCAAAGTAATGTCTACCGCGCGTTCGAATTTGTCCAGAGTTTCCTCGAGACATTTCACATCATGAGCCTCGCACATGAACCACGGCTCGCGTGAATCCGGTTCGACCAATACGCCGAGTTCGTGCAACTCCGGCGCCAGCGTATCGTAGAACTCGTAGTCGGTATTCACCCAGTCGCGATAGTCGCGCGGCGGGGTTTCGCTGAAGAAGAGCCCGGTCATCGATGGATGCCCGGTGAAGCAGTGCGCGATGCCGCGTGCCGACAGGATCTTCCTGAGGCCGGCCTGCAGGTCGCGGCCGTAGCGCTCGATCGTCGCCAGCGCATCCGTCTCGTCCAGGATCTGCAGCGTGCGGTTCGCGGCGGCCAGCGAGACGGAATGTCCCGTGAACGTGCCGCCGTGCACGACTCCGTCGCCGACGTTGCGCATGATGTCTTCGCGCCCGGCGACCACGGAGATGGGGTAGCCGTTCGCCATCGCTTTCGCGAAGGTGCACAGGTCCGCTTTGACGCCGAGCAGCTCCTGCACGCCGCCCTTGGCAACCCGGAAGCCGGTCTTGACCTCGTCGATCACCAGGAGAACGCCGTAACGGTCGCACAGCGAGCGCACGTCCTGCATGTACTCGCGCGTCGCCGTCAGGCCGCAGCAGTTGCCCATGATGGGCTCGATCAGGAAGGCGGCAATTTCCTGGTGGTGCTTCTTCAGCACGTCCTCGACCGCGTTCGCATCGTTGAGCGGCACGGTGCGGAACAGCCGTTTGACGAGCGCGGGAACGCCCTCGCCGTAGGGCAGGACTTGCGGCTCACCGTCCCTGGGCGTCCAATCCTCGACGTCGGTGTACCACAGCACCTCGTTGAAGACGCCGTGATAGCCGCCTTCCATGACGACGTGCCCGTCCTTGCCGGTATGCGCGCGCGCGATGCGCAGCGCGGCCATCACGGCCTCGGTTCCGGAATTCGAGAAGCGTACGAGCTCCGCCGCCGGCACCATGCGACTGATGCGGTCCGCGACTTCGTACTCCATTTCGGTGGACAGGGCGAACACGCCGCCGACCTCGATGCCTTCGCGGGCGGCGTCGTCGACGCGGGGATCGGCATAACCGAGGATCGCCGGCCCGTAGGCAAGGCGGTAGTCGATGTATTCGTTGCCGTCGATGTCCCAGACCCGCGCGCCCTTGCCGCGGCTGGCGTAGATCGTCTTGTCGTCACCCCAGTACCGGAAGTTCGACGCTACTCCGAGGGGCAACTTCTTGTTGGCTTTGCGGAAATGGTTATTGGATCGGGTCAGGCACCTCATATTGCCTCCATGTGGCCTCGGGAACCCAGCATCGCATGAGGACCTGCCAAAAGTCCAGAAAAATGAATGAATACTCATTCATTCTGTGGCACCATGCGGGTCCCGGGGGTAGATTTTTCGGCACGAGGGACCGGTTCTGCGCAACAATCGCGCTGAGCCGGCAAGCCGGC
>CBFGSB010000184.1:0-5964 GCA_965651325.1 uncultured Chromatiales bacterium | reverse complement strand
TTCGGTCCACTTTATTTCCCCCAAAGGCCCCCCGGCGACACCCGGAAGCCGCGTGCGGTGTTTGGCGCCTGGCGCGCCGGCGCGCGTGGTGTCGGCTGCCACCGCGGTAGGGGCGGGGGCGTGACCGGGGGGAGTCCTTTGCGGAAATAAAGCGGACCGAAGGGAGCCATTCCGCAAAGGACTCCCCCCGGTCACGCCCCCGCCAAGCCACGGCCTCCGAGCTCAGCGTGCCACCAGACATAGAAGGTATACTCCGCCGTTTGCCGACCCGAACCACGAGGTCGGCGATCCCGTTCGATATATGAAGCACATCCGCAACTTCTCGATCATCGCGCACATCGACCACGGCAAGTCGACGCTGGCGGACCGCATCATCCAGCTCTGCGGCGGGCTGCAGGACCGCGAGATGCTGGAGCAGGTGCTCGATTCGATGCCGCTCGAGCGGGAGCGCGGCATCACGATCAAGGCGCACAGCGTGTCGCTCAACTATCCGGCGCCGGACGGCAATACCTACCAGCTCAATTTCATCGACACGCCGGGACACGTCGATTTCTCCTACGAGGTGTCGCGTTCGCTGGCGGCCTGCGAGGGCGCATTGCTCGTCGTCGATGCGGCGCAGGGCGTCGAGGCGCAGAGCGTCGCAAACTGCATCACGGCGATCGACCAGGGGCTCGAGGTGCTGCCGGTGCTGAACAAGATCGACTTGCCGGCGGCGGATCCGGACGCGGTGATCAGCGAAATCGAGGACATCATCGGCATCGAGGCGCAGAACGCGGCGCGAGTGAGCGCCAAGACGGGGGAGGGCGTCGCGGAGCTGATGCAGCAGATCGTGACGCGGATTCCGCCGCCAGCCGGCGACCCGGACGGGCCGCTGCAGGCATTGATCATCGATTCCTGGTTCGACAACTATGTCGGCGTGGTGTCGCTGGTCAGGGTCGTCAACGGACGGATACCGAAGGGAGCGAAGATCACGATCATGTCGACGGGCCGCACCTACACCGCGGATCGCGTCGGCTCGTTCACACCCAAGATGCAGGATCGCGAGGAACTGAAGACGGGCGAAGTCGGTTTCGTCAACGCGGCTATCAAGGACATTTACGGTGCGCCGGTCGGCGACACCATCACGCTGGCAACCGATCCCTGCGCGCAGCCGCTGCCGGGCTTCAAGCAGATCCAGCCGCGGGTGTTCGCGGGACTCTTCCCTGTCAGCGCCGACGACTACGAGGGCTTCCGCGAGGCACTACAGAAGCTTCGGCTGAACGATGCGGCGCTGCATTTCGAGCCCGAGACGTCGGCGGCCCTCGGGTTCGGGTTTCGCTGCGGCTTCCTCGGCATGCTGCACATGGAGATCGTGCAGGAACGACTCGAACGCGAGTATCACCTGGAGCTCATCACCACGGCGCCCACGGTCGTTTTCGAAGTGGCGCTGAGAAACGGCGACGTCGTGCACGTCGACAATCCGTCACGGCTACCGGCAAGCAACGAGATCGAGGAGATCCGCGAGCCCATCATCACGGCCAACATACTGGTACCGGACAAGCACGTCGGTGCGGTCATGAAGCTATGCATCGAGAAGCGCGGCGTGCAGAAGCACATGCGCTATTCCGGTAACCACGTCGCGCTGGAGTACGAGATGCCGCTGGCCGAGGTCGTGCTCGACTTCTTCGACCGGCTCAAGTCCGTGAGCCGCGGCTTCGCCTCCTTCGACTATCATTTCGAGCGCTTCGAGGCGGCGGCGCTGGTGCGGCTCGATATCCTGATCAACAAGGAAAAAGTGGACGCGCTGTCGATGATCGTGCATCGTGCCAGCGCGGACATGCGCGGACGTGAGCTCGTCGAGAAGATGCGCGAGCTGATCCCGCGCCAGATGTTCGACGTGGCGATACAGGCGGCAATCGGCGGCCAGATCATCGCGAGGAGCACGGTCAAGGCGTTGCGCAAGAACGTCACCGCCAAGTGCTACGGCGGCGACGTGTCGCGCAAACGGAAGCTGCTCGAGAAGCAAAAGGCCGGAAAACGCAGAATGAAGCAGATCGGCTCGGTCGAGATTCCCCAGGAAGCGTTCCTGGCAGTCCTGAAAGTAGAAAAATGAGCAAGACGGGTAACGACATTGAATAACCTCGCCCTGATATTGACCCTGCTTACCCTGTTCACGGGGATTGTTGTCGCCATCGACCGTTTCTGGCTACGCAAGCAGCGCCCGGAGGGCGAGCCGCATCCGAACCGGGCGATGGCTACGCTCATCGATTATTCGCGCTCGTTCTTTCCCGTGCTCCTGTTCGTACTGGTGATCCGCTCGTTCGTGTTCGAGCCGTTCCGGATCCCGTCGGGATCCATGCGGCCCACGCTGCTGGAGGGGGACTACATCTTCGTCACCAAGTTTGCCTACGGCTTGCGGCTTCCGGTCACGCACACCGAGATCCTCGAGACGGGCAGGCCGGAACGCGGTGAGGTGGTGGTCTTCCGTAAGCCCCAGGATCCCGATATCAATTACATCAAGCGCGTCGTCGGGCTTCCCGGCGACACGATCGAGTACCGCAATCACCAGCTCATCGTCAACGGCGAGCCGGTGCCCAAACGTCGGGCGCCGGACGACGGCGTTGCCGGATCGTCCGACATGTACATCGAGGTGCTGGGTGATCACGAGCACGGCATCCTGATTTCCGAGCACGGAATCGCGCGCGGCGAAGGGGTGTACCAGGTGCCGGAAGGCCAGTACTTCATGTTCGGGGATAATCGGGACAACAGCGAGGACAGCCGCTTCATCGGCGCGGTCCCGGAGGAATACCTGGTGGGACACGCGGTGCGAATCTGGATGCACATGGACGGGCTGGAATGGCCGGACTGGAGCCGGATCGGCAACAAGATAGAATAGCGGCGCGCCTCGCGCATCCGGTGACCGCGCCGGGGGCGAGGACGGCCCTAAAGTGTGCCGCGAATCACTGATTGACCCGCCGCATCAAACATAAAATGGCGGCGATCGACCGGGGAGTTGACACCATGACCTGCCACAGCACTGTAGGAACCTGCCACGCGGGGAACCGCGCTCGCCGATCGCCTGCAGGTCCGGCTGCTGCATGCGCCGGCCGCCAGGCAGGTATGACGACGATCGGCTTTCTCATACTCGCGGTCTTCATCGGTTTGTTCGCTTTCGCGTTCATCCGCCTCACGCCGGTCTACCTGAATTACATGAAGGTAGCCGGGGTACTCGAAGGCGTGCACGAGGAATTCGACGGCCAGAATGCGTCGCGCACCGCCCTGCAGAATTCCATTGTCCGGCGCTTCTCCGTCGAGAGCGTCAGCCAGCTCAACGCCCGCGACATCAAGGTGACGGCGAATGGCAGCGGCTATCTCGTCGAGGCCGTCTACGATCACAGCGCGCCTTTCATCGGCAATGTCTCGTTCACCGTGCACTTCGACAAGAAGGTGCAGGTCCGGCGTTGAACAATCCCGCTCCTTGACCGAAAATTGCAGGCTTGGTCAAGCGAGCCCCCATCTTGGAAAAAGCCACCTCCTGGCTGAAGAAAACGCTGGATTACGAGTTTCGCGACGTCGAGCTGCTGCGACAGGCGCTCACGCACCGGAGCGCGGCCGGTCCCAATAACGAACGGCTCGAATACCTCGGCGACGCGGTCCTGGACACGGTGGTGTCGGAAGTCGTTTTCCGCCTGGTACCGATGGCGGGCGAGGGTGTGCTGAGCCGCATCCGTTCTTCACTCGTAAAGGACACGACCCTTGCGGATCTCGCGGGCGAGCTCGGCATCGGCCAGCAACTGATCCTGGGGCCCGGCGAGAAAGGCTCCGGCGTACACCGCCGCTCGTCGGTGCTCGCCGATGCGCTCGAGGCGATTTTTGGCGCGGTGTACCTCGATGCCGGCTTCGAGGAGGCGCGGCGCGTCATTCACAGGGCTTACGGCGAGCGGCTGCTGGACTTGCCGGAGTCGGCGGCGCGTCGCGACCCGAAGAGCCGGCTGCAGGAGTTGCTGCAGGCGAAGCAGATCGAGAGGCCATCCTACAAGGTCGAAGCGGTATCCGGGCAGGCTCACCGGCAGTCCTTCGAGGTGAGTTGCCGCGTGCGGCCCCTGGACACTGTGACGACCGGTCGCGGCCGTACGCGGCGCCAGGCGGAACAGGAAGCGGCGATGAAGATGCTCGCGCTCATCGAAGAGTCGGCGTAAATGCCGGAAGAGCAGCCGCACGTCTCCGGTTTCGTGGCGGTCGTGGGTCGGCCGAACGTCGGCAAGTCGACGCTGATCAATGCACTCGTCGGGAGCAAGGTCAGCATCGTCACGCCGAAGCCGCAGACGACGCGTCACCGCATCCTCGGCATCCGTACAGAAGCGCATACCCAGGTGGTCTTCATCGATACGCCCGGCCTGCACACGAATGCCCGCAAAGCAATGAACCGGCTCATGAACCGCGCGGCGGACAGCGCAATTCGCGACGCCGACCTGGTGCTGTTTCTCGTCGAGGCGAATCGCTGGACCGGGGAGGATGAGCAGGCGCTCAAGCGGATTGCGGACGCCGGCAAGGCTCCCGTGATTGCCGTGATCAACAAGGTCGACAAGGTGCACCCGAAGGAAGAGCTTCTGCACGTGATCGAGGAAGTTGCGGTGCGTCATGAATTCGCCGAAGTCGTACCCGTGTCGGCGCTCCGCCGCGAGAACCTGGACCGCCTGTTGGCGGTGATCCCGTCCTACCTGCAGGAGTCGCCGCCGCTGTTTCCAGCCGACTCCGTGAGCGACCGCAGCGACAGCTTTCACGTGGCCGAGTTGATCCGGGAAAAGCTCACCCTGGCGCTGCGCCAGGAAGTGCCTTACGGCCTGACGGTGCAGGTCGAGCGCTTCGAGCGGGAGCCGGAGGGCATAGCCATCGCGGCGCTGATCCTGGTCGAGCGCGACAGCCAGAAAGGCATCGTGGTCGGCAAGGGCGGGGCGCTCCTGAAGAAGGCGGGACGGGCCGTACGCCTGGAGCTGAAAGAGCAGTACGGCGTCCCCGTGCACCTGGAGCTGTGGGTCAAGGTGCGGGACAACTGGGCGGACAGCGAAGAGCAACTGCTCCGGCTCGGCTACGATCCCGGCTCCGGTTCCGGCTAGGACCCGACATGCGCGTGCAGAACGAGCCGGCCTGGCTCCTGCATCACCGGCCGTTCCAGGACGCGAGCCGCATCCTGGACGTGCTCACTCGCAACCACGGCCGGCTCGCCCTCGTGGCACGCGGCAGCCGCTCGGGCCGCTCGCGCCTGAAGGGACTGCTGCGGCCCTTCATGCCCCTGCAGCTCTCCTGGGTAGCCCGCTCCGAGCTCGGCACCCTGACGGGCGCCGAGCGCCACGGCGAGCCGATCGCCCTGTCCGGGGAAGCGCTTCTGGCGGGCTACTACGTCAACGAGCTCATCCTGCATCTCGTGCACCGCCACGACCCGCAACCGGAGATCTTCGCCGCCTACGCGATGACGATCGAGCGGCTGCAGGGATCCCCGCAAGTACCGGCTCGCCTGCGCGAGTTCGAGCTGGACCTGCTGCGCCTGCTGGGCTTCGCCCTCGACCTGGCCCAGGAAGCCGACACCGACACACCGCTCGCGCCGACCGGAAGATACGAGTACCGCATCGAACACGGCCCGGCCCCGGCCGGCAACCGCGAGGGCCCGCTGATCTTCACCGGCGCCGAGCTCCTCGCCATCCGCGACCGCGCCTTCTCGGACCCGGCCACCCTGCGCGCCGCGAGCCGCCTCCTCCGCGAAGTGATCGCCTTCCACCTGGGCGGCAAGCCCCTCAATAGCCGCAAGGTCCTCCGCGACCTGCAAAACCTCGGCAAGTAACCCGAATCCCGCACCACCGCAACACCCCGCCCGGCACACAGCGGTGGGGAGCAAAGCCACGGCGAAAGGGAGCGGAGCCACAGCGGCAGGAAGCGGAGCCGCGGCCGGGGGGAGGGGTCTTCGGCGGCGTGCGAGGCAGGGATGCC
>CBFGSB010000183.1:0-5980 GCA_965651325.1 uncultured Chromatiales bacterium | reverse complement strand
CCGGCTCACGCCGCCGAACAGGTTGACCGGCATCTCGAGCCAGGGATCGCTTTCGTCGTCGAGGTAGGCGCGCCCGAACAGCACGGTTTGGTTCCAGTCCTCGATGACGTCCGCGGTCGTACCGTTTTCGAGGTCGTAGCCGATCGAGAACAGGAGGGTCCGGCAATCTGCGCCCTCCGTGCAGCCGAAGAAATAGATGCGGAATTCGGTGCCGCCGGCGCTCGAAACGATCAACGGGTCGCCGGCCTCGTCCTGCTCGACCGAGGCCTTGTAGCCGATGTCGCGGATAAGGGACGCGAGCTTCTCGGGCTCGGTTGCATCGATGTTTTCGGCGTGAACCGGAGACCCGAGGATGACGCACGCGGCCACCGCGGCGACGCGCAAGGTTTGTTTCATGCCGTGTCCTGCCGGTTAAAAGCCGGAGACTAGCGCAGGAGCGGGATTCCGGCTGAGAACGGGTTGGCACTTCGGCGCCGATACGGGACCGGGCACGAGCGTTTGTGACGCGCTCCGGATCGACGACCGGGCCGCCGCGGGCTTCAACGGGACCCGGCGTGCAGGAAGCCGTGGCACAGGTACAGCACCACGGTGAACAGGAGCAACGCCGTCGCCTGGTGCGCCGCTCCCAGCACCGTAGGCACCCTCAGCAGCAGCGTCGAGATACCGAGCGCCACCTGCAGCACGGCGACGTTCAGCAGCAGGTGCACGCCTCGCCGCAGCCGGCCCGGAATCGACGCCTTATGAGCGAACCACCAGTACGCGACGATCGTGACAAACGTGGTGATGGCAAGCACGCGGTGATCGAACTGCACCGTTGCGATGTTCTCGAACACGTTGAGCCACCACGGGTCGATGGCGAATAGCCCCGGTGGGATCCAGTACTCGCCCATCTTCGGGAAGGTGTTGAAGACGAGCCCCGCATCGAGCCCGGCGACGAAAGCGCCGGAGACCACGGTGATCGATACGAGCACGGCGAGTGCAAGCGTGCGGCCGAACCAGGGATGCCGCTCGGTTTGCCGGTCGCGCTGCAGCAACGACAGCGCGATCCAGAACATGTACGCGTAGATCGTGAACGCGGCCACGAGATGTGCCGCGAGCCGGTACTGGCTCACACGGGGGTTGTCCACCAGCCCGCTTTTTACCATGTACCAGCCGAGTAGCCCCTGCAGCCCGCCGAGTACGAACATGAGCGCGTATTTCGGCCACTCGCGCTTTCTTATGTATCCCTTCCAGACGAACCAGACGAACGGTATTGCGAACGCGAGGCCGATCAAACGCCCCAGGAGGCGGTGCAGGTACTCCAGCCAGAAGATGCTCTTGAACTCGTGGACGTCCATGTCCGGGTTGACGATCCGGAACTCGGGCGATTCCTTGTACAGCTCGAACGTGCGTTCCCAATCCTCTGCATCGAGCGGGGGCAGGAGCCCCATGATGGGCCGCCAGTCCACCATCGAAAGGCCGGAACCGGTCAAACGGGTGACGCCGCCGAGAACCACCATCGCGAACACCAGGGCGCAGAGCACGAACAGCCAGCGGGCGACCTTGCGGTCGTTGTCGAGCGATACGTCGTTCACTGTATTCACCAGGGCGGACCGGTTTGCCGGCGCGCATGTTAGCAGACTGGCGTGATAGTCTCTGCGGCGGCTCGGAAAACCCGGGGGGGAGGACGAGGGTGCGCCTGGAACAATGCTGCAGGACGGACGATTTCCGGCGCCTCGCGCAGGCGCGGCTGCCGGCACCGATCTTTCACTACATCGACGGCGGCGCGGACGATGAGTGGACGATGCGCCGCAACACGGAGGCCTTCGAGGAGTGCGACCTCGTGCCGAACGTGTTGACCGGCGTTGACGAGGTCGACCTGCGCACCCGCGTATTGGGCCAGGAACTGGCGATGCCGCTGTTCTTTTCGCCGACGGCCATGCAGCGGCTGTTCCATCCCGAAGGCGAACGGGCCATAGCCGCGGTCGCGCACGAGTTCGGCACGATGTTCGGCGTCTCCACCATTGGTACCTGCAGCATCGAAGAGCTTGGCGCCATGAACGATGCGCCCAAGCTGTTCCAGATCTACGTGCACAACGATCCGGGCCTCACGTCCGACCTGATTGCCCGCTGCAAGGCGGCGCGCTTCGACGCGCTGGCATTGACGGTGGACACGATTGTCGCCGGCAACCGGGAACGGGACGTCGTGACCGGCATGACCACGCCGCCGAAGCTTACGCTGAAGAGCATCCTGAGCTTCCTCGCGCATCCGCGCTGGACGCTCGGCTACGTCACCGGCGATCGTTTCGACCTGCCGAACGTGTCGGGATACGTGCAGCAGGGGTCCAGTGTGTCGTCCTCGGTGGCGTCCTACATCCAGACGCAGATGAAACGCTCGATCGACTGGGACGACGCCGCGAGAATGATCGAGGAGTGGGGCGGCCCGTTCGCCCTCAAGGGCGTGATGTCGGTCGATGACGCGCGGCGCGCGGTGGACATCGGTGCCAGCGCGATCATGCTGTCCAACCACGGCGGCCGGCAGCTCGACGGTGCGCGGACGCCGTTCGACCAGCTCCCGGCGATCGTGGACGCCGTCGGCGGGCAGGTCGAGATCATCGTCGACGGCGGAGTCCGGCGCGGCACGCACGTGCTGAAGGCGCTGGCGATGGGCGCGACGGCCTGCTCCGGCGGCCGCATGTACCTGTATGCGCTGGCGGCGGCCGGGCAAGCCGGCGTGCGGCGCGCAATGTCGTGCCTGCGGGACGAGCTCGAGCGCAACATGCTGCTGATGGGGTGCCGCACGGTGGCGGACCTCGACCGTTCCCGGATCGCCCGGCGCTGCTGAACGGGCAATACCCGCGCCGCTGCGTTACCATTTCCGGTCCGGCTGACTGCAGGAAAACGGACATGGTTACGACGAGAAAACGGACGGCGGGCCACGAATCGGACCCCCGGAATCCCATGGGCACGGACGGCTTCGAGTTCGTGGAGTACGCCGCGCCCGATCCGGAATTGCTGCGCGAGCTGTTCTCGAAAATGGGCTTGCCGGCGGTCGCACACCACCGCTCGAAGGACGTGACGCTGCACAAGCAGCGCGACATCAATTTCATCGTCAATGCGGAGCCCGACAGCTTCGCGCAGGAGTTCGCCCGGCAGCACGGGCCCTGCGCCTGCGCCATGGCGTTCCGCGTGAAAGACGCCAATTACGCGCTGAACCGCGCGGTCGACCTCGGCGCGACGGCCGTGCCGGGCGATCCGGGGCCGATGGAGCTCAACATCCCGGCGATCGAAGGGATCGGCGGCAGCCGGCTGTACCTCGTCGACCGCTACGGCGACAACTCCATCTACGACATCGATTTTCGCTACGAGCCCGGCTGGGAGGAACAGGCGGCCGCGCTCGATACCGGGCTCACCTATATCGATCACCTCACGCACAACGTGCACCAGGGGCAGATGAAAGTGTGGGCGGAGTTCTATGAAAAGCTCTTCAACTTCCGCGAGATCCGCTACTTCGACATCGAGGGCAAGCACACGGGGTTGTTCTCGAAGGCGATGACGAGCCCCTGCGGCAAGATCCGCATCCCGCTGAACGAAAGCCAGGACGACAAGAGCCAGATCGAGGAATACCTCCGGGACTATAAAGGCGAAGGAATTCAGCATATTGCGCTGGGCACGGACAACATCTACGAGACCGTCGACCGGCTCAATGCGAAAGGCGTCGGGTTGCAGGATACGAACGACACGTACTACGACATGATCGACGAGCGCCTCCCCGGGCACGGCGAGCCGGTAGAGGAGCTCAGGAAGCGCCGCATCCTGATCGACGGGGCGCCGCAGAAGAACGAAGGGCTGCTTTTGCAGATTTTCACGAAGAACGTCATTGGCCCGATCTTTTTCGAGATCATCCAGCGCAAGGGCAACGAGGGATTCGGCGAGGGCAATTTCAAGGCGCTGTTCGAGTCCCTGGAACAGGACCAGATCCGCCGCGGGGTCCTGGACGATTCGCCCTGAGCAACCGCCTGCCGGCCGTTTTTTGGCGATTTTTGGTCAAAATTGCGCGCGCCGGGGCCCAAAATACAGGTAAACTGGCTTTCGCCCCTCCTTGTTTGGTCGGGCAAGCGTGGCGCCGTCCCCCGGGCGGCGAGCTTTACAGTGAGGTTGTTTATGGCAGGCGAACGAGTGAGTGGAACCGTCAAGTGGTTCAATGACGACAAGGGCTTTGGCTTCATCGAGCGCGAGGGTGGACAGGACGTGTTCGTCCATCACAGCTCGATCCAGATGGAAGGCTTCAAGTCGTTGAAGGAAGGCCAGAAGGTCACGATGGAGGTGACGCAGGGCCAGAAAGGACCGCAAGCGGAAAACGTTATCGCCGAATAGCGAAAAATAAAACGGAACGGCCGGCAACAAGAAGAGCAATCCGGTCGGTTCGGCAAGGCGGGGGGAACAGCACGAGTAGCCGGCAGGCGCTCGCGACGGCAGGCCGCCACGACAGTCGCGATGTATCATCAGGTGTTGCGCGGTTGTTCTTGCGCCTGTTATTTCTGCCGCACGGGATGGGCACCCCCTTGAAACTACGTATCCAGGACAATTCGATACGCCTCCGGCTGACCCGCGGCGAAGTGGACCGTGTGCAGCAGGAGGGCCAGGTGAGCGCCGCGACTGATTTTCCGGGCGGCGCGCGGCTCGAATACGCCCTCGAAGCCTCGGGGGCCGCGCGGCACCCCGAAGCGCGGTTCGCGGCCGGCCGGCTGCTAGTCAGCGTTCCCGAGTCGGCAGTGCAGGCCTGGGCCGGCTCGGACCAGGTTTCGCTCACGGGTACGCAGCCGCTGGACGGCGGCGAGGCGCTCAAGGTGCTCGTGGAGAAGGATTTCCAGTGCCTGTCCCCGCGCGCGGGCGAGGACGAATCCGACATGTTTCCGCACCCGCTGCAGGACATCGAATCCTGCTGATGGCGCGCGCCGCCGGCGCGCCGAAACTGCCGTCGCCGACGTGCTAGAATCCGCGCCGCCGCCGCGGCCGGAAGCACCATTCCCCGGCGCCCACCGGCACCTGCGACCCTTCGGTCGGCAGTCCAGCCTTCCTGTAACGAGAGGAAATCCATGGCCGTTTTTGACGATTCCGCATTCGACGATCACGAGCGCGTGCTCTTCTGCCGGGATGCGGATACGGGGCTTTTCGCGATCATCGCGATCCACTCCACCGCGCTCGGGCCGGCGGCGGGGGGCTGCCGCCTGTGGCACTACGAATCGGACGGCGCGGCGCTGCACGATGTGCTGCGGCTGTCGCAGGGCATGAGCTACAAGAACGCGATGGCGAACCTGAGGTTCGGCGGGGGCAAGGCGGTGATCCTGAAGACCCCGGATTTCGAGCCCAGCGATGCGCTGTTCGAGAAATACGGTGATTTCGTCGAGCAGCTCGGCGGCAGCTACATCACCGCGGAGGACGTCGGGATGTCGGTGGAGATCATGGAGACGATCGCCCGCCGCACGGAATACGTCACGGGATTGCCCCAGAAGAGCGGACAGGCGGGCGGCGACCCGTCGCCGAAGACCGCATGGGGGATCTTCAAGGGCATCGAGGCGGCGGTGCGGTTCAAGCTCTCGCGCGACGACCTGGACGGCCTGGCGGTGGCGGTGCAGGGCATCGGCAACGTGGGCTACAGCCTGTGCCGTTACCTGGCCGAGGCGGGTGCGAAGCTCGTGGTGGCCGACATCAACGAGCAACGCGTCGCCGCGGCCCGGGACGAGTTCGGCGCGCGCGCGGTCGGGTTGGATGACATTTTGTTCCAGGAGGTGGACATCGTCGCACCCTGTGCCCTGGGCGCGATTTTGAACCAGCAGTCGATCCCGAAGCTACGCACGTCGATCGTGGCGGGCTCGGCCAACAACCAGCTCGAAACGGCCGCCGACGGCCAGCGCCTCGCCGACGCCGGCATCCTGTACGCGCCCGACTACGTGATCAACGCCGGCGGCATCATCAACGTCGCCGCCGAGTACTTCGG
>CBFGSB010000182.1:0-5989 GCA_965651325.1 uncultured Chromatiales bacterium | reverse complement strand
CGAGGTCCTGCACCGCCAGCACCCGCCGGTTTGCCAGCAACTGTGCCGCGGCCGGGAGCGGACGGTAGAGATCGAGCTTCAAGGCAACGTGGAACACCTGCCGGTCGTCGAAGCCGTGTCCGGCGAGCAGGTCATCCGGCAGCAGCACGGTAGCCAAGGTCGGCACCGTCTTCTGCGACGGGTCCTCGTACACGTACGGCAGTTCCCTCCTGTCGAGCGGGTCCGCGCCCAGCCCGATGCCGAGGGCGTACAGCAAGGAGGAGGCGTCGGTATAGCTGACGGGCTGGTCCTCGACGGCGACCGCCAGCAGCTCTTCTTGGTTGATCGGCATTTGTTGGAATTCGGCCGCGAGCGCCGCGCCGCTGAATCGGGCATTTTAGGATGTCGGGGAACGGCTCCACAAGCCTGCGGCCGGCCGGGGCGAGCGCGGTAGCCGGCTGGCGGAGTGCGGATGGCTGGCCTACGATTGGCCTACGCCCGCTACCTTCGGAAAACCCGCATGAGAGCAGAAAGCCGCCTGCGATTTCGCGCCGCGCACCGCTCGGAAGCGGCTGCTATCGCCGAAATGTCGCGGCTGCACATCGAGCACGGGCTTCGCTGGCGCTGGACGCCCGCCCGCGTGCGCAAGCAGATCGACGACCCGGAGACCATGGTGCTGGTGGCCTCCCTGGACGGCGAGCTGGCAGGCTTCGCGATCATGCAGTTCGGCGAGCTCGACGCCCACCTGTTCCTGCTGGCCGTCGCGCCGCACTTGCGTCGCACCGGGATCGGCCGCTCCCTGCTCGAATGGCTGGAGAAATCCTGCCGCACCGCGGGCATCCGCAATATCCGGCTCGAGGTACGCTGGGGCAACCGTGCCGCGCGCTTCTTCTATCTCGACCACGGCTACCGCATCCTGGGCCAGGTAGCCGGCTATTACGACCGCCGCGAAGCGGCGGTACTGATGGGGAAGTCGCTGGTTCGTTGAGTCGCGACGGCAGGCCCGCCGGACGTCGGCGGCGCCGTCGGTGTCAGAACCGGAAGATGCCGTAGGGAGTCTCGGTATCGCGCACGCGATTGGCGGCGGCCGAGATCGCCTGTGTGAGGACGCGGCGCGTGTCGACCGGGTCGATCACGCCGTCGTCCCACAGGCGCGCGCTGGCGTAATAGGGATTCCCCTGCTCTTCGTATTGCCCGCGGATCCCGTCTTCGAATTCCTGCTGTTCGGCCTCCGGCCATTCCTCGCCCCGCGCCTCGAGCCCGTCGCGCCGCACGGTCGACAGGACCAGCGCCGCCTGCTGGCCGCCCATCACCGAGATACGCGCGTTCGGCCACATCCACAGGAAACGCGGGCTGTAGGCGCGGCCGCACATGGCGTAGTTTCCCGCGCCGAACGAGCCGCCGATGATCACGGTGAACTTGGCAATCGACGAGGTCGCGACGGCGTTCACCATCTTGGCGCCGTCCTTCGCGATCCCCGCCTGCTCGTACTTCTTCCCGACCATGAAGCCGGCGATGTTCTGCAGGAACACGAGCGGGATGCCGCGGCGGTCGCAAAGCTGGATGAAGTGCGCGCCTTTCTGCGCCGATTCGGAGAACAGGATGCCGTTGTTCGCGATGATGCCGATCGGAAAGCCGTTCAGGTGCGCGAAGCCGCACACCAGCGTCGCGCCGTACAGCGCCTTGAACTCCTGGAATTCCGAGCCGTCGACCAGGCGCGCGATGACCTCGCGCACGTCGTACGGAAAACGGAACTCCCGCGACACGATCCCGTAGAGCTCCTCCGCGGAATACGCGGGCTCGACCGGCTCGCGCATGGCAAACGGCAGCTCTTTCCGCCAGTTCAGGTTGGAGACGATGTCGCGCACCAGGCTCAATGCCTCGCTGTCGTTCTCCGCAAGGTAATCGGTGACGCCCGAGATACGGCTGTGCACGTCGCCGCCGCCGAGCGATTCCGCGTCCACGACTTCCCCGGTCGCCGCCTTCACCAACGGCGGACCGCCGAGGAAAATCGTGCCCTGTTTGCGCACGATGACGGCTTCGTCGCACATGGCCGGCACGTAGGCGCCGCCCGCCGTGCAGGAGCCGAGCACGGCGGCGATCTGCGGAATGCCGCGCGCCGAGAGCCGCGCCTGGTTGTAGAAGATGCGCCCGAAATGGTCGCGATCGGGGAACACCTCGTCCTGCTTGGGCAGGAAGGCGCCGCCGGAGTCGACGAGATAAATGCACGGCAGCCGGTTCTGCTCCGCGATCTCCTGGGCGCGCAGGTGCTTCTTCACGGTGAGCGGGTAATACGTGCCGCCTTTCACCGTCGCGTCGTTCGCGACGATCATGCACTCGACGCCGCTCACCCGGGCGACGCCCGCGATGATACCGGCGGCGGGCACCTCGTTGTCGTACAGGCCGTAAGCGGCCAGCCGGCCGATCTCGAGGAAGTTGGCGTCGGGGTCCATCAGCAACCGCACGCGATCGCGCGGCAAGAGCTTGCCGCGGGACAGGTGCTTCTCCCGCGCCCGCTCGCTGCCGCCCCTCGAGATGGTTTCGCCGATGTCCCGCAGCTCGCGCGCGAGGTTCATGTTGACCGACGCGTTCTGCTGGAAATCGTCCGAGGTGGGCTTGATCCTGGTCTTGATTATGGCCATCTGGTGTCCTGTCCCGCTGCGCCTTCCAGGACACTAGACGCCGCTGGCGTTGTAGAGTTCGCGGCCGATCAGCATGCGGCGTATCTCGCTCGTGCCGGCGCCGATCTCGTACAGCTTCGCGTCGCGCCACAGCCGTCCCGCCGGGTACTCGTTAATATACCCGTTTCCTCCGAGCACCTGCACCGTTTCGCCCGCCATCCAGGTCGCTTTCTCCGCCGCCAGCAGGATGCAGCCGGCGGCGTCGAAGCGCGTCGGCGCATCGTTGTCGCAGGCGCGCGCGACGGCATAGACATAGGCGCGGCTCGAGTTCATCGCCGTGTACATGTCCGCGATCTTGCCCTGCATGAGCTGGAAGGTGCCGATCGCGCGGCCGAACTGCTTGCGGTCGTGCACGTACGGCATCACGACGTCGAAGCAGGCGCGCATGATGCCGAGCGGCCCGCCGGCGAGCACCAGGCGCTCGTAGTCGAGGCCGCTCATCAGGATGGCCGCACCGCGACCCTCACCGCCGAGCAGGTTGCCGGCCGGCACGATGCAGTCGTCGAAAACGATCTCGCCCGTATCCGAGCCGCGCATGCCGAGCTTGTCGAGTTTCTGCGCGGTGGAGTAGCCCGGCATGCCCGGTTCCACGATAAAGGCGCTGAGGCGCGGTTCCTCGTTCTCCGGCGCGGTGTTGGCGTACACCACCACTACGCCGGCTTCCGGCGCGTTCGTGATCCACATCTTGCTGCCGTTCAGCACCCAGTCGTCGCCGCGGCGGTGAGCGCGGGTCGACATGCCCATGACGTCGGAGCCGGCACCCGTTTCGCTCATGGCGAGCGCACCCACGTGTTCGCCCGAGACCAGGCGGGGCAGGTAGCGGCGCTTCTGCTCGTCCGTGCCCCAGCGGCGGATCTGGTTGACGCAGAGATTGGAATGGGCACCGTAGGACAGGCCGACGGAAGCCGATGCGCGGCTGATCTCTTCCATGGCCACGACGTGGGCGAGGTAGCCGAGGCCCGCGCCGCCGTACTCCTCGTCGACGGTGATGCCGAGCAGGCCGAGCGCGCCGAGCTCCGGCCACAGGTCGCGCGGAAACCGGTTGCTGCGGTCGATCTCCGCGGCCCGCGGGGCGATGCGGTCCGTGGCGAACGCCCGCACCGTCTCGCGCAGCATGTCGATGTCCTCGCCGAGCGCAAAATCGAAGTCGGTCATGGCAGGATGGATTCCCCCGGAATGGGCGGCAATGCCCCATTCTGGGCGGGCGCGCCCGCGGGCTGAATACCATACGGACGGTATGGCGCTATTGCCCGCCCAGCTCCCGGATGAGCAGCGAAAACAGCTCGTACTGCGAGCTTATGTTCAGTTTGGCGAAGAGGTTGCGCTTGTGCACCATGACGGTGCCGGGAGCGATGTCGAGCTCCCGCGCGATCGACTTGGTCGAATGCCCGCGCAGGAGCAGCTGGCTCACCTGCCGCTCGCGCTCGGTCAGCACCGAATGGCCGAAGCGCTCGAAGCAGCGCGTCAGCTCCCGGTGCATCGCGTCGCCGTCCGCCGTGCCGCCCGTGCGCGACTGCCACAGGCCCCAGATGCGCTGCATCGCCGACTGCACGGTCGGCTCGATCAGCTCCAGCCGCTGCAGCTCGCCCTTCGTGAACATGCGGTCCCGGCGGCCGACCACGAGCACCACGGTCGTGCCGGGCGCCACGTCGGCCAGGAAGTCCATCTCGTCCAGCAGGTGGGTGCGCTCGCAGTACTGGCGGTAGTACTCGCTGGAGCGGAAGCGGTCGGGCAGCTCGTCGCGGAACCGGCAGAGGCTCGCCTTGCGCTCGCGAATCGCGAGCTGGTAGAGCGGGTCCAGCAGGTAGGGCCCGGCGAGATAGCGATCCAGGTAGTGCTTCTCGCCCGCGGGTTCCAGCGTGTGGTGCAGGACGTCGGGGCGCGCGTCCTTGTGGAAGGCCATGATGCAGGTGCCCTCGTGCGGCACGGCATGGCCGACGATGTCGGTGAGCGCCGCGCACAGCGCGGCGTCGCTGTCGGATGCGATGAGCCTCCCGATGGCAGCGTGCCATTCGGGCCGGTTGAAGACGTTTTGCATTGCCCCCCGAGTCAGGGCCGAAAAGCACCTGGAGACGGTTCCTCGATGTTTGCGCTATTGTAACCGACCGCGTCGCCCGTCAGACGCGCACCACGGGAGCAGGCAATGGACTTTGAAGGAAAAACGGTCGTCATCACCGGCGCGGCGCGCGGCCTGGGCCAGGAATACGCGCGCCAGTTCGCGCGCCGCGGCGCCAACGTCGCGGTCAACGACCTCCGGGATTGCGCGGAAACGCTCGCCGTCATCGAAGGGGAAGGCGCGGCGGGTATTGCCACCGAGACAGACGTCACCAACGCCGCCAGCGCCGCCGACATGGCGCGCGCCGTGCTGGACCGGTTCGGCCGTATCGACGTGCTCGTGAACAATGCCGCGCTCTACGGAAGCTTGCGGTTCGTGCCGTTCGAGAAGCTCGACGAGGGCGAGTGGGACCGGACCATGAACGTGAACGTCAAGGGCATCTGGCAATGCTGCAAGGCCGTGGCGCCCGCGATGAAAGAGCAGCAGTCCGGCTCGATCATCAACGTCAGCTCCCTGGCGGCAACCTACGGCATGCCGAACGGGCTGCACTACACGGCGTCGAAGGCGGCCGTGATCGGCGCGACGCGCGGGCTGGCCCGGGAGCTCGGGCGCTATAGCATCCGCGTAAACGCCATCGCGCCCAACATCGTGAGCACGGACGCCACGAGCGAGGTGTTCCGCGACAAGCTGGACCGGGCGCTGGAGGTCACGATCGCGCAGCAGGCGATCCGCCGGCCGCTCGAGCCCGCGGACATCGTCGGCGCCGTGCTGTTCCTCGCAAGCGACCTGAGCCGGCTCACGACCGGTCAGACCCTCATGATCGACGGCGGCACGGTGATGCTGTGATTTCGCTAAAATACCGCCGTCTCCCCATGCAGGTTATCCATCCATGAAGCTCGTCACCGCTATCGTCAAACCTTTTCGGCTGGACGACGTCCGCAATGCCCTGAACGAGGTCGGCGTCCAGGGCATGACCGTCAGCGAGGTAAAGGGCTTCGGCCGGCAGCGCGGCCACACGGAGCTCTACCGCGGGGCGGAATACGTCGTGGACTTCCTGCCCAAGGCCAAGGTGGAAGTCGCCGTTTCGGACGAGCGCGTGGAAGAAGTCATCGAAGCGATCATCAATAGCGCCAAGACCGGCAAGGTCGGCGACGGGAAGATTTTCGTGACGCCCCTGGAGCAGGTGCTGCGGATCCGCACCGGCGAGACCGGCGACAGCGCGCTGTAAGGCTTACGGCTCCAGGATGCGGCGATAAAGCGCCAGGTCGCCGTC
>CBFGSB010000181.1:0-5994 GCA_965651325.1 uncultured Chromatiales bacterium | reverse complement strand
GCCCGATAGGCGTCGGCCGCGGCGTCGGCCTCACCGAGCTGGTTCAGTAGCCGCCCGTACTCCTGGTAGGCCTCGGGCGTCGGCCGGATCGACACCACCGTCTCGAGGTAGCTACGGGCCTTCCCCCAGAGCTCGTTTCGCAGGCAGAGCCTCGCCGCCGTCAGCAGCAGGTCGACGTCGTCCGGGTGGTCCCGCAGCCAGCCCTCGGCGCGCCGGAGCTGGCGCGGCGGATCGCTGCTTTCGACGGCGCCATACAGGCGCACCAGCGGCGCGCGCCACGCACGCTTGAGCTGCCCCGCGATTTCCTTCTCGGCCCGGTCGTGCTGGCCGGTGCGCGCGAGGGCCGCGTAATACGCCTCGAGCAGCTCCACGTTTCCCCTGAGATTCCTGGGGACCTCGTTCCAGGCCGCGTCCACGCCGGCGGCATCGCCAGCGTGCTCGAGATTCTCGCGGTGCACCCTGACCGACCACTTCTCCAGCAAGGCAGGATCGACATGCCCGTGCTTTTTCAGCCGCGGCAGCAGCTCGCGCAGGTGCCTCCAGTCCTCCAGCCGGTAATACAGCCGGCCGAGGAGATTCAGCGCATGGCTGTGGTTCGGCGCCTTCTCGTCCAGTTGCCGCAGCGTCGCAAGGGCGTGCTCGTACTGCCCCTGGTCGAGCTGCAGCTCCGCCTGGGTCAGGAGCACCGCGCTTGCCGCCTCGGGCGTCCGTTCATAGGCCTCGCGCAGCCACTGGTCGCGGCGCTCGTCCGCGCCCTGCAGGTGAGCCGCGCGCGCGGCCTGCAGGTAATTCAGGAGCGGCGCGTCGCTTGCCGGCGCTGCGCGGGTGAGCAGCTTTTCGCCGCGTGCGAAGTTTCCCTCGGCCACCTCGATCATGCCGCGCGTCAGGCGACTGCCGGCGCGCCCGCTCTTCAGGCGCCCCGCAACCTCGCCGAGGCGGCGCGGCGCCCGGAACAGCTTCACCACGAACCACGCCAGGAACAGCAGGAGCAGCAGCATCCCGAGCAGCACCGGGACGGACATCTCGACCACGTAACTGCGGAAGTTGATGATGACGTAGCCGGGATCCTGCAGCAGGAAGTGCGCCGCCAGCGCGCAGACGACGAGCGCGATGACGAACAGCAGGCCGAATTTCATTGCGCGGGCTCGTCGGCCGCCCGCGGTCGCGCGCCGGCGGCATTGCGCTGCTGGAACTCGCGCAGGAGCCGGAGCGACTCCGAGATGTCGGGCGGGGTCACCGTGAAATTCGCCTCGCGCAGCCCGGCCAGGGTCTCCAGCGCACTCTGCACGGCGCGCGCGTCGTTCGCGTAGTAGCGGCGCAGCCAGGCGGAGGCATCCGCCAGGCTTTGCTCGAAAATCGCCTGCTCGCCACGCAGCAGGGCGAGCCGCGCCGTCTGCAGCTTGAGCGCGAGGTTGGCCCGCAGGAAATACGCGGCATCGGGCGACATCAGCGGCGTCACCTCCTCGTCGGTGCGGCGCACCGTCACGATATCGCTGAACGCGGCCTTGACGGAGGCTACGGCGCGGTCCCAGCCGCTCGCGTCGGCGGGCGGCGACGCGCCGGTGGCGCTGCCGGGCACTGTCGCCTCGCTCGCGAGCGGCAGCGATTCGACCGCGTCGGCGAGGCTGGCGAGCGTCATGGAGATGCCCTGGAGGTCGGGCTTTTCCATCGCTTCGACCGCACGCAGCTCCGACGCCAGCGCGCGCCGCACCTCGCTCAGCGCCGGGTCGGCAAGCTGCCGGATGCGCTGGTCCGCGAAGCGCAGCGCCAGCAGGGCGCGCTCCGGGTTGCCCGCGAGCTGTAGCTGCGCGTTCGCGATCTGCAGGTAGTATTCCGCCTCCGCCAGCAGCCACGTGTCGCGCGTGCCGGCCGAGATGCCCTGCAGCGACGCCACGGAGCTTTCCACGCTGGACAGGCGGCCCGGGAGCGACGCCACGCGATCCTGGGCCTCCTCGAGCTGCTCTTCCAGCCCGGCGAGCTCCTTCGCGTGCGCCGTCCCGGCCGCGTCGAGCTCATCGACGCGCGTTCCCAGTGCGTCGAGTGAGCCTTGCGCGTCGTCGAGCGTGGCGGACACCCGCTCGATGGCCGCCGCGTTCGCCGCGGCCGTGCTGCCGCTGTCACGGCTGCTCCACCACAGGTAGCCGGCAGCGGCAAGCGACAGGAGCGAAAGCAGCACGGCGAGCAGCGCGACGGAAAGTGCCATGCCGCGCCGGGCTGGCGCCGCGGCGGGTGGTGACCCCGCTGCGTCGGGGGTATCGGACATCGGCCCGGCGCCGGGCGCCGCCGCGGGATCGGGCGCCGTTGCGGCGTCGGTCGCGTCGTCCCGGTCCCCGGGCTCACCCGGTTCCGCCGGCACGATCGCTTCACCGGTAGCCGGCGGCTCCGTGTCCGGCCCCGGGTGGTGGTCCGCAGGGTCGTTGGTCTTCTCGTTCATCTTCGATTTCCGGTGGCCGGTGCAGGGGCGCACGCGATTAGCGCGCGCAACATGTCGGCCGGCAGCGGCCCCGGGGCGAGCATCGCGTGAACAGCAGGAATCTGGTCAGCGGCCGTTTGTATCACACGTCTGCTGGGGGTCACCAGTGGCGTGGCCGGAAGCGCCTCGACGCAGTAGCGGGGCAGCGCCGTCAGCAGGTTGTCCAGCGTTTCGACGCTCATGACCGTGACGATGTCGACCGCGCCGTTCCGCCACAGCCGCTCGAGCGCGTCCAGCTCTTCCTCGGAATGACGCGCCGGCAGCCGCCGATAGACCGACAGGTAGTCGACCGCGGCGCCGCGTTCCTTCAGCGTGCTGGCCAGGAGCTCACGGCCGCGGTCGCCGCGCACGATGCGTACCCTGCGCCCCCGTACGTCCTGCAGCGCCGGTTCCTGCAGCAGGGCTTCGCTGTCGAAGCCTCCGGGCGAACGGATGTCGACTGTGCGGCCGCGGGCGCGCAGCGCGGCGGCCGTCGCCGGGCCGATCGCCGCGAGGCGGGCGCCGGGTGCGGCGGCGGCAAGCCCGAACTCGACGGCGTTGGGGCTCGCGAAAAAGACGATATCCGCCGGTGGCAGTGCGGCCAGCTCGCGTTCCACGATTCCGGGATCGCGTCCCTGGATCTCGATCGCCGGAAACCGGATGGCGGTGCCGCCCGCGCCTTCGATCGCGGCGGCGAGCTCCGCGGCCTGGGCGGCCGGACGCGTCACGAGCACCCCGCGGCCGGCGAGTGGCTGGTCCGGCATCAGGTGCCGTCCTCGCCCAGCAGGCCGGCGGCACCCTGCGCCAGCAGGGCGTCCGCGACCTCTCGCCCGAGCGCCTCGGCGGCATTCGGGTCGCCGGCGGCGTGCGCGCGCAGGATTGTGCGACCGTCCTCCGCGGCGACCAGCGCGCGCAGCGAAAGCGCGCCATTGTCGACGACCGCGAAACTCGCGAGCGGCGCCTCGCAGCTTGCCTGCAGGTGCCGCGCGACTGCACGTTCCGCGAGCGTCGTCTGGCGCGTGGGGGCATGGTCGAGCGCGGCAAGCAGGTCGCGAAGCCCGGTCCGGCTCTCGAGGCACTCGATACCGATGACACCCTGTGCATTCGCCGGCAGCAGGCGCTCGGCGGTGAACCGCTCGCCAATGCGCTCGCCGAGGCCCAGGCGTTCGAGCCCGGCGCAGGCGAGCACGATCGCGTCGAAGTCCCCGGCGTCGAGTTTCCGCAGGCGGGTGTTCACGTTGCCGCGCAGCGGCTGCGTGACGAGGTCCGGGCGCAGCGCTTTGAGCTGCGCCTGGCGCCGCAGGCTGGAGCTGCCGATGACCGCGCCGTGCGCGAGGTCGTCCAGCCCGCGGCCGTCGACCGTCACGAGCGCGTCGAAGGGGTTGCCGCGCTCGAGCACCGCGGCGATCGTGAAGCCCCTCGGCATCTCCGCTGGCACGTCCTTCATCGAATGCACGGCGATGTCGGCGGCACTGTCCTGCATCGCCATTTCCAGCTCCTTTATGAACAGGCCCTTCCCGCCGATTTCGGCGAGGCTCCGGTCCAGGGAGCGGTCGCCGCGCGTGGTCAGCGGCACCAGCTCGACCGCGTCGACCGATGCGAGCTCGCGCAGCTTCCCGGCGACGTGGTTCGCCTGCCACAGCGCCAGCTCGCTCTTGCGGGTCGCGATCCGGATCAGCACGGTCAGAGCCTAGCCGCGCAGCCGCCGCCGGACCTCGGCGAGGTGCCGGCGGCTGATGACGAGCGCGTCGCCTTCGGAGCGGCCGTTGCCGGAGCGCAGCGCCACTTCCATGCGGCCGTCTTCCGTGCGGCGCAGGGACTCGATCTTGGCGACGGCGACGAGCGCGCCCCGGTGGATGCGCACGAAGCGGTCCGCAAACTCCTCCTCCAGTGTCTTGAGTGAATCGTCCAGCAAATCCTCGCCCCCGCGGTGGCGCACGCGCACGTATTTCTGGTCCGCGAGGAAGTAGTCGATATCGGCCACGGGAATCAACTTCAGCTCGCCGCGTGCGCGCGCGCAGACGTGCTGGCGCCGCTCCGCACCGGCAGCGCCCGCGGCTTCGTTCAGCAGCCCGCTGCTCAGGCGCGCCGCCTGCTCCAGCGCGCGTTCGAGCCGCTCCCGCCGCACCGGCTTCAGCACGTAACCGATCGCGCGCGCATCGAAAGCTTCGATCGCGTACTCGTCGTAAGCCGTCGTGAACACCACCGCGGGCGGCTTCTCCAGCGCGTTCAGGTGATGAGCCGTTTCGATGCCGCTCATGCCCGGCATGCTGATGTCGAGCAGCACCACGTCGGGCGCGAGCTTTGCCGAGAGATCCAGCGCTTCGCGGCCGTTTTGCGCTTCGCCGACGACGGTGTGCCGGCCGTCCTCTTGCAGGAGCTGCCGGAGGCGGTCGCGCGCCGGGGGCTCGTCATCGACGATCAGGACGTTCATTCAGTGTGTAAGGCCTTCGTCGAAGGGGAATTCCAGGCGGACCGTGAAGCGATCAGCGCTCTCCTCGGTGCTCACGCCGCCGCGCGTGCCGTAGGCGAGCTCGAAACGCTGCCGGATGTTCGACAGCGCCATCTGGTTGCCGGAGCGCCGGCGCGCGTCGCTGCCCGCCACCGGGTTCGTGATCTCGATGCGCAGTCGCCCGTTCTCGCGTGTGCCGGTCACCTTGACTTCGCCACCCTCGGGCACGAGCTCGATGCCATGATAGATCGCGTTCTCGATCAGCGGTTGCAAGGTCAGGCTCGGCAGCAGCGCGTGCATCGGCAGGTCGCCGATGTCCCACTTGATGCGCAGGCGATCGCCCAGCCGCAGCTTTTCGATCCGCTGGTAGATGGCCGCGATCTCCAGCTCTTCCTTCAACGTGGCGCGATCGCGCGCCGCGCCGAGATTGGCGCGCATCAGGTCCGCGAGATCCTCGACCGCCTCCTCGGCGCGCGCCGGGTCGCTGCGGGTCAGCGATGCGATCGTGTTCATGCTGTTGAACAGGAAATGCGGCCGGATCAGTGCCTGCAATGCGCTCACCCGCGACTGCGCTTCCAGCGCGACGCTGCGCTGCCATTCGCTCGAGACATAGAGGTAACGCATCGCGAGCGCGATCACGATCGAGCTGATCGCGAAGGTTCGCAGCAGGAACGCGGCGTGCGTGCCCTGGATCACCGGAATCTCGCTGAAGCGGCTGGTCAGTTGCCAGGCCGCTTCCGACAGCAGCAGGCACAGCCCTTCCAGCAACAGGAAGCTGATGACGAACGCCTTCGCCTTGCCCATTTTCTCGACCCGGCCGCGCATGCGGCAGAGCACCGCCGAGGCGAGCAGCGCGAACCAGATGGCGTAAAGCGACATTTCCGCCAGCTCGACGAGGAATTGCCCGGGTGCCGGATTGGCGGCCAGCGTCAGGACAATAGCCACCAGTTCCGCGGCCAGCACGAATACGAAGATCGTGGCGGCCGCGCAGAAGTCGGGGAGGTAGGCTTGTGATTGCGGGTCGGCAGCGGCGGTGGCTTTGGCCAAGGCTCGTCCTGGTCATCGGAGACGGGCGCAATTGTAACGCGGC
>CBFGSB010000180.1:0-5998 GCA_965651325.1 uncultured Chromatiales bacterium | reverse complement strand
TTCCTGATCGGCGGCGCGCAATACCCGGAAGCGTTCCCCTGGACCGACAACATCTATTTCGTGCAGCACGTGGAGCCCGAGCAGCATCCGGCCTTTTACGCCTCCAGCCGCATCACGCTCAACGTGACCCGGCGCGCCATGCGGGAAATGGGCTACTGCCCCTCCGGCCGGCTGTTCGAGGCCGCCGCCTGCGGCGTGCCCATCCTGACCGACGACTGGGAAGGGCTCGACGCCTTCTTCGAGCCGGGCTCGGAAGTGCTGGTCGCCCACGGCACCGAAGACGCGATCGCCGCGCTCGAGCTCTCGCCCGAAACGCTCTCGGTCATTGCGCACCGGGCGCGCGAGAGAGTCCTCGACGAGCACACGGCCGCGCATCGCGTGCGCGAGCTGATCGCGGCGCTGGAAGACGATACTTGCGGACTGCCGGCACGCCAGCCCGCGGCCGCGGCGTCCGCGTCGCTGGGGGAGCTCTGAGCATGTGGGGCATTATTCCCGCCGCCGGAGCCGGCAATCGCATCCAGCCGCTCGCGTTCTCGAAGGAGCTCCTGCCCGTTGGCAGCCGCGTCGATGGGCCGGAGGAACGCCCGCGCGCCGTCAGCGAATACCTCGTCGAGCGAATGATCGTCGCGGGCGCCACGCGCCTCTGTTTCGTGATCTCTCCCGGCAAGTCCGACATCCTCGGCTATTACGGCGGCCGCATCGGACCGGCCGACGCCGTGTACGTCGTCCAGCCGACTCCCGCCGGCCTGTGCGACGCCCTCTTCCAGGGGGCCTCCCTGGTCGCGCCGGACGAGCCGGTGCTCATCGGCCTGCCCGACACGATCTGGTTTCCCGCGGACGGCTTCCGCCAGCTGCCCGACGACCGGCTGTCGTTCCTGCTCTTCAACGTCGAGCGGCCCGAGCTGTTCGACGCCGTGGTCACCGAGCCCGACGGCCGCGTGCGCGCCATCCAGGTGAAGCAGCCGGACGCCGCCTCGTCCTGGATCTGGGGCGCCATCAGGATGCCCGGCCGGGTGTTCCACGAGCTGCACGAGCTGTGGCAGCAGCCGGAGCGGCAGGACGAGTACGTCGGCACGCTCGTCAACGCCTGGCTCGCCGCCGGCGGGCAGGCGACCGGCGTGTTTGCCGGCAAGCACTACGTCGACGTCGGCACGGTGCACGGCTACCGCGAGGCATTGAAGCTGCTCAGCGAGCAACCGCCGGCGCCCGCCCCCGAGCTCGGGCATTCCGCGGCGGAGCACCGCGCGCCGGCAACGCCGCTGCGCGGCATCGCCGCATCGCCGCGGGCGAGCGCCCGTGCCGCCGCCGCGCCGAAAGGCGGCGTCGAGGCGGTGATGTTCTGGAACGAGCCGAACAACAAGTCGCACTGGGACTTTTTCATCGATACCGAGTGGCAGGCGTTCAGCGACATGGTGATCGGCGCGAGCAAAGCCGTGCACGCGGAGAATCCCGGGCTCACGCGGGTGCTGGGCGGCCTCTCCCCCATCGACCCGCTGTTCGTGGAGCGCATGCAGCGACAGGGAGTCCTCGAGCACATGGACGTCCTCGCCCTGCACGGCTTCCCGCTGGACTGGAACCTGTGGAAGCTCGACGAGTGGCAGGAGCAGATCGCGCAGATCCGCGCGGTCACCGACCTGCCGATCTGGGTCTCCGAGGTCGGCGCCTCGACGTTCGGCGCCGAGGAGATCCAGGTGTTCGGCCTCGAGCGCATCACCGCGCAGCTCATCGGCCAGGTGCCGCGGATCCACTGGTACAGCCTCTACGACCTGCCGAAAGCCTGGGAGGCCACCACGCGCCACCGGGAAGCGGAAGGCTCCTCGTATTACCGGCACTTCTACATGGGCCTGCTGCACGAGGACGGCACGCCCAAACCGTCGGCCGAGGTCTTCGCACGCTACACGCCGGAAATGGGCATCTGCCAGTGGTTCAACTTCGAGGATCACCGCCTCGACGACGCCGTCGCGTGGCTGAAGCGCCTCGGGGTGACCTACCTGCGCACGGGCCTGAGCTGGGCCGACAGCTTCCGCCCGAATGCCGACGCCTGGTTCGACCGGCAGATGGCGGCGCTCGCGGATTTCGACGTCACGCTCACGTTCTGCTTCACGCCCGAGCATCGCGGCGTGGAGCCGCACCACACGAGCCCGCCGCAGGTGCCGGAAGAGTACGCCGAGTTCTGCGCGCGCATGGTGCGCCGCTACGCACCGGGCGCCCCGGCTAAAAACCTGCTTTCCGGAGGCACAGGCCCATGACCCCGTACGAATCAGGCACCAATCACCGCCAGGTGCGCGTCGCCGTCGTCGGCGCCGGCAACTGCGCATCCGCGTTCGTACAGGGCGTCAGCTTTTACCGGAACGCCCGCGAGAGCGAATTCGTACCCGGTCTCATGCACGTGAACCTCGGTGGATACCACGTCCGCGACATCGAATTCGTCGCGGCGTTCGACATCGATCGCGAGAAGGTGGGCAAGGATCTCGCGGAAGCCATCTTCACCGAGCCGAACAACACCTACCGGTTCGCGGAAGTGCCGCCGCTCGGGGTGGAAGTGCAGCGCGGCATGACGCACGACGGGCTAGGCAAGTACCTGCGCGAGAAGATCGTCGAAGCGCCGGGCGAGGCCGCCGACGTCGCCGGGATCCTGAAGCGCACGCGGGCGGACGTGCTGGTGTCTTACCTGCCGGTCGGGTCCGAAGCAGCGACACGATGGTACGCCGAGCAGGCACTGGAGGCGCGCTGCGCTTTCGTCAATTGCATCCCGGTGTTCATCGCCTCGAACCCGGAATGGAGCCGCCGGTTCCAGGAAGCCGGGCTACCCATCATCGGCGACGACATCAAGTCGCAGGTGGGCGCCACCATCACGCACCGCATGCTGGCGCGGCTCTTCCGCGAACGCGGCGTGCGGCTCGATCGCACCTACCAGCTCAACTTCGGCGGCAACACGGACTTCCTGAACATGCTGGAGCGGGAACGGCTGCAGTCGAAGAAAGTGTCGAAGACGAACGCGGTCACGAGCCAGCTCGATTACGCGCTGGACAGCGACAACGTGCACGTCGGGCCGAGCGACTACGTCCCCTGGCTCAAGGACCGGAAGTGGGCACAGATCTACCTCGAAGGCACGACCTTCGGCAACGTGCCGATCAAGTGCGAGATGAAGCTCGAGGTGTGGGACTCGCCGAATTCCGCCGGCGTGGTGATCGACGCCGTGCGCTGCGCGCGGCTCGCGCTGGACCGGGGCCTGGCCGGTGCGCTGGTGGCGCCCTCCAGCTACTTCATGAAATCGCCGCCGGAGCAGTTCTCGGACGACGTCGCGCGGCAGAAGACCGAAGCGTTCATCCGCGGAGCCCGCCGGCGCGTCCGTGCGGAGCCGGAAGAATCGAAAGCCACGCAGCCGCTCGCGCCGCATGACAACGTTCTACCTGGTCCGGCACGCTGAGAAGGACGGCCCCGCCGACCTGCTGTCCGGCCGCGCGCCCGGCCCCGGGCTCTCGGCAGCCGGCCAGCGGCAGGCCGTGCAGCTCGCCGATGCGCTGGCGCACGAGCCGATCGGGCGGGTGCTCAGCAGCCCGCTCGAACGTGCCCGAAAGACGGCGCTGCCGCTGGCCGAGCGCCTCGGCGTGGACGCCGAAACCTCGCAGGCGCTCGGGGACATCGACTACGGCGCCTGGACCGGCCGCACCGCCGAGGCGCTGCAGGACGACCCGGAGTGGCAGCGCTTCCACGGCTTCCGCAGCGGGCAACGGATCCCGCAAGGCGAGTTCCTGGCCGAGGTGCAGGCGCGGTTCGTGCGCGAGATGCTGCGGCTGCGCTCCGAGGTGCCCGAGGGCGGCATCGCGCTCGTCAGCCACAGCGATCCCATCAAGCTCGCAATCGCGCATTTCGCCGGCGTGCCGCTGGACCTCTTCGGCCGCTTCGAGATCGATTCCGCCTCGCTCAGCATCGTCGTGCTCACGGACGAAGCCGTGCGCATCGTAGCGATCAATCGCCTTATCGCGTAACCCGGTGCTTAGCCGCGCAGCCGCCCCTGCAGCTCTTCGTAGTTGGTGATGACCTCGTTGAGCGGTCGCTGCTCCTGTTTCTTCTTCCGTTGCTCGAGCGGCTGCACGTCCACGCCCAGGAAGCGCTGGACACAGGTCGTGCAACGCTCCCATTCTTCCGTGAGCATCTCGTATTCGAGATCGAGGGACGGTACGCCGCGGAGCATTTCCCGGCGGCGCCGCATCTGCGCATCGCGTTCGCGCATCCACGCGCGGAGCTCGTCCGGGTCGATGGTGATGACCGGGCGCTTCTCCGGCTCGTAGACGCGGTCGTCGTCGTCCGGGTGGAACAGGCCGGTGTGCCGCACCACCTCGAGCGATGCGTATTGCGCCAGGCGGTCCCGGCGGGTGAGATAGATGACGCGCAGTTCCGGGAGCTCGCGAACCCGGCGCCAGGCATCCGGCCAGCGCCGCGCGGTGGGCAACGGAAGGAACGTCATTGCCTTGAAGCCCCAGGCCCGGACGCCGGGCACGCGCTGCGCGCGCTCGAGAATGGCTGCGGCCGACGCGGCGGGCCTGTCGAAGCCTTCGATCCGGTTGTCCTGGAGGTCCTCGGGATGGAACAGCTCGCCGTAGCAGCGAATCTGCGGATGCTCGTCGAGGCTGGATGCGAGGAGCGTCGAGCCGGTCCGGATATCGGCCACGATGGCGAACGGATTGGGAGTCGGTATCTTGCCAGCCATGTCGATCAGTAGGCTGCAAGTCCCGTGCCGCCCTGCCCGGACTTGCCAAATGCCTGTGGTTGAGTTATTTTCTGCCATATGGCAAACGCAGCAACCCGATTGAATTCTCCCGCCCCGCCCCGTCCGCTGGAGTCCTTCGACCCCGCGGACGTGGATGCCGTGGCGCTCAAAGCGTTCTTCAACCTGGCTGCCGAGTGGGGCCTGCGCCGCGAGGAGCAGGTCACGCTGCTGGGCGGGCCGAGCGAGCGCACCTTCTATCGCTGGCGCGCCGGGAAAGTTTCCGCGCTGCCGCGAGACACCCTGGAGCGCATCAGCGTGCTGCTCGGCATTTACAAGGCCATCAATATCCTGCTACCCGTGCGCGAGCGCGCGGCGGCGTGGGTCAAGCGGTCGAACAAGGCTTTCGGGGGCGCGTCGGCCCTCGACGTGATGCTGAAGGGACAAGTGGACAATCTTTACCAGGTCCGCCGCTACCTGGATGCGTGGCGTGGCTGAGGCGCCGCGGCGCCGCAACCTGGCGGGTTCCTCCCAGTACCGCATCGTCCCGTCGATCTTTCCGCCGGTCTCCCTGTTCGAAACGCTGGTCTCGCCCGACGAGCTCGAGGTGCTGTACGCGATCGAGTCGATGACCAACGACCGCCTGCAGGCTGAAGCCGGCAACCTCCACCTGGTGCCGAAGGACGAGTGGGTCACCGGGGCCGGCGCGTCCGTCGTCATGGCGGCGTTCACGCACGTCGGGCGGGCGAGCCGATTCAGCGCCGGGGCATACGGCGTGTACTACGCCGGGCTCGACGTCGACACGGCGATCAGTGAGACGGTGTTCCATTCCGAGCGGCGGTTGCGCGACACGGACGAAGCGCCGATCGAGCTCGACATGCGCTGCTACGTCGGCGTGATCGAGACCCCGCTCGACGACATCCGCGGACGGCGCTTCCGTCATCTGCAGGATCCGGACCTCGCGACCTGGCCGGTGTGCCAGGCGTTCGGCAGCGCTCGCCGCGAAGCCGGTGCACCGGGCCTGCTCTATCGCAGCGTGCGCCACGCGGGCGGCGAATGCATCGCGGGCTTCCGGCCGCGTGCTGTCTCGCGCCCGGTGCAGGGGCAGCAGTTCCGCTATTGCTGGAACGGCGAGCGCATCGACCGGGTACTCACGGTGAGCAGCATCCGCGAGCTTTGAACCCGAACCGGGCCGGGTTAGCCCGGTGCGACCGGAAAGTACAGGTGGACGGCCGTTCCGCGGCCCGGTGCCGTTTCCAGCGTGACATACCCGCCGAGCTGTCGCAT
>CBFGSB010000179.1:0-6039 GCA_965651325.1 uncultured Chromatiales bacterium | reverse complement strand
ACCCGGCCAGACGATGGGCGCAAGGAACGCCACCGCGAGGCCGAGCAGCAGGGTCAACGGCGTGCCCACGCGCACGAAATCCGCGAAGCGGTAATCCCCCGGCTCGTACACCAGCAGGTTGCCGTGATGGCCGATCGGCGTCAGGAAGGCAACCACCGCGCCCATCGCGACGCTGAACACCATCGCCGGGGCCGAGATGCCGAGCAGCGTCGACATGCCGAGCGCAATGGGCCCGAGCAGGATCGTCGTCGCCGTGTCGGAAAGGATCTGCGTGAACAGCGACGCCGTCAAAAACAGCGCCAGCAGCACCCAGGTCGTTTCCCACGGGCTCGCCAGCTCCGCCAGCCAGCCGGCGAACAGCGCGGCGGTGCCCGTGTCCTCCATGGCGAGCCCCAGCGGGATCGCGCCGGCGATGAAAACGAAGATGCGCGTGTCCACCGATTCGTACGCCTGCTTCAGCGACAGGCAGCCGCTCAGCACCATCACGGCGGCGCCGGCCAGGAAGGCGATCGTCACCGGCAGCAGGCCCGTCGTCGCGGCGACTACGCTGCCCGCCATGACCAGCGCGGCTCGCCAACCCTTGCCGAGCTTCCGGTCGCGCGCGGAGAAAGGCAGCAGCAGCAGGAAAGACGGGTTGTCGGCCAGGCGGTCGAGGGCCTTCTGGTCGCCCCACAGCACCAGCAGGTCGCCGCCCTTGAGCTGCACCTTCGACAGTTCCTTGCGCATGAAGCCGCGCTTGCGCCACAGGCCGACGACGACGACGCCGAAGCGGGACAGGAAATCGACGCTGCCGACGGTGCGCCCGAGCAGCTCCGAATCCGGCCCCACGACGGCCTGCACGAGACGTTCGCTGCCGGGCAGGTCCTTCTTCTTCTCGTCGGGAATCACCTCCCCGTACTCGACGACCGCGTGCAGCGCGAGTCCCTGCTGCTTCTCGAGTGTCGCAAGCTCGTCGGGGCTCGCGCGCACCAGCAGCAGGTCGCCGGCGGCAATTTCCTTGCGCCGCCACGGCCGTTCGCGCGACTGGCCGTGACGCAGCCAGTCGACCACCTGGAAACGGCCCTCGTGCTCGTCGCGGAACTCCTGCATGGTCTTGCCGCTGTGCGGCGAGTCTTCCAGGACGACGAGCTCGGTGTAGTAGCGCTCGAGACGAAACCGGTCTTCTTCCGTGGTGCCGCCTTCGCGCGTCGGCAGCAGCCAGCGGCCAAACAGCAGGATGTAGGCAGTGCCGATCAGCGTCAGCACGATGCCGATCGGGGTGATGTCGAAGATGCCGACTTCGTGCTGCCCGGTGCGCTCCAGCAGGTTGCGCGCGACGAGGAACGAGGGCGCGGCGATCACGGTCATGGTGGTGCCGAGCGACGCCGCGAAGGCCATCGGCATCATCAAACGCGAAGCGGGGATGTTGTGCGTGCGGTTGAGGCTCAGGATCACCGGCAGCATCATCGCGGTGATCATGAGGTGATGACTGAACGCCGCCATCAGCGCGACGCACGGCATGATCACGAGCACCGCGCGCGACAGGCTCTCGCCCGAAAGGCGGCCGATCCAGGCGCCGAGGCGCTCGGTCAGTCCCGTCTGGCTCAAGCCCCCCGACAGCACGAACATGGACGCCAGCAGGATGGCCGGCTCACTGGAGAAACCGGACAGTGCGTCCGAAGGGGACAGGACGCCGGTGGCCGCGAGCGCGACCACGATGAATACGCCGGTGAGGTCGAGGCGGATCCATTCGGTCATCAGGAGCACGAGCGCCGCGGCAAGGATGACCAGGAAAATGATTTGCTGTTGATCCATGCCGGCCCGCTAGCGCTGCAACGAACCGCATAGGGTAGTGGGTTGGGGAGTCGCCGTCACCAGACGCCGATCAGGCTCGAGCTCCTGCGCTGGCTGATCGTTTTCATCTGCTCCCGCAGCATCGCCTTGTCGCTGGCCGGCAGGTCGACCTCGCGCAGCAGCCGCTCGGCCGCTTCCGGGTCTCCGCGCGCGAGGCGGAAAACCGCGCCGGCGACCGCCTGCCGCCGGGCCATCGGGTCGTCGATACTCTCCAGCATCCGGCGGCGGGACGGCGTGACTTCGGACCACTGGCCGGCGGCGCCCGCGATGGCGGCATCGCGCTGCGGCCCCGGCGCCAGGTTTGCCACCCAGCGCTCCGCTGCCAGCGGTTCGAAGTTGGCCCAGCGGCCGACAACCTGCGTCAGCAGGTTCCTGCGCTGCGGTTCCCCGCTGTCCAGGGAAAGCAGGGAATCCAGCGCCCCACGCGGATCCTGCCGTGAGTAGTGCATGTAGACGCTGCTGAAGAGCGCCCATCGATTCTCGCTCTCCGGAAGATCCTCGAGCATCCGCGCGGCAGCAGCGGCATCGTTACGCGCGACCCCCTGGATCACCGCCCCCAGCAAGTGCGGGTACTCCGGGCTGCCCTGGTATTGCGCGATGAAACTCTGCGCCTGGGCGACGGAGCGTTCGGAAGCTATTCGGGAGGCGATCTGTTGCCGCCAGGTGGTGGCGTATTGCTCGTCCAGGCGCGGCAACAGCCGGATTGCAGCGTCGAGATCGGTGTTCGCCAGCACGGCACCAGCCTCCGCGACCAGTTGCGAGCGTTGGCTCACGTCCGCCGCGAGAATCCAGCCGAGTGCCGCTTCCGGATCGCGTTGCAACCAGTTGGTGGCGATACTCTGGACCAGCATGGCACGCTCGCGAGGGGACTCGATGTCGTCGAGCAAGGCCACGGCACGCCGGGGATCCTGTTCCGATAGCTGCTGCGCGATGGTCGCCATCGCCATCATCCGGCGCCGCGGGTCGTCGAGGCTGCGAGCCTCGGCCATGGCGAATCCGGGGTCGATTTCAGCCAGGGTCGCGATGACGCTGCGGTAGATCCCGCGCTCTTGCCTGCCGTCCAAACTCTTCGCCCACGCGAGCGCCCGCTGTGGATCCGTTCGCGTGAGCTGCCCCGCAATGACACTGCCGACCACCATCGTTTGCCGCGGGTCGTCCAGTTGCTCGAACCAGGCGAGGGCCTCGCCCATGTCCTGTCTCGCGACTGCGGTGAATACGCTGATGAGACGAGAGGTCGGTACCGCGTTGCCCTGTTCGAATAATCGCGCGAGCGTTCCCGCCGGATCGACTTCGGCCGCGGCTTGCGCCGCCGCATCCTCGAACGCGCCCCGCAGCATATCGTCGCGGAACGTCGCCGCAAGGCGGTCGGCGCTGTCGAGGCCCTCCCGGCCGAGCAGGAGCCCGAGGTGTACCGCTGCCTGTCGCCGGTGGAGAGGCGATTCCAGGCCGTGCACGTAGGCGACGGCCGCCGCCGGGTCGCTGCGCACGAGCTCATCGAGGCGCGCCGAGCGCGTGCGATTGTCCGGCTCCACGCCGAGCCGTTGCGCGATGCGCGCGGTGCGCTCGTTGCCCCAGTAGCCCTGCGAGGCGAGCAGCGCCTGTGCGGCAAAGTTCCGGCGCGTCGCGTCGAGCTGCGCCGCATGCCGCAGCGCGGCGTCCAGGTCGTGCTCGCCCCAGCGCTGCCACACCTCGCGTTCGTACGCCGGGTCGGTGCCGAACTGCGGCGTGCGGCTGAGCGCCAGGGCCGACGCCGGATCGAGCTCGGTGAGGCGCGTGAACAGGACGAGCAGGGTATCGCGGCGATCCGCGTGATCGACGATGCCGCTCGCCTGGAAAACCAGGTTCTGCACGTCCGCGGAATTGGAGCGGCCGGCAAGCGCGTACAGCGCCTCCATGCGCGCAAAGTGCCCGGGCAGGGCCATGAGCTCCTCGATGGAGGCGATCTCCGCGTAACGATTGCGGCGGTGCCCGGCGGCCTCGGATTCCGACATCGAGGCGACATCGCCGATGGCGGGCGGACCGGACGCCAACCAGCCGCGATCGACGGCGACCACGGCCACGGCGGCGCAGATTACCAATGCCGGCACGATCCTGGCGAGGAGCTTGCGCATCGAATCTCCTGTCCCCGAATGGCGGACTTCGCTCTTCTGACGCGGGCGAGCCCGTTCTCACCCCCGTTTCATATCCCATCTGGGCTTCGATTAACAGGCCGGTGAGCGCAAATCGCGTCGCATGAGCGGCGCCGAAGCCCCAAGTCCCTGATTTGCAGCGGAGTGTTGCTGGTACGCCACATGTCGGGCCGGCAACGCCGTGGCAGCTAAAACAGAGAGGCTGAATGATTGACAACGCGCCACCTTTCTGCGAACGTTTCCTTCAGCGACTCGTAGCCTTTGAACAACACATCGGTTGACTCAGGACTGCGAACGGTTTCGACGACGCCTTCAGGTACGACTTGGCGGGGGATAACAAGCCAGGAAATCATGTACTGACGATGGTCATGGCGGCTCCTCAGGGAGCCGCTTTTTTTTTGCGCGGGCGCCTACCCCGGCCGGGTTCGGCGACAGCCCGCGCGCCGCAGCGGTGAACATTGCAGGACGCTTCTGCTAGATTGCGCGCGGGATAACAAGAACAGGAACCGCTCATGACCCCCGACCACCGCCGTGCCTACTGGCGCGCCAACCTGCGGCTCGTCGCCGCGTGCCTCGTCGCCTGGTTCATCGTGTCCTATGGCTGCGGCATCCTCTTCGTCGAGGAACTGAACCGCATTCGGCTCGGCGGCTTCAAGCTCGGGTTCTGGTTCGCGCAGCAGGGATCGATCTACGTCTTCGTGCTACTCATCTTCTTTTACGCCTGGCGCATGAACCGGATCGACCGGGAATTCGGCGTGCGGGAAGACTAGCGCATGGAGCTCAAGGCACTCACGTACCTGGTCGTCGGCGCGAGTTTCGCGCTCTACATCGCCATCGCCATCTGGTCGCGCGCGCATAGCACCGGCGACTTCTACATTGCCGGGAAGGGCGTCTCGCCGCTCGCCAACGGCATGGCCACGGCCGCGGACTGGATGAGCGCGGCCTCGTTCATCTCCATGGCGGGGCTGATTGCGTTCTCGGGTTACGACGCATCGGTCTACCTGATGGGCTGGACCGGCGGCTACGTGCTGCTGGCGCTGTTCCTCGCGCCTTACCTGCGCAAGTTCGGCAAGTTCACCGTGCCGGAGTTCATCGGTGAGCGTTACTACTCGCGAGCGGCGCGCATCGTCGCCGTCATCTGCCTGATCTTCATCTCCTTCACCTACGTCGCGGGGCAGATGCGCGGCGTCGGCATCGTGTTTTCACGTTTTCTCGAGGTCGACGTGAACGTCGGCCTGGTGGTGGGCATGGGCGTCGTGCTGATCTACGCCGTGCTCGGCGGCATGAAAGGCATCACCTACACGCAGGTCGCCCAGTATTGCGTGCTGATCTTCGCCTACACCGTGCCGGCCGTGTTCATCGCGATCCAGGTCACGGGCAACCCGGTCCCGCAGCTCGCGTTCGGCGGCGACATCGCCGGCACCGGTGCCAGTTTGCTGGCGAAGCTCGACGAAACGGTGACGGCGCTCGGCTTCGGCAGTTACACGGCAGGCACAAAAACCACGATAGACGTGTTCTGCATCACGCTCGCACTGATGGTCGGCACGGCCGGGCTGCCGCACGTGATCGTGCGCTTCTTCACCGTGCCGAAGGTACGCGACGCGCGCACGTCGGCGGGCTGGGCGCTGCTCTTCATCGCCATCCTGTACACAACGGCGCCGGCTGTCGGCGCCATGGCGCGCTACAACCTGGTGAACACCGTGCAGCCGGGTGAAATCGGCGCGCCGCAGGGCAACCTCGCGGCCGAAGAGCGGCCGAGCTGGATGCGGCGCTGGGAAGCGACCGGCCTGCTGGGCTTCGAGGACCGGAACGACGACGGGCGTATCCAGTACTACAACGACCGGAACGAGGCGTTCGCGGCCACCGCCGGGCGCTACGGCTGGGAAGGGAACGAGCTCACCGTCGATCGCGACATCATGGTGCTCGCGAATCCCGAGATCGCCAACCTGCCGAACTGGGTGATCGCGCTGGTCGCGGCCGGCGGCATCGCGGCCGCGCTTTCGACCGCGGCGGGGCTGCTGCTCGTGATCTCGGCCGCGGTCTCGCACGACCTGATCAAGGGCATCTTCGTGCCCGG
>CBFGSB010000178.1:0-6041 GCA_965651325.1 uncultured Chromatiales bacterium | reverse complement strand
CGCCGAACGACGTCGGCGGCACGATGCGCCAGGTGCTGTACGCCCTCGTTCCCGCGGCGCTGGCTTACGTCTGGTTCTTCGGCACGGGATTCATTCTCAACCTGTTTTTTGCCGCGCTCTTCTGCGCCGCGGGCGAGGCGGTCATGCGGCGCGTGCGCGGCAAGCCCATAGAGCCCGCCCTGCTCGATTTCAGCGCCATGGTGACCGCGACCCTGCTGGCGTTCTCGCTGCCGCCCCTGACGCCGTGGTGGGTCACCGGAACCGCTGCGCTGTTCGCTGTCGTGGGCGCGAAGCACCTGTACGGCGGACTCGGCTTCAACGTGTTCAACCCGGCGATGGCCGGCTACGTCGTCGCGCTCGTGGCCTTCCCCGTTTACATGAGCATGTGGCCGGCGCCGAGGATCGGCGATATCGACTACCACTACATGACGTTCTACGAAACGGCGCGCTACACGCTGACCGGCGCGATGCCCACCTACCTGGACTGGGACGCCATCACCCGCGCGACGCCGCTGAACGCGGTGAAAACGGAACTGGCCGGGATGCAGGCCTTCCGCGAAATCTACAGCAACCCGAGAATGGGCGACTTCGGCGGCCGCGGCTGGGAATGGATCGGCAACTTCATCGCCATCGGCGGCGCCTGGCTCCTGCTGCAAAAGATCATTCGCTGGCAGATCCCGGCCGGCGTGCTCGCGGGAGTGCTGTTGCCGTCCGGGCTCGTGTACTTCCTCAGCAGCGGCGTGCACCCGAGCCCCGGCTTTCACCTGTTCAGCGGCGGCACGATCCTGTGTGCGTTTTTCATCGCCACCGATCCCGTTACGGCGGCCACGAGCCCGCGCGGTCGCCTCGTGTACGGTTTCGGCATCGGCCTTTTGATCTACGCGATACGGCGCTGGGGCAGCTACGCCGACGGCGTCGCGTTCGCCGTGCTCCTGATGAACATGGCGGCGCCCGCGATCGACCACCTGACGCGGCCGCGCATCATCGGCCACAAACGCTACGAGAAGCGGCACCCGTGAGGGATGAGGGTCCCGCAATCTGGCGTAGCGGCCTCACGCTCGGGGTGCTGGCGGCGACCTGCACCGGCCTCGTGGCAATGACCTGGCATCTCACGGCTCCGCGCATCGCCGAGAACGAGCAGGCGGCGCTGGAGCGGAGCCTCGAGCCGACGCTGTCGGGCGTGTTCTACGACCACGGCGTCACGGAATCCCTCATCGTCATCCAACCGCCGCACGAGCTGCCCGGAACCGCGCCCGTGCCGGTGTACCGCGTGTATTCGGAGGGGACCCCGGTCGCGGCGGTGTTCGTGGTCACCGAGCCCGGCGGCTATGCCGGGCCCATCAAGCTCCTGATCGGGATCGAATCCCCGGGCGAGCTCACCGGCGTGCGCGTGCTGGCGCACCAGGAGACGCCCGGCCTCGGCGACCTGATCGAAGCCTCGAAGACGGACTGGCTGCAGCAGTTTCCCGACACGTCGTTGGCGGCACCGCCGCGCGACGAGTGGGCAGTCAAGCGCGACGGCGGCGCCTTCGACCAGATCACCGGCGCGACCGTCACCACGCGCGCCGTCGTCCGGGCCGTGAAGCAGACATTGGTATACTTCGAGAACAACCGCGACGCCATCTTCGAGGCCGCGGGCGAGGCCAGGAAGGAGCAGGCGGAGTGAGCGCGAACGGCAGCGCGGGAGGGATCCTGGCGGCGGGGCTTTGGGACGACAACCCGGGCCTGGTGCAGCTCCTCGGGCTGTGCCCGCTGCTGGCGATCACGACGACCTTCGTGAACGGGCTCGGCCTGGGGTTGGCCACGACCCTCGTGCTCGCCTGCTCGAACCTGCTCGTATCGGCGACCCGGCGGTGGATCGCCAACGAGATCCGCATCCCGATCTACGTCCTGATCATTGCCAGTCTCGTCACCTGCATCGAGTTGATATTCAAAGCGTACTTCCCCGCGCTGAACGCCTCGCTCGGCATTTTCATCCCGCTGATCGTGACGAACTGCGCGGTCACGGCGCGCGCGGAGGTGTTCGCCTCGCGCAACCCGGTCGTCCCGAGCATTGTCGACGGGCTCGCGATGGGCCTCGGGTTCGCGCTGCTCCTGGTGGCGATCGGCACGTTTCGCGAGCTGCTCGGGCGCGGGACGGTGTTCTACCGGCTGGACATGCTGTTCGGCGGCGACTCGTTCCAGGGCCTGGTGATCGTCGACAGCGGCTTCCTGCTCGCCATCCTGCCGCCCGGCGCCTTCTTCAGCCTTGCGCTCGCGGTCGCGGGCAAGAACGCACTGGACCGGCGGCGGCGCCAGCACGTCGGCGCGATCGCGCGGCAGTCGATCTGACAGGCATCCGTTGAACAACGAAAAGCGCACAGCGATCTTCCGCCGCTTCCGCGAGGCGAACCCGCACCCGGACACGGAGCTCGTGTACACGACGCCGTTCGAGCTGCTGGTCGCGGTGATCCTGTCCGCGCAGGCTACCGACGTCGGCGTGAACAAGGCGACGGCGCGGCTGTACCCCGTTGCCAACACGCCGCAGGCCATCCTCGGGCTGGGAGTCGACGGACTCAAGGAATACATCCGCACCATCGGCCTGTTCAACAGCAAGGCCGAGAACATTATCAAGACCTGCCGCATCCTCGTGGAACGGCACGGCGGCGAGGTGCCGCGGACGCGCGAGGAGCTGGAAAAGCTGCCGGGCGTCGGCCGCAAGACCGCGAACGTGATCCTCAACACGGCCTTCGGCGAGCCGACGATCGCGGTGGACACGCATATCTTCCGGGTGGCGAACCGCACCGGCCTTGCCAGGGGCAAGAATCCGCTCGAGGTCGAGAAGCGCCTGCTCAAGACGACGCCGGACGAGTTCCGCAAAGACGCGCATCACTGGCTGATCCTGCACGGCCGCTACGTCTGCAAGGCGCGCCGGCCGGAATGCTACCGCTGCCTGATCGCCGACCTGTGTGAATACCGGCCCAAGACCCCTGCCCCACCCGGCCAGGATCAAGCGGGCGGAACAAAGCCGCGCCGGAAGCGCGCCGTCACGTGATTTTCGGGCAGGACAGGACCGAGCTGCGCCGGATGTACGGCGACGCCTGGCGCAAGCACGAGACAGGCGAGCCGCTGAGCCCGCTCGAAGCGCAGATCGTGGCGGTGATCGAGGACCACCCGGAGTACCGGGCCGCGGTGCTGGGGGGCGACATGCAGCGGGCATACACGCCGGAGGAAGGCGGCACGAACCCGTTCCTGCACATGGGGCTGCATCTCGCGCTGCGCGACCAGGTCGCCACCGACCGACCGCCCGGCATACGCGACGTGTTCGCGAAGCTCGCCGCGCGCAGCGGCGACCGGCTGGCCGCCGAGCACCGCGCCATCGACTGCCTGGCCGAAACCCTGTGGGAGGCCCAGCGCGCGAATGCGCTTCCGGACGAACAGGCGTACCTCGAAAGACTCCGCCGTCTCTTGTAGGCTCGCGGCATGCGAGGCCTATGTAATATTCAGCGGCCCGGGCGGGTCTGATCGCTCACCGTGGTTCCAGCGATCGAAAAAGACAGGTCGGCTACCGCCAGGTGGCCGGTAACCGGCGCCGGCCTCGGCCTGCGCCGCGGGTTCATCGATACCCTGCTGGCCAACCCGCCGGCGGACGTCGATTTCATGGAAGTCGCCCCGGAGAACTGGATCCGCGTCGGCGGCAAGCTCGGCCACAAATTGCGCTTCTTCACGGAACGCTACCCCTTCCTCCTGCACGGCCTCTCGCTCAGCATCGGCAGCCCCGCGCCCCTCGACGAAGCGCTGCTCGCCGACGTCGGGCGCTTCATGGACGAGCACGGCATCGCGTCCTATTCCGAGCACCTTAGCTATTGCTCCGACGACGGCCACCTGTACGACCTGATGCCGATCCCTTTCACCGAGGAAGCCGTCGCCTACGTCGCCGCGCGGCTGCGGCGCGCGCAGGATATCCTCGGGCGGCGCATCGCGATCGAGAATGTCTCCTATTACGCGCCGACGGACACCGCGATGACCGAGATCGAGTTCACCAACGCCGTTCTCGAGGCGGCGGATTGCGACCTGTTGCTCGACATCAACAATATCGTGGTCAACAGCATCAATCACCGCTACGACGCGCGTGAGTTCCTGCACGCCATGCCACGCGAGCGCGTGCGCTACTTCCACATCGCCGGGCACTACGTCGAGGCAGAGGACCTGCGCGTGGATACGCACGGCACCGCGGTCGGCGACGCCGCCTGGGCACTGCTGGCGGAAGCGTACGCGCGCTTCGGGCCGGTACCGACGCTGCTCGAGCGCGATTTCAACTTTCCGCCGCTGGAGGAGTTGCTGGGAGAGGTGCGCTGCATTCGCTCGCTGCAGCAGGCCGCCGCCAGGACTGGGGTCGGGCGTGGTTGACCTGCCCGCGTTCCAGCAGAAGCAGCGCGCGTTCGCGGCGCACATCCGCGATCCGGACCATGCCGCTGCGCCCGCCGGCATCGAAGACCGGCGCTTGGGTATCTACCGCGAACTGTTCTTCAACAATCTCGAAGGACTGCTCCGCCGCAGCTTCCCCGTCCTGCGCGAAATCCTCGGCGAGGGCGCCTGGCGCGGTCTCGTACGCGAGTTCATGGCACGGCACCGGGCGCAAACACCTTACTTCCTCGAAGTTCCGCGGGAGCTCGTAAATTTCCTGGCGGCGCCGCGGAACCACGCGGGTGAACCGCCGTTCCTGCCGGAGCTCGCGCATTACGAATGGGTGGAGCTGGCGCTGTCGGTGTCCAGCGAGTGCGACGACCTGGCGGGCATCGAGGCCGACGGCGACCTGCTCGCGGGCGTGCCCGTGAAATCGGTGCTGGCCTGGCCGCTGTCGTATCGCTTCCCGGTCCACCGCATTTCAAAGCGGTTCCAGCCGGCCGAGCCCGGCGCCCAGCCAACCTGCCTCGTCGTCTACCGCAAGCCCGATGACGAGCTCGCGTTCATGGAGCTGAACCCCCTCGCCGGGGCCCTGCTCGAGCGGATCGCCGTCAACGTCGAGCTGACCGGGAGCGAGCTCTTGCGGAACCTGGGGCGCGAGATCGACTACGGGGATCCGGCGGCGCTGCTGGAGCACGGGCGCGCGGCAATGGCGGCGTTGCGCGAAGCCGGCGTTCTACTCGGCGTCCGCCGCCGCAAGTCCTGACGCAGCAACGGAGACGACGATGGGGAACGCGACGGCGCGCACGCGCGCTCTTACCGGGAACTCGCCGCTATTGCTTCAGAGCGCACCGAACACGCCGTTCCGTCTGCCGGGCTTCGATCTCGAGCGGGCTGTTGCGGTAGCCGTGACGGAGGTACGACAGGAGGAAAGTGAGCCAGGTCGCGCCTCGTCGGTACTGGCCGACGTGCGCGAGCTCGTGGGCGAGCAGCGCGAGGCCGTCAGCGGTGCCGGGACGGCACGCGCCGGGGCGCAGGTAGATGCGGTTGCCGCGGGTGATGGCGGCAAACCGCCGAGGCAGGTACCAGGGCACGTGGCCGTCGTGGAGCACCGCATCATCGAGGTCTTGCCGGGGGATGCACGCGCACAGGGCGGCTTTCTCATCCCCGGTCAGCCTCCGGTGCGGCGAACTCCTCACGTGACACTCCGGGGTACGATCGATCGACTGCGGCCTGCGGCGGGCCTGCCCGGGAGGGAGCCGGACGCCGGCGCTATTTCTTGACGGGCATGTAGAGATCGGTCAGCGTGCCTTCGTACGCCTCCGCCGCGAACATCACGGTCTCCGAAAGCGTCGGGTGCGGGTGGATCGTCAGGGCGACGTCCGCCGCATCGGCACCCATCTCGACCGCGAGCGAGATTTCCGTGACCAGGTCGCCCGCGGACGGCCCGACGATACCGCCACCGAGCACGCGGCCGGTCTTCGGGTCGAACAGGAGCTTCGTGAAGCCCTCGGGGCGGCCGAGCGACAGCGCGCGGCCGCTGGCGCTCCAGGGAATCTGCTTCTTGGTGTAGTCGATGCCGTCGCGCTTTGCTTGCGACTCCGTGAGGCCCGTCCAGGCGATCTCGGGGTCGGTGTAGGCGACCGAGGGGATCA
>CBFGSB010000177.1:0-6142 GCA_965651325.1 uncultured Chromatiales bacterium | reverse complement strand
GGTTCGCCCGGTCGAGCCAGGCTTCGCCGTCCATGGACCTGGCGAGATAGCGCGCCAGCGAGAATTGGCGCGCCGAGATCGCGAGCTCGAAGCGGCGTTCTGAAAGCTCGCCGTCGAGCAGCCCGGCGCCCCGCAGGTAGTCGAAAACGGGGTTGCATTCGTCGACCTGGCTCCTGCCCACGAGCCACAACGATTGCGCCAGCTCGATGACCTCGTCCGAGCGCCCTTCGACGATGCCGGCGTGCGCGGCAAGGCAGTCGAGACGCGGCACCTGCTGGCCGCGATAGCGGCGCTCGTACAGCGTGACGTACTCCGGCCATTGCCCGTCCGCCGCCAGTTGCAAGGCGAAGCGGTAGCGGAGCTCGCGCGCCGGTTCCAGCTCGCCGTACTGCTCCAGGAAGCCGCGCACCCTGGCGGGGTCGACGGTGGCGAGGCTCGCCCGCAGCCAGGCGGCCTCCAGGTCGGGCCACAGCACGTAATCCTCGAGCAGGGACTGCCGCTCGGCCGCGGGCGCCCAGTCGCCGCGCTCGGCGGCCTCGTACGCGGTGCGGAACGCCTCGCGCTGGGCTTCGAGTACCGCGTCGTCCTGCGCGCACGCGCCGGAGCACAACGCAATCGCAATCGCGCCGGCGAAACCACGGCGCAGTTTTTCCAGGCGGCTCATGGCTTCGACATTACTGAGCGTGCGCGTGCGCTGCAAGTTGCCTGCCGGCCGGGGCTTTCGCACCTGTTGCCTGCGCCTGCCGTTAACGCGGCAACAGGTACGAGCTTGCGACCCGGCTCCGGATGGATGGACCGTCGACGGGAGCGGCGGTGCTCCCCCGGATCAGCGTACCTGCAGCATGAGCTGGCGGTCGTCGCGGCGCACCAGCAGGAACAGAATGTCATTGCGCTGCGCGATCTCCTGCAGGTCCTCGATGTCGCGCACGCGAATCCGGTTCACGGCCACGATCAGGTCGCCCGGCTGCAAGCCCCGCTGCGCCGCCGGGCTGCGCGGTTCGACGTCGACCACTTCGACGGCGCCGTCGCCCTCCGACGACGTGGCGAACTCGGCGCCACTCAGCCCCGGGTGAATGTCGGAGCCGGAGCTCTGCAGCTGCGTTTGCTCGCCGAGCACGGCGGTGGTGGTGCGCCGGTCCCCGTTGCGCAGGTACTCGATCCTCACCTTGTCACCGGGGCCCTTGAGGCCGATGGCGTTCGCGAGGTCGCGGCTGTTGCTGATCCGCTCGTCATCGACCTCGACGATGATGTCGTCGACTTGCAGCCCCGCTTCCTCGGCGGCGGACTCCGGCTGCACGTTCGAGACCAGCGCGCCGTACTTGACCTCGGCACCGATCGCTTCGGCGGTTTCCGGATCGATCGTCGCGATGGTGACGCCGAGCAGTCCGCGGCGCACCGAGCCGTACTCGAGGATCTGGTGCATGATCGAGCTGGCAATGGAGGTCGGGACGGCAAAGCCGATGCCAATGTTGCCGCCGGTCCGGCTGATGATCGCGGAATTGATGCCGACGAGCTCGCCGCGCATGTTCACGAGCGCACCACCGGAGTTTCCGGGGTTGATCGATGCGTCGGTCTGGATGAAATCCTCGTACTGGCCCATCCCGCCGATGCCGGATCGGCCAAGCGCGCTGACGATTCCGGACGTGACCGTGTTACCCAGCGCGAACGGGTTGCCGATGGCGATCACGTAATCGCCGACCCGCAGTTCCTCGGAATCGCCGATGGGGATCTCGACCAGGTCTTCGCCTTCCGTATCGACCTTCAGGACCGCGATGTCGGTCGCCGGGTCGGTGCCGACGACCTCGGCCTTCATCATGTCCTTGTTGTAAAGAAATACCTGGATCTCGTCGGCGTTCTCGACAACGTGATTGTTCGTCAGGATGTAGCCGTTCTCCGCGTCGACAATGACGCCCGAGCCCGCGCTCGCCACTTCCCGGGTGCCGCCGCCAGGCATGTCGGGCAGGCCGAAGAAGCGGCGGAACATCTCGTCCGCATACGGCGAACGCTGCTGGATCGTCTGGCTGACCCGGATGTTGACAACCGCCGGCGAGACCCTCTCGACCAGCGGTGCCAGGCTCGGCATCGACTCTCCGTCTGCCGCGGGTAGCTGCGCCGTGGCGGTGATCGTCAGCGCCAGCAGCGCACCGGCAATGAATATCCCGTAGGGTCGATAGGCTCGTTTCATCCTGGCAGTGTCCCTTATGGCTTCTGGTTCGGGGTTCAGGCGCCGTCCGTGCGGGCAGCGCACGCAGCCGACGACGGGGCAGGGTTGTCCGGAATCAACCGCCCGGCAATGCAAACCCCGTCCGGCATCTGGCTTAAGGATGCCGGACGGGGCCGGATCGTCGCGGTTGCCGCGGCGGGCATGTCAGGCCGGGTTCAGGCCGCCTGCACGGTGATGCGGCGCGGCTGGACCTCGGGCTGCTTCGGAATCGTGACCTCCAGGATGCCGTTCGCGCTCCGGGCCGAAATGTTATCGGCGTCGGCGGCTTCCGGCAAAGTGAAGCGCCGGCGGAAGCGGCCGTTGACGCGCTCGATGCGCTTCAGGCCGTCGAACGACTCCGTCGTTTCTTCCTGCCGCTGGCCGGAAAGGGTCAGTATGCCCTTTTCCATGCTGATTTCGATGTCGTCGGGATTCACCCCCGGCAGGTCGGCGCGCAGCACGAAGCGATCCTTGTCCTCCAGGATATCCACGGCCGGCGCCCAGTCGGCGACGAGATTGCCGTCCGCGGGAATGGCCGCTCCGAACCGGCGGCCGGCGATTTCATCGAGATCGCGACGCAGCAGATCGAAAAGCCCCCAGGGCTCGAACCTCGTAACGTTCATTTTCAACACTCCTCGAAGTGGTTTTGCGGTTGTCGATCGCCGCACGAGCGGGATCGAAGTTGCCTGTTGTATGGCGTCGCCGGCGGCGGTTTTCAAGGCGGCTCAGGGCCGGGAAGGGCCGCTCCAGGCGCCTTTTTCGCGCCTTTCGGCGCCCACTAGATATGGGCACGGCGCACCGGGCGGCCCGTTTCCACCTTTTTCCCAATTTGTTGAAACAAAAATCGAGTATTATTCGTAAATCATTGTAATGTCTAATGTTGTGTATAAGTGAAAAAAACCGCCGAAGCCTTGACAGCCGGGTGCCCGGGGCATAACCTTTGGCTTGTACGGACACAACATCTTGTGTTCCGCAATACGAACTAGCAGCGCCTTTCCAGGCACTCGTCGCTTCAATGTCGAATAGCGGTGAGCGGGGGACTATTCGCTTTTCAAACGTAACTGAACCGTGGACCGAAACCGCTCTCTCGAGCGAAGAGGCGGGGTCCGCGGGAGAGCACGGGGTATGGAGCCACATGAAGTCAGCGGTAAATTTTGACGCCAACACGGTAGCCGACATCACGTTCCAACCCGCGTCTCTCGATATCTGGAGCGCGAAGTACCGGCTGGCCGCGAGGGACGGCCGGCCGATCGACGCGACCATCGACGACACCTACCGGCGCGTGGCGCGGGCACTGGCCGAGGTCGAAGCCGAGCCGCTGCGCGAGCAGTGCTTCGAGGACTTCCTGTGGGCCCTGAAGAGCGGTGCGATCCCGGCCGGGCGCATTATCTCGAACGCCGGCGCGCTGGAGCACAAACCTGCCACCTCCACGATCAACTGCACGGTCTCCGGCACTGTCGGCGACTCGATGGACGACATCCTGCAGAAGGTTCACGAAGCGGGACTAACGCTCAAGGCGGGTTGCGGGATCGGCTACGAGTTTTCGACCCTGCGGCCGCGCGGTGCCTACGTCACCGGTGCCGGCGCCCACACCTCCGGGCCGCTGTCGTTCATGGATATCTACGACAAGATGTGCTTCACCGTGTCCTCCGCCGGCGGCCGTCGCGGCGCGCAGATGGGCACGTTCGACGTCGGCCACCCGGACGTGCTGGATTTCATCCGCGCGAAACGGGAGGACGGCCGCCTGCGCCAGTTCAACCTGTCGCTGCTCGTCACCGACGAGTTCATGCAGGCGGTGATCGACGACGCGGAGTGGAAGCTCGCGTTCCCGGTGAGCACAAAGGAAGCGGAGCAGGAGGGGCTCGACGTCGACGACGAGGAACAGTTCGTCTGGCGCGAATGGCCGGAGCCGGGCAACTACCTGCGCAATCCGGAAGGCCTGGTCGCCTGCAAGATCTACAAGCGCCTGCCGGCCCGGCGCGTGTGGAACCTGATCATGGCGTCTACCTACGATTTCGCGGAGCCGGGCTTCGTGCTGATCGACCGGGTCAACGAGATGAACAACAACTGGTTCTGCGAGAAGATCCGCGCGACCAACCCCTGCGTGACCGCGGATACCTGGGTGCACACAGCGGAAGGGCCGCGCCAGGTCTCGGAGCTCCAGGGACTGCCGTTCGTCGCGAGGGTGGACGGTAGCGACTACCGTTCCGGCCCGGATGGGTTCTTCCGCACCGCGACGAAGCAGGTCGTGAAGCTTTCGACTGCTGAAGGCTACGCGCTGCGGCTGACGGCGGATCACCGCGTCCGGCGCGTGACCGCGTTGACGCGCTTCCGGCGCGAGACGGAGTGGTGCGCTGCCGGCGAATTGCGCTCCGGCGACAGGGTGCTGCTCGGCGATCATCGCCAACGCGCCGAATGGCCGGGCCGGTATGGCGACTCGGAAGGCTATTTGCTCGGGCTTCTTGTGGGCGACGGCACCGTCAAAACGGATTGCGCGGTGCTGTCGGCCTGGCTGCCGGCGGTTGCCGTGAACGAGGGCGTCAGCGAGCGCGACGCCGGCGTCCGCGCCATGATGGCGGCGGCCGAGACGGCAGCGCGCTCCCTGCCGCACCGCTCCGATTTCGCCGGTTGGCACGAAGTGACGGGCAGGGGCGAATATCGATTGAAAAGCGCGGCGCTTCGAGACCTTGCGAACGCGCATGGAATCACGCCGGGTGCGAAGACGGTGACGCCCGCTATCGAGCGTGAGTCCAGCGCTTTTTATGCGGGCTTCCTGCGGGGATTGTTCGACGCGGACGGATCGGTGCAGGGATCCCAGGCCAAGGGCGTGAGCGTGCGGCTCGCACAATCCGACCTGCCGGCGCTTGAAGCCGCCCAGCGCATGCTGCTGCGCCTTGGCATCGCATCCACTATCTATCGCAGCCGGCGGCCGGCCGGGGAAGCGGACGGTCGCGGCGGCACGGCCGCCTATACGACGCGGACGCAGCATGAGCTGGTGGTTTCCGGCGAGAACCTGGCTTGCTATGCAGAACGCATAGGCTTCGCCGATTCCGCGAAAATGGCGCGGCTGAACCGCGCCTTGACGCGCTACCGACGTTCGCTGAACCGCGAGCGATTTGTCGCGCGCGTGACGGCGGTCGAGCCTGACGGCATCGAGGACGTCTACGACGTACAGGTGCCCGGTATCAACACCTTCGACGCGAACGGCCTGCACGCACACAACTGCGGCGAACAGCCACTGCCCCCGTACGGCTCCTGCCTGCTCGGCTCGGTCAACCTGACGCGTTTCGTGGTGGAGCCGTTTACCGACAAGGCGCGCTTCGACTGGGAGGAGTTCCGGCAGGTCGTGAAGGTGTTCACACGCATGCTGGACAACGTGGTGGAGATCAACGGGCTGCCGCTGCCGCAGCAGCGCACGGAGATTCTCCGCAAGCGCCGGCACGGCATGGGCTTCCTAGGCCTCGGCTCCACCATCACGATGCTGCGCATGCAATACGGGACCCCGGAGTCGGTCGAGTTTACCGAGGAGGTGTCGAAGCAGCTCGCACTTGCCGGCTGGGAAGCCGCGCTCGAGCTGGCCCGGGAAAAAGGACCGGCGCCGATCATGTCGGAAGAGTTCGAGGTCACGGCGGAGATGCTGGCAAAACGGCCGGAGATGGCGGCCGACGGCTACAGCGTCGGGGACAAGGTGCCGGGCCGTATACTGCACAGCCGCTACAGCCGGTACATGCAGCGGATCGCCGAGGAAGCGCCGGAGCTCGTTGAGAGCCTGGCGGAGGTCGGTGCGCGCTTCACGCATCACAGCTCGATCGCGCCCACCGGCACGATCTCGCTCTCGCTGGCGAACAACGCCAGCAACGGCATCGAGCCGAGCTTCGCGCACCACTATTTCCGCAACGTGATCCGCCAGGGCAAGAAGTCGAAGGAGAAGGTCGACGT
>CBFGSB010000176.1:0-6181 GCA_965651325.1 uncultured Chromatiales bacterium | reverse complement strand
GCTCGCGCTGGTCGAAACCGACATCGCCGGCCGTTCCCTGGATGTTGTCGAAGCGCAGCCTGTCGTCGGTTTGCCGGTCGAAGTCGACACCGACCGTGATGCCGGCGGCGTCGGGTAGCTGCTCGCCGAGGCTGTACTGGATACCGGCGCCGTAGAAGAATCGGTCGAAGTCGACCGCGCCGCCGTCGACGAAGGGCAGCCGGTTCCGGAAATCGCGCCAGACGTAGTAGTTCCGAAGCAGCAGGCTGCCCGCCGGCCGGTCCCTTTCGAACACGATCCCGACACGTTGTTGCGACAGGGCCTCGCCGGCGTCGAACAGCACGTTGAGATCGCGCGCGGCGCGCGGGTTCGCCGCGGCCTGCGCCGCGTCGATGCCGCCGGGGTCCTGCGCTTCCGGCTGATCCGTATGGTTCACCGCAACCGTAATGCGGTCACCGCTGCCAAGGCGCACGCCGACCTTGCCGTTCAGCAGGCTGCCCTCGGCAAAGGAATGCTCGCGGTAGCCGTCGATCTGCTGGTGCGAGACGTTGAACAGGTAGTTCACCTTTTGCCAGGAGCCGCCGGTTTTGACCCCGTACTGCTCGAAGCCGAGCTCGCCGCGGGCGAGGCTCGCCTCGACCCAGGGCGCGGTGTCGCCGAGCTCGGTCTCGATCGCGATGACGCCGCCCGAAGCATTGCCGTAGAGCGACGAAGCGGGGCCGCGCAGCACTTCGATGCTCTCCGCCGATCCCAGGTCGATGCTGTCGACCTGCGCCTGCCCATCGGGCAGGGTTTCCGGAATGCCGTCGACGTACACGCGGATGCCGCGGATCCCGAAGCTCGCGCGCGCGCCGAAGCCGCGCAACGAGATGCTCAGGTCCTGCGAGAAGTTGTAGCGGTTCTGCATGTAAAGCCCCGGCACGCCGGCAAGTGCTTCGCCGAGCCCGAGCTGCTGGGTCGCGTTCTGGATGCGGTCTTTCTGGACGAGCGAGATGGAACGCGCAACGTCGCCGACGCTCGCTTCCATGCGCGTGGCGGTGACGACGATTTCGTCAAGCGTGCCCGGTTCGTCCGCGGCGCCCCACGCGGGCAAGGCGCCGAGGAGCGGCAGGCAAATGAAAAGGTATCGATTGATCGGACTAGACCTCGACGTACGGGAGGGTTTGCATAATCTGGAGTTGCTCCTGCTCCGAAAAGCCGCGTCCGAGCCAGTTGCCGTGGGGACGGTAGGCGTCTGCGGCGGAGAGCGTCGGGATACGCGGCGCCGCGACGTCGTCACGCAGGAAAAAGGCGTTGGTGCCGGTCGAATCGCAGCCGACCAGCCGATAGCCCTTGCGCTTGCCGAGCTTTTCCATGGCCGTGAGCGAGGCTCCGTGAAAGAAGCCGCTCGGGTGCTTCGCGAAGCGCTCGAACTGCGGGTCGTAGGGCACCGTCCAGGACAGCGTGGACCCGATACCGGCGTTGTACTCGATGCAGACCACGCGCGGCGAAATGCTTTGCAGGGTTTCCCAGAACCAGTAGTCGTTGCCGTCGACGTCGAGGGACAGGAAGTCGATCTCACCCGACACGCCGTGCGCGAGGATGAGCTCATCGAGATTTTCGCGGGTGAGAAAGGTGCAGACCGCGTCGACGCCCGAGATGCCCCGCTTCGCCGCGGCAATGCGGAAGAATTCGCAGTTTTCTCGTGAGCCGTCCATCAGGAGCCCTGTGAAATTTTCGTGCAGGATCAGCCGCAGGCTGTTGCACTGGTGCGCGCCGAACCCGAATTCGACGAAACGGCGGGACTCGAATCCGATTTCCGAGAACAGGAACCGGAGGATGCCGTCCTCGCCATTCTGCGACAGCAGGCTGTACTCGTATTGGTGCAGGCCGCGAACGGGATCCGCGCCGTCGGGGGGCCAGCTTTGCCGGTCCTTGCGGCGCCAGCGGCGTTGCGTCTTGCGCGCCCGCACCGGTAACGGGACGAGATGCCGCTTGAGCCATTTGAATGCCCGCTTGGTACGGTACTTCTTGACGAGGCGTTTTGCCACTCTACTGGACGCCGTTCCCGAATCAGTCGATCCGCGGTGCGCGCCGGGCGCCGGCCTGGTGCAGGACGACGCTTTCCACCGCGCCGCCTTCAGCGCGCTCGAACCGGAGTTGTGCATCTACGACCGTGAAGTAGAAGCCGTCTTCCTCGTAGGGAAACACCGGGAATGCCGGCTGGCCGGTGAGTTGGGCATAGAGCTGGCCGTCTTTCGCCGTGATCGTGATGATCACGCCGGGCTGCAGCTCGTAGCGGCCGGCATACTGCGGCAGCAGGGATGGGTCCAGTTCGATCGTCTCGTAGCGGCGCGGCCCTTCCTCCTCGCTTACGCGCGGGGCGACGGTCGTCTGTCCTCCCTGCACCAGCGCCAGCTCGTGCGCCGGCGCGCCATCCTTGCGTTCGAACGCGATGCGGATGTCGGCGGCCGGAAACGCGAACGTATCCTCGCCCAGGGGCGTCAGTGGAAACGCGCCCTGCCCCGTCGCCTGCCCGAACAGCTTCCCGTCTTCCACGAAGATCGATAATGACAGGCCGGCGCCCAGGCGGTACGTCCCCGGGTAGGGATCGAGATCCAGGTCGGCTTGCAGCTCGCGCCCGGTCACCTGCGCGAGGCCCAGCTGCGTGATCTTTTGGGCCTCGGTGGAGGCCGTGAGAATCACCAGCCCGGTGCGGTTTGCCGGCCGGATCGCGAGGAAGGAGGCGTAACCGCCGGTGCCGCCGTTGTGCCAGTAGACGCGGTCGTCGCCTGCGACCGGCTCGAGGTGCCATCCGAGCGCCGTATTACCGTTGGGCTGCGGCTCGCGAATGGCGGCAAGCATCGCCGGCTGCTCCTCCTGGTCCAGGTTCTCGCGCATGAACGCCAACATGTCGTTGGCGGTAGAGACCATGGCACCGGCTCCGGCGAGCGCCTGGAAATTCCAGTTCGGCATGTTGGCGCCGCCGCTGTAGCCGCGCGCGAGCCCTTCCGGCGGTACTCCTGCCGTGCCGACCCGGGAGGACGAAAGGCCGAGTGGCTGCAAAACGTACCCGGATAGCGCGGCGGCGTAGTCGCTACCCGCCGCATCGGCGGCGATGACGCCGAGCAGGCCCATGCCCAGGTTCGAGTAGGCATACTCCTTGCGCAGCTCTTCCGGTTCGTACGCGGCGAGCCATCCCATCAGGTCGTCGCGGCCGTAATGCGCATACGGGTCCAACGGCTCTTCGATGTCGAAATTGCCCGGCATGCGCGGCAAGCCCGAGGTGTGCGTCGCAAGCTCGCGCAGTGTGATCGCCGCGACGTCTTCGCTCGCGAATTCGACATCCCGCAGGTAGCCCGAGAGGGGCGCGTCCCAGTCGAGCCGCTCCGCTTCGACCTGGGACTGGGCGAGGAGCGCCGTGAATACCTTGGTTACGGAACCGATCTCGAAAGCGGTATCGCCGGCCGGCGGCTGCTCGTTGGCGGGCCCGATCCGGCCGAAGGAGTACACCCGGGTCGCGCCGTCTTCCAGCAGCCCGACGACGGCGGCGCGAATCTCCCCCTGCTCGACGGCTTCTTCCAGGGAGTCGGAGAACGCCGCGGGCAACTCGGGCGACGCCGGTGCCGACGCGGCGAGCACCAGGCCCGCGACCAGGATTATTGCTCTCATATTGGTACCCCGGTTGATTGGCTGCTTCGGCATCCTACCTCAAGTGCGCGCAACGGCCGAATAGCGGTGCGGCAGCGGGCAATCGGCTACAATCCCGCAAAACAAGCCGGGGCGACCGGCGCTTCCCAGGGGGTATCGATATGATCGTGTCATTGTCCTCGTTGTGGTTACCCATCCTGCTGTCGGCCATCGCCGTCTTCATTGCCAGCAGCCTCATATGGACTCTCGTCCAATGGCACAACAGCGACTGGCGCAAGCTGCCGAACGAAGAGGCGGCGCGGCAGGCACTGAACGGCACGCCGCCGGGCGAATACAACATTCCGCATGCCGCCGACGGCAAGGCGCGTCGCGGCGAAGAGTGGCAGGCCAAATTCAAGGAAGGCCCGGCCGTGATGATGACCGTCGTGCCGCATGGCTCCATGGCGATGGGCAAGCAGTTCGTGCAGTGGATCGTCTACACCCTGGTCATCTCGACCGTGGTCGCCTACGTGGCCGCCGCGACGCTGAACGCCGGCGCCGACTACCTGAAGGTGTTCCAGGTGACGGGCACGACGGCATGGCTGGCGTACGCGGGCGCGACGGTCCCGGGCTCCGTGTGGTTCGGGCACGGCTGGGGGAGGACGTTCAAGGAGATCGTCGACGGCCTCGTGTACGCGCTGCTGACGGCGGGGTTCTTCGGCTGGCTCTGGCCCTGAGAGGACGGCGCAGCGTCAGCGCTGCGTCCTTTGCAGGTAGCGGAAGAAGTCGGAATCGGCATCGATCACGATCGTGGCGTTCTCGTCCAGCGCCGAGTAGCTTTCGAGCGTCTTGAAAAACGAGTAGAACGCCGGATCCTGCCCGAACGCCTCGCCGTAGATGCGCGTGGCTTCCGCATCCGCCGCGCCGCGGATCTCCTCGGCCTGCCGCTCGGCTTCCGAGCGGATGCGGCGCAAATCCCGTTCCATGCCGCCCAGGATCTCCTGGCTGCGGCCCTGCCCTTCCGAGCGGAACCGCGCGGCGATGCTCTGGCGCTCCGAGATCATGCGCGTCTCGACCTGCTCGCGGACGGATTCGATGTAGTTGATGCGCCTGATCCGCACGTCGATGAGCTCGATGCCGAGGCCCGGCATCAGCCGGGAAGCGGATGCGAGCATTTCCCGTTCGAGCTGCGCCCGGCCCCGTTCCGGGCTTTCCAGGTCCGTTTGCTGCTGCAGTGCCTGGATTTCCTCCTCGGCAAGGCCGGACATGTCGACCTCCCAGTCGGCCGAGCGGACGATCTCCTCCAGCTCGGTGCCGGAGACGATGTCGCGGACGACGGAATCGAGGACGTCGTCGAGCCGGCCGCGAGCGCCGCGTTCGTCGCGGACGGAGCGCAGGAACTGCAGGGGATCCTCGATACGCCAGCGCGCCGTGGTATCGACGATGATGAACTCGCGCCCGAGGGTCGGGATCTGGCTGACGTCGCCGTCCCAGGCGAGCAGGCGTTTGTCGAAGCGCCGCACTTCCTGGATGAACGGCGTGCGCCAGTGCAGCCCCGGCTCGTCGATGACGCCGCCGATGGGCTCGCCGAATTGCACGATGATGCCCTGCTCCGCTTCGTCGATTATGAACGCGGAGTTGACGACGACGAACAGCAGCACCGCGACGGCGACGGCGGAGATGACGAGTGTCTTGTTCATTGCTCGTTCTCCTCCGTGGTTGACGCGGCCGCGGGCGCAAGCTGCCGAAGGTCGGACGGGCCGAGGTTGAGCAGCGGCAGCGCCTGGCCTTCCTCCATCACCACCACGGAACCGATGCGCGGCAGCACGTCGCGCAGGGTCTCGATGTAGAGGCGCGAACGCGTCACCTCCGGCGCGCCGCGGTACTCGGCGAGCACGGCGTTGAAGCGCGCGGTTTCACCCAGCGCGCGATTGACCCGCTCCGTGGCGTAGCCTTCGGCCTCCGCGATAATCCGGTTGGCGGTGCCTTCCGCCCGCGGAATGGCCTCGTTGCGCTGGCGATTCGCGTCGTTGATCATGCGCTCGAGCTCCTGCCGCGCCTTGTTGACGTCGTTGTAGGCCGGCTGCACCCGCTCGGGCGGCACGACGTCCTGCAGCTCGACCGTGATGACGTGGATGCCGTTGTCGAAACCGTCCATCGACTCCTGGATCTCGCCTCGCGCTTCATTGGCGATTTCCACCCGGCCGGTGGTCAGTACCTCGCTGCCGATGCGGTTGCCGACCACACGCCGCATTACAGACTCGGACAGGTCGCGGAGGGTTTTCACGGGCTCGCGCATGCCGTACAGGAACTTGATCGGATCTGCGACGCGGTACTGCACCACCCACTCCACCCGGATGATGTTCAGGTCGCCGCTCAGCATCAGCGATTCATCGAGGAAGTTCTGGTAGTTGTAGCTAGAGCGATTTCCCGGGTTTTCGAGCGTGCGGAAGCCGAACTCCTCTTTCAACACGCGTTCCACGGGCACCTTCTGCACCGTGTCGATGCCGAACGGCAGCTTGAAGTGCAGGCCGGGGTCGGTGATGCCGTAGACGGCGCCGAAGCGCTTCACTACCGCCTGCTCCTCCGGCTG
>CBFGSB010000175.1:0-6288 GCA_965651325.1 uncultured Chromatiales bacterium | reverse complement strand
CGACGAACAGCTTGCTCAGCAACGCAAAGACGTCGGCGACCGGCATCTGCCCCACGAGCGCGCCGATCTGTCCCGCACACCAGCTACCCAGGGCAATCGCCAGGTACCACAAGCCGACGATGAGGCCCGCGTGCCGCTCCGGCGCAAGGCGGGTCACGGCCGCAAGGCTAATCGTCCAGATACAGAGCTCGCTGATCGTGAGCAGGAAGTAGGCGCCGACCAGCCAGCCCGGGCTCGCCAGCGTGCCGGCGGCGGAAGCGCTGCCGGCGATGCTCATCACGGCGAATGCCGACGCCATGGCCAAAAGCCCGAGCACGAACTTCCACTCGGTACGCGGGTCGGAGCCGCGCGCGGCAAGCACGCGCCACAGGACCGCGAAGGCCGGCGCGAGGACGATGATGAACAGCGGATTCAACGACTGGAACCAGGTCGCCGGGAGCTCGACGCCGAACACCTCGCGATCCGTGCTCTCGAAAGCAAAGAGGTTCAACAGCCCCGCCGTCTGGTCGAGCCCGATCCAGAACAGGGTGGCGAATATGCCGAGGATGGCGATGGTGGCAATGCCTGCTCGCTCACGCCGGTCCAAAGGCTTGCGCTCACGCGCGGTCGACGGGCGCGCCGCGACCAGCGCCGCTCTCGCGGCGCCGGAGCGCGATCTCGAAAAGATGAACATGCTGAGCACCATCGCCACCGCCGCCGCCAGGAAGCCGAAGTGCCACGCGACGCGCTCGCCCAGCGTGCCGATCACGAACCCGCAGAGCACGACGCCCAGGTTCATGAACAGGTAAAACACCAGGAAGCCGCTCTCCCGGGCCGGCTCGTCATCCTTGTACAACGCGCCGACCAGCACGGTGATGTTCGGTTTGAACAGCCCCGCCCCCAACCCGATAAACGCGAGCGATGCCAGCATCAGCCCTTGGGTACCGTCGCCGGGAATGATCGACGCGAGCGTGCAGGCAAGGCCCGCTCCCGCATCGCCGGCGCCGCACGACGGCCCGGCGAGCAACTGCTGCAGCCATGCCGAGGCCGCCAGCAGCGAATACGCGACGATGAGCACTACCGCGCCGCCGCGCACGGCCCGCTGTGCCCCCAGCACCCGGTCCCCGATCAACCCGCCGATGACCGGCAGTATGTACACGAATGCGGCGAACCAGCCCAGCAGGCGCAGCGACGACTCGGCACTCCACTCCATGCCGCCGGTCGTCGCCGACGCGGTGAGAAAGAGCACCAGCAGGCCGCGCACGCCGTAGTAGCTGAAGCGCTCCCAGGCCTCGGTCAGCGCCAGCAGGAACAGCTCGCGGCGGGTGTGGCGCGCCGGTGCCGGGGCCGTCGCACTCACGCCGCCGCCGCCCGGGTCACGGCCTTCCGGGCACGGCGGCGCCGCTTCCACCAAAGATAGAACCCCGTGCCGTACATAACCGGCACCGCAATTCCCGCGACGAACACGAGCAACCGGCCGAACAGCCCGAGCGCCTGTCCGTTGTGCAGCAGCACCTGGGTGAGCAGGAACCGGTCACCGGCACCTGCTTCCAGGTACGGGCGCGCGGCCACTACCTTGCCGGTGTACTGGTGGATCCACAGCGCGCTGCGTCCGTAACGGCTGTAGGGCTCCGACGGATCGCGGTAATAGACGGCATAGGACCCGGTGGCGTCTCCGGGAAGTAGATAGCCCGTGATCGCGGCGGCCGGCGTGTGTTGCTCGACGGCGTTCGCGACGTCTCTCAGCGATACTGGCGTGGCATTCGGCAGTGGCGGCACGGAGGGCACCTCCGCCGGCCACGGTGACGTGTCCGAGACGGCGCCGACGGCCGCCGTCACCGGCTCCGGCATCGCCAGGTAAACGCCGGACAACGAAATCACGAACAGGGCAATACCGAGATAGAAACCGCTCAGGCGGTGGATCTCGAAATTGAGCGTCGGCGCATGCCGGCGCCAGTTGATGGTCAGCGCGCGCCGCAGCATGCCCGCTCGCGGCCACCACAGGTACACGCCCGTAAGAATGCTGACGAGTGCGAGAACGGCGACCGCGGTCACGGTGTAGGTTCCCGCTGTGCCGAGAAACAGGTTGGTATGCAACTCGCGGACGAAGGAGGTTAAGTAGCCGCCCCACTCCCTGTCCGTGAGCATGCGCCCGTCCACGGGATCGACCGGGATAGCGCGTATCCCGGAAGCGCCGGGGGGAGCGACGAAGGCCACGTACGGCCCCTCCTCGGTCGGTGCTTCGAGATAGTACGGCCGCACGCCGTACAGGCTTTCGACGCCCGCGACGATCGCATCGGGAGAAACGCGGCCGGCACCGGGCGTGGATACGGCAAGCTCGGGGTTGAGCAGCCGGTCGATCCCGTGCTCGAAGACGAGAATGCTCCCGGTCACGCCGAGCAGGGCCAGTACCGCGCCGGCGAACAGGCCGAGGTACAGATGCACCTTGAGCCAAACCGCCCGCGCGGTACGTCGTCGTTTTCCGATAGTGCTCATGCCCGTCGCGCCAACCCGGCTCAGAACGTCACGGTGCCCTTTATGCCGTAAAGGCGCGGCATGGAAGTGATCTCCGCACCCGACAGCGAATAGCCGTTGAGAAGAATGGACGAGCCGTAAATCTCGTCGAACACGTTGTCCGCGAAGGCTTCGATCCGCCAACGATCGGATTCCAGGCCAACGCGCAGGTCGACCCGCTCATAGCTGTCGATGAACTGCAGCTCGGTGGCGCCGTCGACCAGGCCTTCCAGTTGCTTGTCGCTGTAAATCCAGGTGGCCCGGATAAAGCCGTCGGTATCGGCAAAGAGCGGCCTTTGATAGTGCGCGCTCAGGTTGACGTGCCATTCCGGCGCGGCGGGCAGCACGGTTCCGGACCGGTCGAGCCCGGTCGAATCGATAAAGTCCGTGATCTCCGTATCGACGAAACTCAAGCCTGCCGTGAGCGTCAAGCTGTCCAGCGGAAGAGCCTGCGCGTCGACCTCGAACCCCTTGGCTTTGGCCCCGCCGGCGTTGTCGGTGAAAGACTGGTTGTTGGTCCTGTCAGTGGTGACAATCTGGATATCCGTCCAATCCATGACGAATGCCGCGGTGTTGATGCTGAGGCGGCGATCGAAAAGGAGAGCTTTCAGCCCGACCTCGTAATTGATGATCGTTTCCGCACCGTAATCCGGTTTGAACGGATTGTTGAGTTGCAGGCCGCCGGCGCGATAGCCTTTCGACACCGTCCCGTACACATTGGCGGCCTCACTCATTTCGTAGCGCAGCGTTCCGCGCCAGGTGACTTCCTCGGACGAGGTTTCCTTTGCGTCATCGGGGGTCGGGACACCGGTCAGCATACCGAATTCGTCCGCTCCCAGGTTCACGGCATCGGTGATGAACTCGCTGATTTCATCCCGGTTCCCGCGAATACCGAGCGCCAGGTGAAGCCTGTCGACGACCTCGTAATCCGCTTCGGCGAAGACGGCATACGAGCGCGCTTCGTCGCCGGAGAAATTGCCGACTATGCGGGTGTTGTTCGGCAGCAGGGAGGCATCGAAAGGCAAACCGGAAAGGGCGCTCGGATAATGCGTGAGCAGCTCTGCCTCGGTTCCGGTCCTGACGAAATAGTGACTGCTGCCCTCCGAGCCCGCCGCATACACCCCGCCCACCCAGTTCAAGCGATCGTCGCCATTTGACTGCGCACGCAGCTCCGTGCTCCAGAACTCGTTCTCGCCGTCCGTCGTTCCCTCGTTGAAGAGGTCGAAGTCACTGTTGTCGCCGTCCCGGATGTTATTGAGTTCATTGCGGATATAGCCCGAAACCGAAACCAGGGAGAATGCACCCAGGTCGTACTGAATGCGGTTGGTCGCCATCAGGCTGTCCCAGGTCAGGTTGGCCGGGGTGTTCGTCTGGATTTCCGTGTTCTGGCCGGGAAAGTAGGGAGTGGCGCCGGCCGGGATCGATCCCGGCGGCACCAGCCCGAACCCGAAATCGATGATGTCCTTGACGGACAGGAGGGCCCCGATCAAAACGCCGTCCGTTACGAAGTTCGAGCGTCCCTGTTCCAGCTTCTGGTAGGCGAGCGACGTGTCCCAGGTCAGGCGTTCACTCGGCTCCACGCGCAACGCTGCACGGAAGCCGTACTTGTCCGAGTCGGCATCATCGCCGGCCGAGCCGGTGTTCTTGACCCAGCCGTCGCTGTGACGGCTGAACCCGGAGATCCTGATGGCAGCGACATCTTCGTAGAGCGGGATATTGACCGCCGCGTGGCCTTCCAGCCCGCCGAAATCGGAAATCTCCAGCGCTGCCTGGCCCGACAGTTCATAGTCCGGCGCGACACTGGTCATGTTGATCGCACCGGCCGTGATGTTGCGCCCGAACGTCGTGCCTTGCGGACCGCGCAGCACTTCGATTCTCTCCAGGTCGGCAAGGCCGCTCACCAGGTTTACGGCGCTTCCGCCGGTCACCTCGAAACCGTCGAGATACATCGCGAAGGTGCTTTGGCTGCCGCCGAGCGCGCCAATGCCGCGAATGGTCACGTTGGTATAGATATCGAGATACTCGTTGAAGACCAGGCTCGGCGTGAGATCGGCGATGTCCGACACGCTCTTGATTCCGGCCTCCTGGATGTCTTCCCGGGTAAAAGCGGTTATCGAAATCGGCACCTCTCGCAGCGATTCCTCGCGCTTCTGCGCCGTTACCACGATCTCTTCGAGCTGACGCGGTACGTCTTGTGACCGGTTCCGCACGGGTTCTTCCGACGGAAGCGCCTGGGCCATCGCGGTGGTCGACAGCAACAGGGCTGCCATGCTCAAGACTGAATTGGGTTTGAACGACATGATGCTCTTCCTTCCTTTCCCGACTGCGCCGTGCGCTTTCGTGGGTGATGCTTGATTCCCGTGGTTTCTGTGAAATGTGGTTATTGACGTTCCCGGTTCGCGACGCTTCATGACAACTCACTCAGCAATCGTGATTGTCGTGTACTGAGGGTCGGCCTCGATCTGCGCATCAGTGAAGGGCTGCACGATCCAGTCGAGAGCGGAGAAACGCGGCGCCTGGTCCGCGAAATGCGGCGAGGCCGGATCAGTGGACTGCGAGTACGTGAGAAATCCAGTTGCATTCGGACCGTCGTCGTCGAACTCCACTACCTGGACGTAGCTCGTACCGAACGTGACGTTCGCCAGCCCGTCCGCCTCTTCGGCGACTACCGCGTTGTAGACGTCCCGGCCGCCATGTATCGGGATGCGCCGGCCATTACGCTCGATTCCCTGTATCTCGCCCCAGGGACGGCTCGCATCGATGCCCGCCTCGCGCAATGCCAGCACGGCGCGTGCGAGCTCTACGCGCACCCGCTCGACCGCGGCCGGATCGCCGAGGTCGATGCCGCGCGGCGTGTGCACCGGGTCCTCCGCGGAAAAGGGCACGCGCCAGATTCCTTCCAGCATTTCCAGGTTCAGCAGCCATGCAGTTGCGAGCGGATACCCGGTGCTCTCGAGATTCCCGTGCCCGTCCCAGCTCCTGAAATCCGCACAGGCTTTTTCGATGTCGACCTGCTGGCCATCGAGCTCCACGGAGGCGGTGTCCTCGCACACGGCCAGCAGGTCCTCGCGCAACAGGGAGCCGAGGTACGAGCGGTTGCTGAAGGCGATTGCCTTCAGCTTTTCGGCATCGAAGCGATTGCCGGGCAAACCGTCCTCGCCGGCCAACCGCGCCCGGAGCTGGCTGATGCCGATGCGGGTACGGTCCCAGAGCAGCGAGTTTTCGTCGCTCACGATGGGCGCAAAGCCTGTCATCGGCGCGTCCGGGTTCGTCATCCACGCACTGTTGTTCGAGTTCTGCACGAAGTCCGTGCGGCGCAGCACCGGCAGGTCGCTGCCGGCGAAAATACCGGGCTGGGGAGCGGCCGGGTCGACGTTCCACTCACAAGCGGCACCGGAGTTGAGCACGAACAGGCCGCGCTCCTCGACCAGCGGCTTGTAAGGCGCCGCAATACAGGACTCCTGCTGTGCACGGGTAACATTGGGAACGACGGTGACGTCGGTATAGAGCGTGTTGCCGTCCGCATCGGCCGCGAGGGTATTCACCCAGGGGAGCCCGAGAATCGTGGTGATCGCCAGCTCCAGCTCGTCGAGTGACCGGGCACGATTCATCGCGTGCCACGTCGCGACGGTGCGGTCGTTGTCGTCATTCGCGTCACGCAGCGCGAAAGCCTTATCGTTGCTCCACGCGAGTCCCGGAAGCTCTACGATCGGCCCGTATCGCGACACCCAGAAATCGTGCGATCGGGTGGTGATGCCGCCGTTCCCGTCGTTGACGGCAACGCTCACGGTTTCC
>CBFGSB010000174.1:0-6311 GCA_965651325.1 uncultured Chromatiales bacterium | reverse complement strand
TTCCGAAGCCCTTCGCGCGCGTCGTGCTCGCGGTCGGCGAACCGCTGCCTGTCCCGGCGGACACGCCGCTCGACGGCATCGAGGAGTACCGGCTGGCCATGCAGGGGTCGATCATGTCGCTCATGGCCGCGTCGGAGGAGGCGCTTGGGCATGCGAAAAAAAGCCGCTGACGTGCGCCGCGCCTCGGCACTCGTGGGACTCCCGCTGTTGCTGCTGCCCGTGCTGAACGTGACGGCAGGTCCGCAGCCGGCGACGCTGAAGCCGCACCGCGCGGAATACAACCTCGAGATTTCGGTCCTGAACGGGAAGCTCTCCACCGTCGTGACCGCCGTGGGTCCCGGTTTCATGGCGAACTCCGTGATCAAGCCGGTCGGGATCACGAAAATGTTTGCACGCGGCACGATCCAGGAAAGCTCATATTTCCTGGTCGATGAGCACGGCGTGCGTCCCGAGCGATACCGTTCCGTCGACACGCTTTCGAGGAAGGACCAGGCCGTTGCCTTCGATTTCAAATGGGCCGAGCACCGTGTCGAAGGCACGGTCAACGACGAGCCGATCGTTTTCGAGCTGAACGGCCGGGTGCACGACCGCGTGTCGATCCAGTACCAGCTCATGCTGGACCTGCTCGCCGGCGGCGCGCAGGAAGCTTACGTGATGCTGGATGGCGACGAGCTCAAGTATCTCGAGGTGAAGAACATCGGCTCGCGGACGATCAAGGTGCCCTTTGGCACGTTCGAGGTGATCGGCATCCAGCATGGCGAGAAGAACTCCTCGCGCGTGACGGTGCTGTGGTGCGCGGAGGAACTGGACTACCTGCCCGTGGTCATCGAGCAGCGCCGCGATGGCAAGGTGCACGTGCGGGCGGAGATGACCGAGTACGAGCTGTTACCGGATCCGAAGTAGAGACGCTTACAAAGCCGAACTCGCGCGATCGAACTCCTGCACGAGGGTGACCGAGTCTTTACGATTCCGCGCTCTCAGGGTGATGGTGCGGCGCAGCGTCTCTCCGTCGTCGGCAAGCTCGAAGCGTTCGGTGAGCTTCATGCCGTTTCGGTCGAGCGTCTCGACGACGTAGGCGTCGCCCTCCCAGCCCGAGACGCGCGCGGCGCGGACGGGCCCTACCGACACCATGCGGTTTTCGCCGAACCGGAATTCCTCCACCACGGCGCGATCGAAGCTGATGAAGATGGCGTTGTCCGTCTGTGTGACCTTCAGCCGTCGTCCGTGCTCCAGGAACACGTGCACGAGACCGCCGTGATTGCGCCGTACGTAGCCGTCGCGCCGCACGTCGGACGGCTGCAGGATGGCATCGCTGTCGATGCCGTCCGTGCGCCGGATCGCGTCGTTCAGGCGACGGCGCTCCGCGGCGGGGTCGGTGCGCAGGTCCCAGAGCCCGGAAAAATCCACTGCCGGCGGCGGCTCGCCGCTCTTCGGGACCAGCACCTCCTGCGCGCCGCATCCGGCCAGCAGCGCGGCACCCAGCAGCGCGTATACGGTGCGCATGCCGCGCCCGTTATTCCGCGGCTCCGGCTTCCGGCTTGACGAACTTGATGGTGAAGCGGTCCGACTCGCCGATCTCGAGGTACTTCTCGCGATCCTCGTCCCCGAGCGTGAGCGTCGGCGGCAACGTCCAGACCCCGCTCGGGTGGTCGTGCGTATCCTTCGGGTTGCTGTTGACGTCGGAACTGCCGACGTATCGGAAACCGACGGACTCGGCGAACTCGATCGTGCGCTCCGGCGACACGTAGCCGCTGTCCACGTGGCTTTCCCAGGTCTCGGGATCCGGCCAGCGGTGATCGACGACGCCCAGCACGCCGCCCGGCTTGAGTGCGTCGTACATCGCCTGGAATCCGAGGGTGACGGTGTCGTACGGCGCGTCGTTGCCGTACCAGTTGTGCACGTTGCGGAACGTGACCACGAGATCGGCCGTGCCGCGGGGCGCCACTTCGAGCTCGTAGGGGAAAGCCAGGGTCGTGACCGTCACGTCACCGTAGACGTCCTGGGCGGCGCCGATCTTCGCCAGGAACGAACCCAGGCTGCGGCGGGAATACGCGCCGGCGTTCATCCCGTTGTGCGCCGCGTACAGCTTGCCGTGCTCCTTCAGCGCGGGTGCGAGGATCTCGGTGTACCACCCACCGCCGGGCAGCATCTCCACGACCGTCATGTCGGGGCGGAAGCCGAAAAACAGCAGCGTCTCTTTAGGGTGCCGGTAGCGGTCGCGCGCCCGGTTCTCGGCGCTGCGGTGCTCGCCCGCGATCGCCGCGTCCAGGGCCGCGGCCGCCCCGCCGTCGTCCTGCGCCGCCGCGGGGCCCGAGGACAGCAGCAATGTGGCCAGCAACAAGGCACCCCCGGTGAGGGTCACGCTTCGCATGATGGATTCTGTGAACATCGGGCTGGACCTCGCAGGTATACTTGTTCGATTGCGATACGGCATTAGACTAACTGGCAACGGCCAGGTCAATTTCCCCTGGATACCACGATACAAAAAGACACAGTCTCCCGGACCTGGAACAGGCCGCTTACACCGCCCGAGGGTTGTCCCGCGACCGCTGATGTCGTGATCATCGGCGGCGGCATCGTCGGTGTCTCCACTGCATGGTTCCTGGCAAAGCAAGGCGTCGACGTCGTGCTGTGCGAAAAGGGCCATATCGCCGGCGAGCAGTCCGGGCGCAACTGGGGTTGGGTGCGCCAGCAGGGGCGCGACCTCCGCGAGCTGCCGATGATGATCGAGAGCATGCGCATCTGGCGCGGCCTCGAAGCGGAAATCGGCGAGGACGTGGGTTTCACGGAAGGCGGCTGCCTGTTCGCGGCGCGCAGCGACGCGGAGCTCGAGACCTACGCGGAATGGATCAACTCTGCAAAGGATTTCGGCCTCGACACGCGGGTCATCACGGGCGCGGAGCTCGATGAACAGGTCACCGGCGGTTCTTCGCGCTGGGTCGGGGCCCTTTACACCGCCAGCGACGGCCGGGCCGAGCCTCACAAGGCCGCGCCGGCAATCGCGCGCGCGGCGGCACGGGCCGGGGCGACCGTGCTGACCGCCTGCGCCGTACGCGGCATCGAGACGGCAGGCGGCAAGGTGTCGGGCGTCGTCACGGAGCACGGCACCATCCGCACCTCGGCGGTGCTTTGCGCTGCCGGCGCGTGGACGTCGCTGTTCTGCCGTTCGCTCGGCATCGCGGTGCCACAGCTCAGGGTGCAGGGCAACGTGGTGCGGACGGCTCCCGCGGCCCGCATCCTCAACGGTGACCTGTTCGACGAGAAGCTCGGCATCCGCCGCCGGCAGGACGGAGGCTACACCGTGGCGCACGGTTCCATCCTCCTGCACCCGATCACGCCGTCGACCTTGCGCTACGGTTTCAAGTTCCTGCCGGCGCTCCGGCAGGAGTGGAAAGTGCTGCGCCTTTCCCTGGGCCGCGCGTTCTTCGACGAGCTGAAGCTGCCGAGGCGCTGGGCGCTGGACGCGCCATCCCCGTTCGAGACCGTGCGCGTGCTCGATCCCGTGCCGGCCCCGTGGGTTTTGCGCAAGATCAGAACCAACATCGGCGAGATGTTTCCGGAGCTCAAGGGCGTCGAGATCGTCGAAGCCTGGGCCGGCATGGTCGAAACGACGCCCGACGTCGTCCCGGTAATCGGCGAGGACGAGCGCCTGCCGGGTTTTTACATCGCCACCGGGTTCAGCGGCCACGGCTTCGGCCTCGGACCCGGCGCCGGCTACGCGCTCGCCGGGATGCTAACGGGCAAGGGCACCGGGATCGATCTCTCGCCGTTCAGGTTGTCACGCTTTTTTGACGGCTCACCGATTCGCCCGCAATCCACGCTGTAATCCGCCGCCAATGATCGACGCGCGCGAGCTCGATGCCCTGAAGCAGGCGCTGGACACCCTCGCCAGCGGCTTCGACGCTTTGCCGCCGCTTGCACCGGAGCACGATACGGCCGCGATCGCCGACGTGCTGCAGGCGGTCGCCACGCGCATGCAGGACAACTTCCCCTATCACCACCCGCGCTACGCGGGGCAGATGCTGAAGCCGCCGCACCCCGTCGCGCGCCTCGCCTACGCGCTGTCGCTCTGGCTCAACCCGAACAACCACGCACTGGACGGCGGGCGCGCCAGCTCCGCGATGGAAAAGGAATGCGTGGCCGAGCTGGCGCGCATGTTCGGGCTGCCGGAGTCGCTGGGGCACCTGTGCGGCGGCGGCACCATGGCCAACCTCGAGGCGCTCTGGGTCGCGGGGCGCCTCGCCCCCGGGCGCACGGTCGTGGCCTCCGCGCAGGCGCACTACACGCACGCGCGGATCAGCGAGGTGTTGCAGCTCGGGTTCGAGAGCGTGGCGGCCGGGCCGGACGGGCGCATGGACCTGCACGCACTGGAATCGCTGCTCCAGGCAGGCAATGTCGGCACCGTCGTCGCGACGCTCGGGACCACCGGGGTCGGTGCCGTCGATCCGCTGCCGGAGATCCTCGCGCTGCGCGAAACCTGCGGCTTCCGGGTCCACGTCGATGCCGCTTACGGCGGCTATTTCACGCTCGCGTCGGAGACCGGCGCCGAGGCGAAGCGCGCATTCGCCGCCATCGCCGAGGCCGATTCGGTGGTCGTCGACCCGCACAAGCACGGTTTGCAGCCCTATGGCTGCGGCTGCGTGCTGTTCCGCGATCCTTCTGTGGGCGCGCTGTACCGGCACGATTCGCCCTACACGTACTTCTCGTCGGCGGAGCTGCATCTCGGCGAGATCAGCCTGGAGTGCTCGCGGCCGGGTGCGGCAGCGGTCGCACTGTGGGCGACGCAGAAGCTGCTGCCGCTCACAGCCGGCGGCGAGTTCGCAGCGGGACTCGACAGCTCACTGCGCGCGGCGCGCGACCTTTGGCAACGCGTAGCGAGCAGCCCGGGCTACTTCACGCTGGCGCCGCCGGAGCTGGACATCGTGGTGTTCGGCGCGGCCGCTCCCGACGCGCAATCGGCGAGCGCACGCGCCCACGAGGTGTTCGCACGCGCAGCGGCCAAAGAGCTGCACCTCGCACTGATCGAGTTGCCGGCGGCGATGGTCGCGCCTTACCGCCCGGAGCTGCACATGAACGCGCCCGCCGTCACCTGCCTGCGTTCCTGCCTGATGAAAGCGGAGCACGAAGCCGCGATCGACGACATCTGGTCGGTGCTGGAGAGCTTGTAGCGCGAGACGTCAGGGCGAGCAGAGCCGCAAGCGCGCGCCTTCGTATTCCCGCGCCATGCGCTCGACGATCTCGGCCACGCTCTTCACGTCGTTGACCGAGCCGACGCCCTGCCCTGCGCTCCAGATGTCACGCCAGGCCTTGAGCTTCGAGCCGCCGGCCTTGGCGAAGTCCATGCGGCTCTTGTCGCCCTCCGGCAGGTTGTCCGGGTCCAGCCCCGCCTTCTCGATGCTGCCCCTGAGGTAGCTGCCGTGCACACCGCTGAACAGCGACGTGTACACGATATCGGCGGCGCGACTCGCGACGATCATCTCCTTGTACTCCGGAGACGCATTCGCTTCGACCGACGCAATGAAGCGCGTCCCGACGTACGCGAGATCCGCCCCGATCGCCTGCGCCGCCAACACGTCGTTGCCGCAGCTGATGGCGCCGGACAACACGATGGTGCCGTCGTAAAACGAGCGGATCTCCTTCACCAGCGCGAACGGGCTCAACCGCCCGGCATGCCCACCCGCGCCGGCGCACACCGCGATGATCCCGTCCACCCCCTGCTCCAGCGCCTTCTCCGCGTGCCGCACGTTGATGACGTCATGCAACACGATCCCGCCGTACGACTGCACCGCCGCCACCACCTCCGCCGGCGGCCGCAGGCTCGTAATCACGATCGGCACCTGGTGCTTCACGCAGGTCTCCAGGTCGCGCTCCAGCCGATCGTTGCTCGCATGCACGATCTGGTTGACCGCGAACGGCGCCACCGCCAGCGACGGGTTCTCCTTCCTGAACGCCGCAAGCTCCGACGTGATCCGCGACAACCACTCGTCCAGCATCGATTCCGGCCGCGCATTCAGCGCCGGAAACGACCCGACGATCCCGGCCTTGCACTGCGCCAGCACGAGCTCCGGGCCGGACACGATGAACATCGGCGCCGCGATGACGGGCAGGCGCAGCGACTGCTGCAACAACGGTGGTAAAGGCACGCCGGCTCCCACGAACGAAAAGCTCGGCGATGCTACCACGACTTGTTTGAGGCTGCGCTTGGGCGCGCCGCTGTTCGCGTGAGCTGTAGGCGTGGGTGCTTTGTTGACGCGGGCGGTGGGGGCGGCGGGGGGTATTTGGGGCAATGGCTCCCGACGGGCCCTTTGGGC
>CBFGSB010000173.1:0-6466 GCA_965651325.1 uncultured Chromatiales bacterium | reverse complement strand
TGGACGATCTCATCGAACGCGCGTTCGCCAACGACCTCGACGTCGCGATCGCGGCTGCCAGGCTGCGCGAGGCGCGGGCGATCTTCGACGACCAATCGCTCGATCGTCTCCCGGAGGTGACCGCCGCCGGCGCGTATCACCGACAGAAGGCGCAGCAGCCGGGCTTCGGTGACGAACCGTTCCTGACGGAGACGTACGACGCGGGCTTCGATGCGTTCTGGGAGATCGACCTGTTCGGCCGGGTGCGCCGCGCCGTGGAAGCCGCGCGCGCGGATGCGGAAGCCGCACGCGCAAACCTGCATGCCGCACAGGTGAGCGTGGCGGCGGAGGTCGCACGCAACTACCTCGAGCTGCGCGGCGCGGAGCGCCGTTACGAGGTCGCCGTCGCCAACCGCGACAACCAGAAGGAAACCGTGCGCCTGACGCGCGTCCGCTACGAGCTGGGCCGCGGCACCGAGCTCGATCTCGCGAGCGCGCAAGCGCGGCTGGCGGCAATCGAAGCGAGCCTGCCGCCGTTGATCGTCGCGCAGCGCGCTGCCCGGCACCGGCTGGCTGTGCTGCTCGGGCAGCGGCCCGGCACGCTGGAGCTCGCGGCCGGGCGGGATTCGGACGCGATCAGCGAATCGTTCACGAATCCCCTGGCTATCGGCGATCCGGAGTCCCTGCTGCGGCGCCGCCCGGACATCCGGGTTGCGGAGCGCCAGCTCGCGGCGGCAACGGCGCGCGTCGGCGTGGCAACCGCGGACCTGTTCCCGCGGCTGTCCGTCAGCGGCTTCATCGGGTTCGTGACCGGTGATGCCGGCCAGATCGGGGACTCGGCCGCCGAAGCCTGGAGCGTCACGCCGGTCCTGAGCTGGGCGGCCTTCGACCTCGGCAGCGTGCAGGCGCGGCTGCGTGCCTCCGAAGCACAGGCCGACGGGGCGCTCGCATTCTACGAGCTGACCGTATTGCGCGCGCTGGAAGAAACGGAAAACGCGTTCGTGGCCTACGCGCAGAACCAGGACCGCCTGGCCGCGCTCCTGGACCAGGCGGCGGCATCGCGCCGCGCCGCGGAGCTCGCGCGTATCCGCTACCGCGAGGGTGCGATCGATTTCCTGCGCCTGCTGGACGCGGAGCGCACCGTGCTCGAAGCGGAGGATGCCGTGGCTACCGCGCAGACGGAGCTGAACACGTCGGTCGTGGCCATCTACAAGGCGCTGGGCGGCGGCTGGGAGGCGGCGCCGGCGCTGGCGCAGTCGAGGTGAGTCGTGAACGATAACTCACACACGAAGATCGAACCGGGCGTGCTGGTGCTGGGCGCGGTGTACGCGGCGGCGCTGGTCGGGCTGATTCTGTACCTGGCCTTCTAGGGCGCAGCGCACGAGGCGCGGCGCGCACATCCGAGGTATCGCGGGCCGCCCGTGCGCGGCGGTCCGCGGCTCTACGGGCGCTCCGTGACGATTTCGGCGACGTCCTTGCGCCGCTGCCCGGGTGTGACCTTGGCGTAGCCGTACCAGATCAGCCCGACCACGAATTCCTCCCCGGGATTGATCCCGAGCAGGCGCAGGAAGCGGTCATCCCGGGTGATCGGGCCCGTGGACCACTTCGAGGCGACGCCGGCGGCGGACAGGTAAAGCATGAAATTCTGGATGGCGCAGGCGCAGCTCGCGTAATCCTCGCGCTGCATCAACTCGTCGTCTGTGACGCGGCAGGTGACGACCAGCCAGCCGGGCCGCTCCGCGGCGGAAGCCGCCTTGAAATTGCCCATCTTCTCGCCCTTGCGTTCGGTCGTGACGGTGCGCGTGAGCTCGACGGCCTCGCGGATGCTGTCGGGGCCGAGCACGTAGAAATGCCAGGGCTCGGTGACGTGGTGATTCGGCGCCCAGCGCGCCACCTCGATGGCATCGAGCACGAGCTCCCGGCTCACCGGCCGCTGCAGGAACAGCTTCACGGTGCGCCGGTTGCGGATGCCCTCCGCGATCTCCTGCAGCCTCTTGTCGGATGCCACGAGCTTCACGCCGCCCGTTCGATAACCATCGCGATCCCCTGCCCGACGCCGATGCACATCGTGCAGAGTGCGTAGCGTCCGCCGCGCCGCTCGAGTTCCCGGGCCGCCGTCGTCACCAGCCGGGCGCCCGACATGCCGAGCGGATGGCCGAGCGCGATCGCGCCCCCGTTCGGGTTGACGTGCTCCGCGTCGTCGGGAACGCCGAGACCGCGCAGCACCGCGAGGCCTTGCGCCGCGAAAGCCTCGTTCAGCTCGATCACGTCCATGTCGCCGACCTGCAGGCCGGCAAGGCGCAGCACCCTGCGCGATGCCGGCACCGGACCGATGCCCATCACGCGAGGCTCCACGCCCGCGGCCGTCCAGGCGAGAATGCGTGCTATCGGCGTGAGGCCATGGCGATCGAGTGCGCCGTCCGAGGCGATGAGCAGCGCGCAGGCGCCGTCGTTGATGCCGGAGGCGTTACCGGCGGTCACGGTGCCGTTGGCCCGCACGATAGGCTTGAGTTTCTGCAACGCCTCGATGCTCGAATCCGGCCGCGGGTGCTCGTCCGTGTCCACGAGCACCGGCTCGCCGCGCCGCTGCGGCGCGCGCACGCCGACGATCTCCTCGGCGAGCCGGCCGGCGGATATCGCGGCGGCCGCCTTCTGCTGGCTCCGCAGCGCGAACGCGTCCTGGTGCGCCCGCGAGATGCCGTACTCGTCGGCCACGTTCTCGGCCGTTTCCGCCATCGAGTCCGTACCGTACTGCTTCTCCAGCTCGCGATTGACGAAGCGCCAGCCGAGCGTGGTGTCGTAGATTTCCGCGTTGCGATCGAACGCGCTGGTCGCCTTCGCCAGCACGAATGGCGCGCGCGACATCGATTCGACTCCGCCCGCGAGCACGATTTCGGCGTCGCCGCACTTGATCGCGTGCGCGGCATTGCCGACCGCGTTCAGCCCTGAGCCGCACAAGCGGTTGACGGTCGCACCCGGCGCCGACGCCGGTAGGCCGGCAAGCAGCGACGACATGCGCGCCACGTTGCGGTTGTCCTCGCCCGCCTGGTTGGCGCAGCCGAGGATCACGTCGTCGATCGCCTCGGGCGGCAGGCTCGGGTTGCGCTGCAGCAGCTCGCGCAGCGGAATGGCACCGAGATCGTCGGTGCGCACGGATGACAGCGCGCCGCCGTAACGCCCTATCGGCGTCCGGATGGCGTCACAGATCCACGCGTTTCGCGTCATGCAAAGTCTCCTCCCGGTAGTCGGCCGCGGCCGGCGCGGCCTCGTCGACCGCGCGATCGTACTTGCGCCCGAGGAAAAGCGCGACCGCGGTCCACGCGCCGGCGAGACAGGCCCCGACCAGCGCGACGCCGGTCAGCCCCAGGCCGACCACCGTCGTCAGCCCGGTGAAAGCCCAGCCCCAGACGACGTCGCCGCCGCGGTAGATGACGATATCGATCACCGGCTTCGCCTTGAAGCGCATTTCGCGGTCGACGATGGTGAACAGCATCTCGCGGCCGGGACGCGTAATGGCATAGTCACCGGCGCGCTTGGCGATTTCAAGGCCGATGACGACCGCGAGCAACGGCGCCACCGCAATCGCCAGGAAACCGGCGACGATCGCCGCCGGCACGAGCGCGAGCGTCTTCGCCATGCCGAGCCGGGGCGCTATCCGGCCCGTCACGAACAGCGCGGTCACGATCGTCAGCGTGTTCACGGTGAGGTCGATCAGCGCCCACATCTGCCCGCGGGTCGCTTCGTCGTACGGCTCCATCAGGTTCTTGAGGCCGAAATAGACGAACGCCCCCATCGACACGTAGAGGAAAATGAATAGCCCGATCCCGAACAGGAAGGAATTGCTGAAAAAGAGCGTGAATCCCCTGAACGGATGGCGCCCCATCTCCTGCTGCCGCGTGAGGTCCGCGTGCACGTCCGCGTTGCCGAGATCCGTCACCTTGAGGCGGTGCAGCACGCCGATGATGGGGATGGGCAGGAGCAGCATGACCGCGGCGACGAGCATCAGCTCGTAGGTCCCGAGGAACTCGGCCAGCAGGATCGTGAGCGCGGGGCCGGCGATCGCCCCGACGCTGCCGCCCGCCGCGATGAACGCGAACAGCCGCGGGGCCTGCCTGCGGTTGTAGATGTCGGCCATGAAGCTCCAGAACACCGACACGTGGAACAGGGCGAAGACGCTCACCCATATATAGAACGCGACGTTGAGCCACCCGCGGCTCTCCGCGAGCCGGGCCGCGAGGTAGAAGGCGAAAAACGAGAGCGTGAAGAAAACGTACACGCCCGGCACGAGGTGCCTGAACTTCACCCGGGGGATGATGCCGCCGTAAACCGAGACCGCCACCAGGGAGAACAGGAAGGTGCCGGTCCAGATGAGGCTCAGCTCCGCGTCCGTCCAGTCGCTCGCGAGAGCATTGCGCACCGGGCGCAGGATGAAGTACGCCGCCATCAGCAGGAACACGAACGTGAAGGACAGCAGCACGGCTTTCTGCTCGTGCGGCTCGATCCGCGCCGTCGCCCTGAGGATTCTCGCCACCGGCCCGCTGTCTTTGCCGTTCATAGCCGCCGTCCGTCCGCCCCGGTGGGGGCATTAGACCGGGCTTCCCCAAAAAATGCGATCCCGGCGGGCGGGACCGCGAAAAGGCTTGTTTTGGCCGGAATTGCAACCATACTTGTGGCATGACAACCGCTTAGCTGCAGAGGAATGATCGTGGCCGCACCCAAAATCGTGATATCCGAAAGAGACGCCGAACGCCTGGAAGCGCTGCTGGCGAAGATGCCCGCGGACGCTTTTCCCGGCAAAACGGCGCTGGAAGGCGAGCTGGACCGTGCCGAGATCGTCGACCCCCGGGAGATCCCGCCGACCGTCGTAACGATGAATTCCAAAATCCGCTTCCGCGTCGCATCCTCCAACGAGGAGTTCTCCATGACGCTGGTATACCCGAAAGACGTGGACGAAACCGGCGGCACGATCTCGGTCCTCGCCCCCGTGGGCAGCGCCCTCCTGGGCCTGTCACAAGGCGACGAGATTGAATGGCCGAAGCCGGGCGGCGGCACCCTGAAGGTCCGAATCGAAGAGATCCTCTACCAGCCGGAGCGGGCGGGAGAATACCACCGCTAACCGAGCCTTACAGGTGCCGGGCACCGGTGGGCGTAACCGCTATTTCGCGGCGTGCTTCTTTACCCAGTCGACGAACGTGTCCATCCAGCTTTGGAGGAACTCGCGGCTACCCTCGCCGATGCTGCCGTCGTCGCTGAACAGCCCGTCGTAGGTCTGGATGAAGACTTCGGGCTGGCCGAGTGTCGGCATGTCGAGGTAGGCGAGCGTGTCGCGCAGGTGCTGCTGGGCCACCGCGGTGCCGATCTGCCCGATCGACACGCCCAGCATGCCCGCGGGCTTGCCCGCCCAGGCACTGTCGCCGTACGGGCGGGAAGCATTGTCCAGCGCGTTTTTCAGGACACCCGTCATCGAGCGGTTGTATTCCGGGGTGACGAACATCACGCCGTCCGCTGCCCGGATCTCGCTTTTCAGGCGCTTGACAGGCGGAGCCTGGTTGTCGTCGTCATCCTGGTCGTAGAGCGGCAGGTCGCCGATCTCCAGGTGCTTGAACGTGAACTCCGGCGGCGCCAGCCTGGTGACGCCGTTCGCGAGCTTCTTGTTGAAGGATTCGCGACGCAGGCTGCCGACCACGACGGCAATCTGGTATTGGCTCATGGGTAACTCCTCGAACTAGACGATCGCCGGCGCCGTTACAGGGTAGCACCCCGGCAGGTGCAGGCGACAGCTGCCTGCCCGGACCGGTACCGGTGCGCTATTGACCGTTTTCGCGCGGGCCGGGAGTCCGGTCGTGCGACCGGCAAAAAATGCAAACCCGGTACCTGTTTTTGCGCCGCCGCAGGCGCTACAGTTTCAGGCGTACTGGTTCACATCCAGGTTCACCGTCATGGCGAACGACTATACGGCAACGATCCGCATCCGGCGCCCTTCCAGGGTTACCACCGACGAGCGGGGCCGCACGGTATGGGCCGGTGAAATCGAAGAGGCCGAGCTCGAGCTGGTCTCCACGACCACGCTGCAGCAGATCCTGGACTCCAGCGACGCGGCGAGCCGCAGCGCCATCGAGCAGGTGGCGAGCGGCGACGCTGACGGCGTGCTGGTGCGCGACCCCACGACCGGGCTGTTCCAGATCATCAGCGAGAGCGAGCTGCAGGCGGCGCTCGCCAAGGACGAGGGGCGCACCCCCGGAGGCGGCACCCTCGAGCCGCAGGCCAGCCGCTCCGGAGAGGAGCTGTCCCTCGTCAGCACGCAGGTGCTGCGAAGGGTGCTGAAAACCGGGTCGAAGCCGACGCCCGGCCCCAAGAAAGACTCCGGCGGCGGCTTCGATCCCTACAACAGCGGCTGAGTTTTTCCCGCTTGCTGCCGCCCCGCGCCGGGCAGCCTCCCGAGCATTCGCGCGATGGCCCAATCCGGCCGTAGCGTATAAAATGGGAT
>CBFGSB010000172.1:0-6469 GCA_965651325.1 uncultured Chromatiales bacterium | reverse complement strand
GTCGCCACCGCCATCGCGCGCGGCGACCTGTCGCAGAAGATCACGGTCGACGTCAAAGGCGAGCTGCTCGAGCTCAAGGACACGATCAACACGATGGTCGACCAGTTGAACGGCTTCGCCGCGGAAGTCACGCGCGTGGCGCGCGAGGTGGGCACCGAAGGCAAGCTCGGCGGCCAGGCGAAAGTGCCGGGCGTCGCGGGCACGTGGAAAGACCTCACCGACAACGTGAACTCGATGGCGCGCAACCTCACGTCCCAGATCCGCAACATCGCGGAGGTGACGACCGCCGTCGCGCGCGGCGACCTGTCGCGCAAGATCACGGTGAACGTCGAGGGCGAGATCCTCGAGCTCAAGAACACCATCAACACCATGGTGGACCAGCTCAACAGCTTCGCCTCGGAAGTGACGCGCGTGGCGCGCGAGGTCGGCACCGAGGGCGAGCTGGGCGGCCAGGCCGACGTGCCCGGCGTCGCGGGCACCTGGAAAGGCCTCACCGACAACGTGAACGTGCTCGCCGCCAACCTCACCAACCAGGTGCGCGAGATCGCCGAAGTCGCGAGCGCCATCGCGCGCGGCGACCTCTCCCGCAAGATCACGGTCGACGTCAAGGGCGAGATCCTCGAACTCAAGAACACCATCAACACGCTGGTCGACCAGTTGAACGGTTTCGCGGCCGAGGTGACGCGCGTGGCGCGCGAGGTCGGCACGGAAGGCAAGCTCGGCGGCCAGGCGACGGTGCCCGGTGTTGCGGGCACGTGGAAGGACCTGACCGACAACGTGAACGTCATGGCCGAGAACCTGACGAACCAGGTGCGCGGCATCGTCAAGGTCGTGACCGCCGTCGCACATGGCGACCTGTCCCAGAAGCTGACGGTCGAATCGAAAGGCGAAGTGGCCGCGCTCGCCAACACCATCAACAGCATGACGGACACACTTGCGATCTTCGCGGACCAGGTGACCACGGTGGCACGCGAGGTGGGCGTGGAAGGCCGCCTCGGCGGCCAGGCGAACGTGCCGGGCGCCGCCGGCACCTGGAAGGACCTGACGGCCAACGTGAACCTGCTTGCCGCCAACCTCACGACCCAGGTACGCGCGATCGCCGACGTGTCGACCGCAGTGACCAAGGGCGATCTCACGCGCTCGATCCAGGTGGAGGCACGCGGCGAGGTCAATGACCTCAAGAACTACATCAACGCGATGATCGGGAACCTGCGCCAGACCACGGATCGCAATACCGAGCAGGACTGGCTGAAGACCAACCTCGCGAACTTCAGCCGCATCATGCAGGGCCAGCGAGACCTGCACTCGGTCGCGGACATGCTGTTGTCCGAGCTGGCGCCGCTGGTTTCCGCACAGCAGGGACTCCTTTATATCGCGGCGGAAATGGACGGCGAGCCGATGCTGCAGCAGATCGCCGCCTATGCCGATACCCAACCGGAGGGTTCCCCGCGCCAGTATTCATTCAAGGAAGGCCTGATCGGCCAGTGCGCCCGCGAGCGCAGGACGCTGATCATCGACGACTTGCCGTCCGACGCGTTCCGCATCAGCTCCGGCATCGTGCACGTGCGGCCGCGCAACGTCGTCGTCCTGCCGGTGCTGTTCGAGGGCGATGTAAAAGCCGTCATCGAGCTGGCGTCGACGGACGAGTTCACCGGCATGCACATCGCATTCCTCGAGCAACTCACGGACATTATCGGCGTGGTGTTCAACAACATCGAGGTGACGATGCGCACCGAGCGGCTGCTGGCCCAGTCGCAGCAGCTCGCGAGCGAGCAGCAGTCACAGCAGCAGGAGCTGCAGAAGACCAACGAGGAACTGGCCCAGAAAGCGCAGCTACTGGCCGCGCAGAACGCGGAGGTGGAGCGCAAGAACCAGGAAATCGAGCAAGCCAGGCGCGCGCTGGAAGAGAAAGCCGCGGAGCTCGCACTGACCTCGCGCTACAAGTCCGAGTTCCTGGCGAACATGTCGCACGAGCTGCGCACGCCTTTGAACAGCATCCTCGTGCTGGGACAGCAGCTCGCCGAAAACGCGCAGAAGAACCTGAGCGAACGCCAGGTGGAGTACGCGTCGACGATCCAGGCGGCAGGCACGGACCTCCTGAACCTCATCAGCGACATTCTCGACCTGTCGAAGATCGAGTCGGGCACCGTGACGGTCGAGAGCGAGGAAGTGACGCTGGTTTCCCTGAAGAAAACCATAGAGCGCAACTTCCGCCACGAAGCCGAGGCGCGCGACCTCGTATTCACCACCGAGCTGGCCCGCTCGCTCGGCAGGACGATCCACACGGACCCGAAGCGCCTGCTGCAGGTGCTGAAGAACCTGCTGTCCAACGCCTTCAAATTCACGGAGCATGGCAGCGTCAAGCTGCGTGTCTTCGTCGCCGACGAGGGCTGGTCGCCGGGCCACCCGATCCTCGACTTCTCCAACGATCCTGTCATTGCGTTCGAGGTCAGCGACACCGGTATCGGCATTCCGCCCGACAAGCAGCGGATCATCTTCGAGGCCTTCCAGCAGGCGGACGCCGGCACCGCGCGCAAGCACGGCGGCACCGGGCTGGGCCTCGCCATCAGCCGCGAGCTCGCGCAGCTCCTCGGCGGCGAGATTCGCCTGTCCAGCAAGCTCGGCAGCGGCAGCAAATTCACCCTTTACCTGCCGTGCATGTTCGCCGGTCCCGCATTGCCCGCCGGCAACGCCGCGGATGCGCTGGCCGTCCCCGGCTTCCCGTCGATGCTGGCCAGCGTGCCCCGTGCGCAGGATCCGGAGGACGACCGCGAGCAGGTCAGGGACGGCGTCCCTGCGATCCTGGTCGTGCATCGCGACAGGAACGTTGCCGCGATGATCCTCGAAGCCGCGCACGAGGCGGGCCTGAAAGGCATCATCACGGGCCGCGGGGAAGAAGCCGTCGCGCTGGCCCGCCGCTATCGCCCGATCGCCGTGAGTCTCAACGATTCCCTGCCCGATGCGCACGGCTGGACAGTCCTGAGCCGCTTGAAGCACGACCCCGAGCTACGGCACATCCCGGTACAGATGTTCGTACCGGAAGGCGGTCGCATTGCCGCGCGCATCCGCGGCGCGTGGTCGAGCCTGACCGGCCCGCTTGCGATATCCGATGTCCGGGAGGATCTCGGCCGCATGCTGACCTACGCCGGCGAGCCGCGGCACCGGCTCCTGGTCGTGGAAGGCAGCGGTGCCGAGCCAGGCCGCCTCGCCGAGCTGCTCGGCGGCAGGAAAGTCGAGACAGCGGTTGCCGGGAGCGGCCGCAAGGCGCTCGACCTGCTGTCGAACGGTACCTTCGATTGCGTGGTGCTCGACGCGCGGCCCCACGATGTGCCGGCAACGGAGCTGCTGAAGGAAGTCGCCGCGGAACCGCGGCTGCGCAACGTCCCGTTCGTCATCTATGCCAACGACGACTGGCACGGCCAGTACCGGCAATCCATCGAGGAGCTCAGGCGCACCCTGGCGGTACGCGTCGCGCCCTCGCTTGCGATGTTGCTGGATGACACCTGGATGTACCTGCACGGCCGCGTCGACGACCTGCCGGAGACGCGCAGGCAGCTCCTGTTGTCGCCGCCGGACCGCGACGTGCTGGCAGACCGGACGGTGCTCGTGGTCGACGACGACGTGCGTAATATCTTTGCGCTTTCCGGCCTGCTCGAGCGCCAGGACATGAAAGTCGTGTCCGCCGCCACGGGTGCCGACGCCATCAGGATCGTCGGCGACACCGACGACCTGGCGCTGATAGTATTGGACGTCATGATGCCGAAGATGGACGGCTACGAGACCATGCGGCGCGTGCGCGCCGGAGGCTTCGAGCGGCCGATCATCGCGCTCACTGCCAAGGCGATGACCGGCGATCGGGAGAAATGCCTCGAAGCGGGTGCCTCCGATTACATCGCCAAGCCCGTCGACAGCGAAAATTTCCTGTCGCTTCTCCGTGTGTGGCTGAATCGTTGACTCAATCCCGCATGCCCGAGAAAGCCAACATACTCCTGGTTGACGACCAGCCTGAACGCCTGCTCACGTACGAGGTGATCCTGGAGAGCCTCGACCAGAACCTGGTACGAGCACTGTCCGGCGAGGAAGCGTTCGAGAAGCTGCACGAGAAGGAGTTCGCAGCGATCCTGCTCGACGTCAGCATGCCCGGCATGAACGGGTTCGAGACCGCGGCCCTCGTGCGCAATCACCCGCGCTTCGGCCAGACGCCGATCATCTTCGTCACCGGCGTGCACATCACCGACCTCGATCGCCTGCGCGGCTACGAGATGGGCGCGGCGGACTATGTGTACGTCCCGGTAATCCCCGACGTGCTGCGGGGCAAGGTGCAGGTGCTGGTACAGCTCTACCTGCAACGGCGCGAGCTGGCCGAGCTCAACGATCAGCTCGCGGCCGCCAATGACGAGCTGGCAGAAGCGCACGCACGGCTGCAGGCGGAGAATACCCGTGAGCTGCAGAAGCTGAATCGCACGCTGGAACGCGCCAATGCGCAACTCATCTCCGAGGTAGCGGACCGCAAGCACGCCGAGGCCCTGCTGAAGGAAGAGGCACGCCGCAAGGACGAGTTCATCTCCATCCTGGGCCACGAGCTCCGGAATCCGCTCGCCGCGATGCAGAGCGGTATCGAGCTGCTGCGCGCGGCCTCGCCCGCCGAGAGCAAGCTGCCCTGGGCGCGCGAGCTGCTGCAGCGGCAGTTGAAGCACCTGAAGCGGCTGATCGACGACCTGCTCGACGTCACCCGGATCACGAGCGGGCGCGTGCAGCTACAGCGGGAAAACATCGATCTCAAGAGTGTCATAGAGCACTCCATGGACGCGGCGCAGCCGCTCATCGCCGAACGCAAGCACACGCTGAAAGTGCACATGCCGCTGGAGGCGCTGGAGATGGACGGCGACCCGGTCCGGTTGACGCAGGTCTTCGGCAATCTCCTCACCAACGCCGCGAAATACACCGAGCCCGGCGGGACGATCACGCTGTCGGCGGAGATCGAGCCGGGCCAGCCGCGCGCGGTGACGGTACGCGTAAAGGACACGGGCGCGGGCATTCCGGAGGACATGCTGGACCGGGTGTTCGAGCTTTTCACCCAGGCGGACCCTGATGCAACGCGCACGCAGACCGGCCTCGGCATCGGCCTCGCGCTGGTACGGGCGCTCGCCGACCTGCACGGCGGCAGTGTGCACGCGGCCAGCAACGGGCCCGGCGAAGGCGCGGAGTTCGTCGTGCGGCTGCCGCTCCTCGAGGACAGCGCGAAGCCCCAGGTGCAGCCCGTGGCTGCCGCGCCGTCCGCACCGCAGTGCGGGCTGCGCCTCTTGATCATCGACGACAACGAGGACCTGGCGAACGGGCTCTCGCTGTACCTGACCGAGCGCTCCGGTCACGAGGTGCGCATCGCGCACACCGGGGAAAGCGGGCTCGAGGTCGCACGCGAGTTCAAGCCGGACGTCGTGCTGCTCGATATCGGCCTGCCCGACATCGACGGCTACGAGGTGGCGCGCCGGCTGCGCGCGGAGGAAGAGTTGGGTGAGATCCCGCTGATCGGCATCAGCGGCTTCAGTACCGCGGCCGACCGGAAGCGCGCCAAGCGCGCCGGCTTCGACCGCTATTTCGTGAAGCCCATTGCCTTCGACAAGCTGAACGACGTACTCGCCGGGCAACTGGCCCCGGCCGCCGACCGCGCCACCGCGGGCTGACGATGGATTAACATAATTCATTGCGGCCGTGGCGCACGGCCGCTCGCGGAACACCACCCGCGGCATCTATAATCAAAGCAGGTTTTTTCATACAGCGGCTTCGTTAAGAGACCTTAAGAAAACAAAAGATCGGCCTGGGGGGACGACAGGGCCCATGTGCGAAACGGAGAGTAAAGAACGTGAAGCACAAGCTCGCTCCCGTGCCGGGCGCCCCTTTTTGCGTCCCACATCGCGCCGGTCTCCGGCGTCTTTCCCGCTCGCTCGGCGGCGCTTTTGCGCTGCTGGCGCTTAGCCCCGCCGCGCTCGCCCAGGTCGTCGTCTCCGTCGAGGCGAGCGACGACACCGCCCGCGAAACGCCCGCCGATAACGGCGAGTTCACCGTCCGTCGCGTGGGCGGCGACTGGCTCACTCCCGTCAGGGTCCGGTTCTCCGTCGAGGGCACGGCAAGGGAGCACGAGGACTACAAGCGCCTGCCGAAGGACGTGCGGCTGGGGTTCGGCGTGCAGTCGGCCACGGTCAACGTCGAGGTGCAGGGAAACGACGAGCGCTTCGAAGGCGACGAAACCGTGGTCATCGTCCTGCAGGGGGGGCGGGACGACGATGACGATGACGATGACGGCGGCGGCGACGGCGTGCCCATCGTCGAAGACGGCACCGCCACCGTCACGATTCTCGATACCGCTCACAGCGTCACCGTCTCGGCGACGGAAAGCACCACGGAGGGCGAGGGCCGCGGCGGCCGCTTCGAGGTTTCGCTCGGCGCCCGCAACGAATCCGGCAACGAG
>CBFGSB010000171.1:0-6470 GCA_965651325.1 uncultured Chromatiales bacterium | reverse complement strand
GGGCCCGAAGGGCCCCGAGGGAGCCATTCCCCCAAGCACCCCCCGCCCCGGCCTGCCGCTCGCGACAATCGAAGCACATAAGCCAGGCGGGGGGGTATTTACAAAGGTCCGAAACTGGTTATACTGCCAGTAACTGTCCTTTTGTACAGGAGCCCAGACCATGCCGCAGCTCACCCCCCGCCAGGCCCAGATTCTCAAAATGATTCAGGATTTTATCGCCGAATCCGGCATGCCGCCGACGCGTGCCGAGATCGCCGCAGCGCTCGGGTTCAAGTCGCCCAACGCGGCCGAAGATCATTTGCGCGCCCTGCAGCGAAAAGGCGTGCTGGTGCTCGTACCCGGCACCTCGCGGGGCATCCAGCTCAAGGATTCGCTGCGCGAGCAGCTCGGCCTGCCGCTGGTCGGCCGGGTTGCCGCCGGCAGCCCCATCCTGGCGGAGGAGCACATCGAAACGCATTACCAGATCGACCAGGCACTTTTCGATCCGAAGCCGCATTACCTGCTGCGCGTCGAGGGCATGAGCATGAAGAATGCCGGCATCCTGCACGGCGATCTCGTGGCCGTGCACCGCACACCGGAAGTCCGCAGCCGCCAGATCGTGGTGGCGCGAGTGGATGACGAGGTCACCGTCAAGCGCTATCGCCAGGACGGCAAGCTGGTATGGCTGCTGCCGGAGAACGAGGAGTTCGAACCGATACGCGTCGACCTCGACTCGCAGTCGATGGTTATCGAGGGCGTGGTGGTCGGCGTCATTCGCGACGGCATGCCCGTGCATTGAAGAGGCAGGGCAGGTGCGGGTCTGTGTTTTTTGCGAAATGCAAACACGCACCTCCCGGCGCTCTTCGTCGGCACCGCCCTTCGCATCCAGGTGAATGAAGCTCTCGAAAACCTGCTCAAGCACCCGCGAATCTGGCGGGCGAGGAATACGGCGACTACGGGCGCGCCGCAAGGCTGGCCCAGCGGTTATCGGAAGCTCGATCGCCGCCTGCCCGGCGGTGGCTGGCCGCGGCATGCATTGACCGAAGTTCTTGTCGGGCATCACGGGATCGGTGAGCTCCGCTTGTTTATGCCGGCGCTGGCGCATCTCTCCCGCGTGACTAATGAAGCCGGCGGCGATGCAGGGCAGGCCGGCTGGATCGCCTGGATTGCGCCCCCGTTCCAGCCCTACCCACCGGCGCTCAGCGAGTGGGGTATCGACCTTTCACGCCAGTTCGTCGTGTATCCGGAGAGTCGCACCGACATTCTCTGGGCCGCCGAACAGGCGCTGGCGTCGGGGAACTGCGCTGCCGTGCTGCTGTGGCCTGACGGTGGCACCAATTTCTCCCGGCGCCTGCAGCTTGCCGCCGAGCAGGGCCGTAGCTGGGCCATTGCTTTTCGTCCGCTCAAGGCGCGCTCGGAAATATCCGCGGCCGCCTTGAGACTCGAGCTCGCAAAAGGTGAACGGGGCATGGATGTCCTCATTCTCAAGAGTCGCGGCGGTTCCCAGGCAACGGTGCAGAACGTCATTCATGCCTAGCCCATGGTGCATCCGCCTGAACCTTCCGCCGCACTGCCCGGCGCCGTCCCGGCTCCCTCCGAAACTCGCGCCCGCCGGTCCTTAAAAAAGCCCGCGCAAAAAAAGCCGGTACAGCATTCGCTGCCGCTCGAACCCACACCTCCGGTCGAGCCGCGGCAGGGCGCGCCGGTGAGCCGCCTCTGGCTGTGCCTGCATTTTCCGCTGTTGCCGCTCGAAGCCTTGAGGAGCAGCCGCGCACCGTGCGCCGTGTTCGAGGAGGTGCAGGGCGTGCGGCGCATCCTGCTTACCGACAAGGCGGCAGGTGCGGCGGGCATCGTTCCCGGCCTGTCTGCCAATGCGGCACTTGCGCTCTCGCCGGAGCTTACGCTTCTTGAGCGGAATCAGCTCCGCGAAGTGCGGACCCTGCGAGGGCTGGCGGTCCGGATGGAACGCTATACCTCGACGGTCAGCCTCGCGCCGCCGGCCCTGCTGCTGGAAATCGCCGGCAGCCTGCGCCTGTTCGGCGGGCTCGACAACTTGTGGCGTGGTCTCGAAAGCGAGCTTCGGGAACGGGGCTTCAGCGCGTCGATGGCGGCATCACCCACGCCGCTCGCATCGACCTGGCTGGCGAGGGCCGGCCGCAACGTGGCGCTGACGGACCCGGCGCTGCTCACCGGCACGCTCGCGCCTTTGCCGTTGCGCTGCCTGGAATGGCCGGAATCCGTGCAGGAAGCCCTGGACGGGATGGGGCTCACCTGCGTCGGCGATTGCCTGCGGCTGCCGCGGCAGGGTTTTGCGCGACGCTTCGGCGCCGGCCGGCTCGCCGAGCTCGACCGGGCGCTCGGGCGAGTGCCCGATCCCCGCGCAAGCTACCGCGCGCCGGAACGATTTTGCCGGGAATACGACTTGCAGGAAGAGGAGCAGGACAGCGCCCGGCTGCTCGCTGCCTGCCGGCAACTGCTGGACGAACTGGAGTGCTTCCTCACCTGTCGGCAGCTCGCGGTGCAGCAGCTCTCATTCAGCTTTTTCCATTTGCGCCAGGACGCCACCAGGCTGACGCTCCGGCGGCGGCAGGCCGGCGGCGGAACCGCGCAATGGAGCGAGTTGCTCGAGCTGCGCTTCGAACGCCTCGCACTGCCCGCGCCGGTCATTGCGATACGGCTGGCGAGCGGGCAGGGCGAAACCCTGAAGGCCGCGAGCGATACCCTGCCGTTCGACGGCAAGGCGGGCACCGGCAGGACCTTCCCCATTGCCCACCTGGTGGAGCGGCTCAGCGCCCGCATGGGCGAAGCCGCCGTGCACGGCATGACGCTGGTTGACGAGCATCGACCGCACTGCGCGTGGCGCGCGACACCGGCCCTCGAAGAAAAAGGTGTCAGGTTTATTTTTAAAAAAATAAACCTGACACCTTTTTCTTTGACACCTTTTTCTTTTTCCTCGAAGCGGCGGCCGTTGTGGATGCTGCCGGAGCCGCTGCCGCTCGAAACGATCGATGGCGTCCCGGCGTATCGCGGGCCGTTGCAGCGTGTCTCCGGCCCGGAGCGCATCGAATCGGGCTGGTGGGATGCCGGCGGCATCGCGAGGGATTATTTCGTCGCCGCCAACGGCGAGGGCATGCGCCTCTGGATCTTCCGCGAATGCCGGCGGCGGACGGACTGGTACCTGCAGGGGCTGTTCGGATGACTCTCGCGCGGTACGCGGAGTTGCACGCGCTCAGCAACTTCAGCTTCTTGCGAGGCGCGTCCCATCCCGAAGAGCTGGTGCTGATGGCCGACCAGCTTGGTTACACCGCCATCGCGCTTACCGACGAATGCTCGGTGTCCGGCATCGTGCGTGCGCATGCCGCCGCGAAGGAATGCGGCATGAAGCTCATCGTCGGCACCGAAGTGCAGCTCACCGACGGGCCGAAGCTCGTCGTGCTGGCGCGGAATCGCAATGGCTATGCTCGCCTGTGCCGACTCATCACCAACGGGAGACGGGCCGCGGAAAAAGGACATTACCGTCTCGACCGCCATGCCTTTGCCGACGGCTTGCCGGATTGCCTCGTGCTGCTGCTGCCGAACGATAAGCTGTCCTTCGACGACGAAGACCGCTGGCTGCTCGACGCGTTCCGCGATCGCCTGTGGATCGCCGTGGAGTTGCTCGCGGACGGTCTCGAGCAGGAGCGCCTGCGCCGCCTGCGTCGGCTGGGCAGGGAACTGCGCCTGCCGCTCGTCGCCAGCGGCGACGTGCACATGCATTGCCGCGAACGCCGCGCCCTGCAGGACACGGTCACTGCCATACGCGAAGGGGTGACGCTCGATCGCGCGGGCTTCGCCCTGTATCCGAACGGTGAGCGCTACCTGCGTTCACGGGAACGGCTTGCGAACGTCTATCCCGGCGACCTGCTCGAGGAAACGGTGCGCATCTCCAACGCGATCGACTTTTCCCTGGCTGAGCTGCGCTACGCCTACCCGGAGGAACTCGTGCCGCCGGGCGAAACGCCGGCGAGCTGGCTCAAACACCTGACGAAGGAGGGCATGCGGCGGCGCTGGCCGGAAGGCGTGCCGGCGAAAGTCGCCACGCTGGTCGACCACGAGCTGAAGCTGATCGCGAGCCTCGATTACGAAGCCTATTTCCTGACGGTGTACGACATCGTCGCGTTCGCACGCCGCCAGGGCATTCTCTGCCAGGGCCGCGGCTCGGCGGCCAATTCGGCGGTGTGCTTCTGCTTAGGGATCACCGAAGTCGATCCCGCGCGCATGTCGACGTTGGTCGAGCGCTTCATCTCGAAGGAACGCAACGAGCCGCCGGACATCGACGTCGACTTCGAGCACGAGCGGCGCGAGGAAGTCATCCAGTACATCTACGGCAAGTACGGCCGCGAACGGGCGGCGCTGGCGGCAACCGTCATCACCTACCGCCCGCGCAGCGCCTTGCGCGACGTGGGCAAGGCACTCGGGCTCTCCGGCCTGCAGGTGGACCGGCTCGCGCGCTCGATGCAGTGGTGGGACGGCAGCGAAGTCGACGCGAGCCGCGTCGTCGAAGCCGGGCTGGACCCCGACAGCCCGGTGCTGAAGCGCCTGCTCTGGCTGGTGCGGCAGCTCGTCGGCTTCCCGCGCCACCTGTCGCAGCACGTCGGCGGCTTCGTCATCTCGAACGGGCCGCTGTCCGACCTCGTGCCGGTCGAGAACGCGGCGATGCCGGAACGCACGGTCATCCAGTGGGAGAAGGACGATCTCGAGGAACTGGGGCTGCTCAAGGTCGACGTGCTGGGGCTCGGCATGCTGACGGCAATCCGCCGCTGCTTCGACCTGCTGCGCGATTTCTCGGGGGAGAACTACACGCTCGCGACGGTGCCCGCCGAGGATCCGGCCGTCTACGACATGATCTGCGAAGGCGATACGATGGGCGTATTCCAGATCGAGTCGCGCGCGCAGATGGCGATGCTGCCGCGGCTGAAGCCGCGCTGCTACTACGACCTCGTCATCGAGGTCGCCATCATCCGTCCCGGTCCGATCCAGGGCGACATGGTGCACCCTTACCTCCGGCGGCGAAACAAGGAGGAAGCGGTCGAGTACCCGAGCGAGGAGGTGAGGAGCGTGCTGGAGCGCACCCTGGGCGTGCCCATCTTCCAGGAGCAGGTCATGCAGCTCGCCGTGGTGGCCGCCGGCTTCACGCCGGGCGAGGCGGACCGCCTGCGCCGCGCCATGGCCGCGTGGAAACGCAAGAGCGCATTGGGCGGCTTCGAGGACAAGCTGGTGCGCGGCATGCGCGAGCGCGGCTACCCGGAAGAGTTCGCGCGGCAGATCTATCACCAGATCGAAGGCTTCGGCGAATACGGTTTCCCCGAATCGCATTCGGCGAGCTTCGCGCTGCTCGTCTACGTATCGAGCTGGCTCAAATGCCACGCACCCGCGGCGTTCACCTGCGCGCTACTGAACAGCCAGCCGATGGGGTTCTACGCACCGGCGCAGCTCGTGCAGAATGCCCAAAGGCATGGCGTGGAAGTACGCGCGGTGGACGTCAATGCCAGCGGCTGGGACTGCAGCCTGGAGCGGCGGAAGGACGGCAAAGCGGCGTTGCGCTTAGGCCTCCGCCTGGTCAAGGGACTGGGCGAGGCCGCCGGACGCCGCATTGCCGATACGCGCAAGGGCGACCGCTACCGCAGCATCCAGCAACTGGTGGAGCGCACGGGTTTGAATGCGCGGGAGCTGTCGCAGCTCGCCGCGGCCGGAGCCCTGAAAGCGCTGGGCGGCCATCGTCACCGCGTGCGCTGGACCGCGGCCGGCGTCGAGGAACCGACACCGCTGTTCGCGTCGATGGACCGCTTCGAGGCCTCGCCGATGCTCAGGAAGCCCACCGAAGGCCAGGACATCGTCGCCGACTATCGCAGCCTCGGCCTGTCGCTGGAGCGCCATCCGCTGGCGCTCTTGCGGCCGCGCCTCGACCGCGACGGTTATCTCCCGGCTGCAGACCTGCCGTCGATTCCGCCCGGTTCCCTGGTCCGGATCGCCGGGCTGGTCATCACCAGGCAGCGGCCCGGTACCGCGACCGGCGTTACCTTCGTCACCCTGGAAGACGAAACCGGCTATGCCAACCTGGTTGTGTGGAAAGGGAACGCCGACAAGCAGCGCGACGTGTTCCTGAACGCGCGGCTCCTGGGCGTTCTTGGCGAATTGCAGATCGAGGGCAAGGTGATCCACGTCATCGTGCGGCGCATGTTCGATCACTCGCCGCTGCTTGGGGCGCTTACGGTGACTTCGCGGGACTTTCGGTAGGCGATGTGGCGGCCGTTGGCTGGGTTGACGCGCTCGATGGGCGGGCCCCAAATTCGGAACGCCGTTCGTGCACGCGAACACCGTGGTGATTTGGAAAGCGCCTTCCGTGGTGGGGCGTAGCGGAGTCGTCGGTAGAGTGGCTGGGTTTTCGCGGTCGGCGGGGGCGGCGGGGGGTATTTGGGGCAATGGCTCCCTCGCGGCCCTTCGGGCCGCTC
>CBFGSB010000170.1:0-6514 GCA_965651325.1 uncultured Chromatiales bacterium | reverse complement strand
CGCGCCAGTACACCCCGGGCCGCCACGCCGCGCACGGCACCCCGCGCCAGCCGCCCTGCTCCCTCGAGCCAGCGCGCGCCCGCGCACACGAGCCGCGCCGCCGCACCGCGGCAGGAAGCCCGCCCGTCATCGGCATCGCAGCGCCGTATCAACCGGGACTGACCTGCTGCTCAGGACGGCCCGTCGCGCGGCTCGTCGGAGGTGATTTCCCAGGCAATGTAGCCAATCGCGACGGCGATCGCGATGGCCAGGAAGACGATGATCAGGGCCAGCAGGTTCATGGCGGCACCCGTGTCCAAAGGGACGATCCCCGGTCCCCGATTCTAGTTCACCTCCCGGTGAAAGCGCGTATTGCGGCAGACGCCGGTGCCCGATGCCGTATACTGCCCGCTTTTCGCGCTACGCTCCGGGGGAGTTACATGTTCGCAAGACGCTTCGTCATTCACCTGACCCTGATCGCCGGCGCGGCGCTCGCCGCCGCGTGCAGCCCATCACAGGAGCCGCAGGCCGCTACGGCTTCCGACGCCGCGCCCGACCTCGAGGCCCGCGCGCGCGACCTCGCGCTGTCCTCCATTATCGTCGACACCCACATCGACGTCCCGTACCGCCTGGAAGAAGAATGGGCCGACGTGTCGCAGGCGACCGCGGACGGCGACTTCGACTACCCGCGTGCCGTGGCAGGCGGCCTGAACGTCGCGTTCATGTCCATCTACACCCCCGCCGAGCTGGAAGCCGAGGGCAAGTCCTATGAAACGGCCGAGAAGCTCATCGACCTCGTCGAGGGCATCGTTGCCGACGCACCTGAGAAATTCGCTATCGCGCTGTCGCCCGCGGACGTCCGGGAGCAGTTCCAGCAGGGGTTGATCTCGCTGCCCTTGGGCATGGAGAACGGCTCGCCCATCAAGGGCGATCTCGCGAACGTGCAGCATTTCTACAATCGCGGCATCCGCTACATCACGCTCGCCCACGGACTCTCCAATCACATCTCCGACTCCTCGTACGACGACAACAAGCAATGGGGCGGACTGAGCGACTTCGGGGTCGAAGTCGTACGCGAGATGAACCGGCTCGGCATCATGGTCGACGTGAGCCACATCTCCGACGACGCGTTCTACGACGTGATGGAAGCAACACAGGCACCGGTGATCGCGTCCCACTCCTCGGCCCGCCACTTCACGCCCGGCTTCGAACGCAACATGAGCGACGACATGATCCGGCAGCTCGCGGACGGCGGCGGCGTGATCATGATCAACTTCGGATCGACTTTCCTCACCGCGGAAGCAAACGCCTGGCAGGAAGCCATCGGCAGTGCCTGGGACGCCTATGTCGAGAGCAATGGCGGCGAAGCGAGCGATGAGCTGCGCAAGCAGTTTCGAGAGGAATACGTCAAGGAGCACGGCAAATTCCCGTACGCCACGCTCGACGAAACGCTCGACCATTTCGACCACGTCGTGGAGCTCACGGGCATCGAGCACGTCGGCATCGGGTCGGATTTCGACGGCGTCGGTGACAGCCTGCCGATCGGCCTGAAGGACGTCTCCGCCTACCCGAACCTCGTGAAAGGGCTGCTCGAGCGCGGCTACAGCGATGCCGACATCAAGCTGATCCTGGGTGAGAACCTGCTGCGGGTCTGGGGCGAAGTCGAAGAGGTCGCCGCGAAGCTGCAAGCGGGCTAGCGCGCCTCAAATCAGCGGGTGGCCGGCGAGCGCCTGCCGGAACAACGCGTAGACGAGCGCGGCGTACACCCCGGTGGCCGCCGCCATCAACGCAAGCTTCGCCAGCTTGCCGGGTACCCGCCGCCAGCGGCCCAGGCCGAAGCCGACCAGCGGCAGGATCTGCAGCGCGTGCAGCGCCACGCCGTGTGCGATGCGCAGGTCACCCGCGCTCGTGCTCCAGTTGAGCAACGGCAGTCCCTCGCCCCCGTCCAACGCGCCCACCGTGTGCCCGCCCTGCACGATCATGTAGCCCCCGATCGCGCCGCCGGCGAGGAACAGCAGGAGGCCGGCGCGTATTCCCAGCAGGTACGACGGCGCGAGTCGCAGCGTCGGCTTGCTGAAAAGAAAGAACACGACCGCGACCATCAGCAGGTTGATGCCAATCATCACGCCCATCGTCTGGAAGATCGCCAGGTCGAAATCGGTCACGACGTTGAAATGCGAACGCCTGCCGCGTGCCGCCTGCAACAGGATGCAGGCGCTCGCGATGACGATTGCGACCGAGATCACGATGCTGACGGCCTTCATCGCCCAACGTGGCCGGCGCACGTAGCGCGTGAACCACGCGATCGTCCACAGGTACACGGCCAGCGTCGCCATGTACTTCATGGGCTTGAGCCATGTGCTGACCCCGAGGACCGTACGGTCGTCCGACAGGAACCCGACGATCGCCGCGAGCAGCGCCACGACATGCAGGCAGCCGACTAGCGTCAGCAAAGCGTTACGCCGGTACAGCTCGGCGAAGAACCTGGAACGCATCAGCCCGGCAGCGCCGCCGCCGCGGCGGGCGAAATGGGGAGTTCGGCCGTCATGGGTCTGTCCCGGCAAGGCCCGTCAGCCTGCATTGTGGCACAGCCCGGGCGCTGCCAGGCTCGGCTAGAAGGAGAATGGCCGCTTGTCGGGCGGAGACTCCGGCAGGTATTTGGCCCTGAGCCGCGCCTGTTTGGCTGGCGCGAACTCCTCGTGAATGACCTGCCGCATGCGCTGCTCCGCGATGAGCAGGTTGTCGCGCGCAATGCGCGCCAGCGCCTCCGCATCGGCTGCTTTCCCGACCGCTTCCTGCAGAACACGCGGCTTCACCTTCTCCGCACGCGCTTTCAGGGCTCGCACGCGGTCGCCGGCGCGGGCCACGGCCGCCTCCGCCTTTCGCAGCCGGGCGCGCTGCACGGCGAGAAGCTTGCGGGCCTTCCGCAACTGCGCCGTGCCGGATGCGGACAGTGCTCGAAGCAGGATCAGGAGCACAATGACGAGCACGACGGCCGCGGCGGCCGCAAGGGCCCAGTTGTCCCGCAACAACTCGGTGCTCATGCGCGCGGCGCTACTCCGGCCAGTCGAGATCGAACGGGAAAGGGCGCTCCTCGCTGTTGTAGGTGAGATACAGCAAGAGCTGGCAGGTGTAGGTCGAGAGTGACCGACCGAATACGAGCATCCGTTCGTTGGGTTCTCCGGTGAACAATACCCAGAGGAATTGCAACACGACGACCGCCCCGACGACGAGGCGTGAAAGCCCGTAGATGAACCCGAGCACGATCATGAACAGCAGGCGAAGCCAGGTAGAGCGGGATTTCAGGTTCGCTTCGATGTCGCCGCGCCCGGGTTCGTCATACGGATCGTAGGGATCGCCGCCCGCGTCCGCATGATCGCGCGGCTGCTCCTCGTTGGTCATCGCTATTCTCCCACTGACACTATCCCTGCCGAGGATGATACTGCATCGGCGAAAAAATCGGACAGTCAGGCGCCGGAGTAGTACCGATAAACCGCGAACAGGATGACGACCAGCAGCAGCCCCTTGAGCAACGAAGCAACGTTGGTTTGCTCTTCCACCAGGCCCGGCATCGTGCCGCCCTGTGGGCCGAGACGGCGAGCCGCCTTGTCGACGAGCACCTTGGCGTGCGCGAGGCCGAGACCGGTCGACTCCCGCAACAGCTTGATGGCTTCAATCTTGCGGCCGCGCTCGATGGCCCGGATGACCTCCGGCGGCAGGTCGTCTTCGGTGATGACAACTTCTTTGTTCATTATTGCAAGCGGTCCGTGTTCGTCTGGGCGCAGCTTAGCGTCCACGCACCGTAAGCAACGCTGAGCCAGGTCTCAGTTTTTCGATCGCCGCCCGGACCATGTATAGTGCGCGCAGACGAATAATCCGGAGGGGAGCATGAAAAAAACCGCGCTGATGGCCATGGCGTGCCTGGCCTTCTTCGGCTGTGGCGAAGCGGACCAGGAACCGGAACAGGAGCCCGCCCCGTTCGCCAGCCGCTACACGCCGCTGCCCTCGGAACCTGTCCTGCTCCAGGGCGCCACGGTCCTCACCGGCACTGGCGCGCGTATCGACGATGCGGACGTGCTGATTCGGGAAGGCAAGATCGCGGCGGTCGGCGCCGGCATCGAAGCCGGCGACATCCAGACGTTTGCGGCAAGTGGCATGTGGATCACTCCGGGCATCATCGACGTGCATTCCCATCTCGGCGTTTATCCCTCCCCCTCCGTCGAAGCACACTCCGACGGCAACGAAATCTCGTCGCCGAATACCGCCGAGGTGTGGGCCGAGCACAGCGTGTGGCCGCAGGATCCCGGATTCGTCACCGCGCTCGCCGGCGGCATCACGTCGCTGCAAATCCTGCCGGGCTCCGCCAACCTGTTCGGCGGGCGAAGCGTGACGCTCAAGAACGTGCCGGGCCGCACCGTGCAGAGCATGAAATTCCCGGGTGCGCCGTACGGGCTCAAGATGGCCTGCGGCGAGAATCCGAAACGGGTCTACGGCAGCCGCGGCCAGGCACCGTCGACGCGCATGGGCAACGTTGCCGGCTACCGCAAGGCCTGGATCGCCGCGGCCGAGTACCTGGACAAGATGGAATCGGGCGAGAACGGCGAAGCCGGCAACGGCGAGCAGCCGACACGCGACCTGCAGCTCGAAACTTTGGCGGGCGTGCTGAAGGGCGAAATCCTCGTGCACAACCACTGCTACCGCGCCGACGAAATGGCCATCATGATCGACATTGCAAAGGAATTCGGCTACGAGATCAGCGCGTTCCACCACGCGGTCGAGGCGTACAAGATTCCCGACCTGCTGGCGGAGAACGGCATCTGCGCCGCGGTCTGGGCCGACTGGTGGGGCTTCAAGATGGAAGCGTTCGACGGCATCCGTGAAAACGCGGCGCTGGTCCACGATGCCGGTGCCTGCGCGATCGTCCACTCGGACGACGATTACGGTATCCAGCGCCTGAACCAGGAATCCGCGAAGATCATCGGTGCGGCGGCGCGGGTCGGCATCGAAATCCCACCGGAAGAAGCAATCCGCTGGATCACCAGCAACCCGGCCAAGGCTCTCGGCATAGCCGACGACGTCGGCACCCTCGAGGAAGGCAAGATGGCGGACATCGCGGTATGGGACGGCAACCCGTTCAGCGTTTACAGCCAGGTAGAGCGGGTCTACATCGACGGTGCGCTCGTCTTCGAGCGCGGCAACGAGGCAGTCAACCCGACAACCGATTTCACGCTCGGCACGGCTGCTATGGCGGGAGGTGCACGATGAGGCGTCGCATGCTGCTCGCGGCCGCGCTGGCCGCCCTGGTACCGGCGGCGGTACTCGCGGAAGTTACCGCTATTACCGGCGCCACCGTGCATACCGTCGGGCCCGCCGGCAGCATCGAGAACGGCACCGTGGTGTTCGAGGACGGGCGCATCGTCGCGGTCGGCAGCGGCGTGCAGGTTCCCGCCGGCGCGACACGGGTCGACGCCGCCGGCAAGATCGTCACGCCCGGCCTCTTCACGCCCATGGGACAGATCGGCCTGGTCGAAGTGAGCGCGGTGGAGGGCACCGTCGATTACGTGCAACGGGGCGACCGGTTTTCCGCCAGCTTCGACGTGGCAGGCGCTTACAACCCGCGCTCGACGCTGGTCGCCACCAACCGCATCGAGGGCATCACGCACGCGTTGATCGCTCCGGAACCGAACTGGCCCGATGAATTCGGCAACCAGAGCAAGGTGTTTTCCGGCCTCGCATCGGTCGTCAACCTGGGCGACGGCCGCGACTTCCTCGTGCAACGCGGCGTGGCAGTGTTCGCGAATTTCGGCGAAACGGGCAGCGATCTCGCGGCCGGTTCGCGCGCGGCCGCGTTGATGGTGCTCCGCGCCGCGCTGGACGACGCCCGCGCCTACGCCCGCAACGTGCCCGCGTTCGAACAGGGCAACACGCGCGAGTATTCGCTGAGCCAGGCGGACCTCGAAACGCTGCGTACCGTGCTCGACGGCACGCGCCCGCTGCTCGTGCGCGTCAACCGCGCGAACGACATTCTCACGATCCTGGAGCTCGCGGCGGACTACGACATACGTTTGATCGTGCTCGGCGGGAGCGAAGCCTGGATGGTGGCGGACCGGCTGGCGCAGGCCGAGGTGCCGGTGGTGCTGGACGCGCTCGGCAACCTGCCTCGCGACTTCGACCACCTGAACGCACGGCTGGACGCCGCCTCGGTCCTTGCCGATGCCGGCGTGCGCTTCGCGATCGGCGCCAACGGCTCCGCGCAGAACCACAACGCCCGCAACATCACGCAATCGGCCGGCATCGCGGTCGCAAACGGCCTGGACTGGGAAGACGCGCTGGCCGCCATCACGCTGGTGCCCGCCCAAATCTACGGCGTCGACAGCGAAATCGGCAGCCTGGAACCCGGCAAGCGCGCCGATCTCGTCATTTGGCCAGCCGACCCGCTGGAGCTCACGACTTTCCCGGAGCAGGTCTACATCAACGGCGAACCCATCGAAATGGTGAGCCGCCAGACCCTCCTCCGCGACCGCTACCTGGACCC
>CBFGSB010000169.1:0-6556 GCA_965651325.1 uncultured Chromatiales bacterium | reverse complement strand
GTATCGGGCTGTCGTTGACGCGGTCGCTCGTGCACATGCACGGCGGAACGATCGACGTTCACAGCGACGGCACCGGCCGGGGAAGCCGCTTCAGCATTCGCCTGCCGCCAGGCGCATCCGGCAGCGAGCGACTGCGCCCGGAGCCAGCCGCGGAGGCATCCGGCCGGCACAAGCTGCGTGTGCTGGTCATCGACGACAACAAAGCCGCCGCGGACATGCTCGGCATGCTGGTCACATTCCTCGGCCAGGAGGTGCGGACGGTCTACGACGGCGCCGCCGGTGTGGCAGCGGCCACGCGCTTCCGGCCGGACGTGGTGTTCCTGGATCTCGGCATGCCGAAGATGAGCGGCTACGAGGCGGCACGGCAGCTTCGCGCGCAACCCGGCGGCAGCGATGTGACGCTGGTGGCGCTCACGGGCTGGGGGCAGGACGAGGACAAGCGGCGCACACGTGAGGCCGGCTTCGACCGGCACCTGGTCAAGCCCGCGGAGCCGGCGGACCTGCAGGCGATATTCGCAGAACGGATGGCGGCGCAGCGGCCTGAAGAACCCCGCCGCCACTGATCGGCGGCGGAACTTCCGCCTGGAACTGCCCGGTCGGGCTGTCCGGTTGGCTGAAACCGGACAGGTGTAACTACATATCCGGGCTCAAGTGCTGCGCCGCTTCACACAGCGTGGCGCCGAGTTCGGCGCGCCGCGCGGCGGTCAACCGCTGCGTCGGCCCGCCGATCGAGAGCGTACCTTGCACGTCCCCGAGCGCACCCCGGATGATCGTCGCAACGGCAGCGTAGCCGTCTTCCAGCTCGTCGACCGACATCGCGTAGCCACGGCGGCGGATCTCGATGAACTGCGGCTGGAAGGCTTCCCGGTCAACGATCGTTTTCGCCGTTAGCGCTTTGAGCTGTGCCGGCAAGCGCTCGAGACCATTGTCGTCGAAGGCGAGATAGGCTTTCCCCGTGGAGGTGGCGTACTGCGGCCAGCGGGTGCCGACGTTGCCGGCGGAGCCGACGACGTACGTTCCGGCCACTTCGTCCAGGATCAGCATGCTGTCGCCCACCGGCACCTCGAGCGTGGCGGTCTCGCCGCTCGACTTGGCAAGCGCCTTGAGCAGCGGTCGCACGCGCCGCCGCAGGTCGCTGCTGGCGAGCGCCTGCACCCCTAACGCCATGAGGCCGGGTCCCAGGCTGTACGCGCTGGTCGCGGCATTGCGCTCGACCAGGTTTTCGCTTTGCAACGCGCGCAGCAGGCGGTGTGTCGTCGTCTTGTTGAGCCCGGAGCCGCGGCTCAGCTCCGCCAGTGACATTTCGGGCCGCTCGGCCGTGAAAAGCTTGAGCAGCCGGATCGCCCTGAGTGCCGCCTGCGCCCCCTGCGGTGGTCTTGTTTCCAGCATCGATGCACCATATTGTGATTTATGGTTCCACATTATGGCAGCAACCGGGGCTTATGGCGAGACTTGCCATCCCGCTGCTGCAAAAATGCGCTGGAACGGAAAATTAGTAACCCCGTTCGGACATCTGGTAAACGAAGACCGTTAGCGACGGTCCTTCAGGATCTGTCGGGCCGCGTTGTAGCCCGGCGCTCCCGTGACACCGCCCCCCGGGTGCGTGCCCGCTCCGCAGAGATAGAGGCCGTCGACGGGCGTGCGATAGCGCGTCCAGCCGGGCACCGGGCGCATGAAGAAGAGCTGGTCCAGGCTGATGTCGCCGTGGAAGATGTTGCCTTCGGTGATACCGAAGGTCTGCTCGAGATCGAGCGGCGTGTACACGCGGCGCGCCACGACCGAGGCCGGCACGTTGGGTGCGTAGCGGCCGATGATGTCGACCACGCGATCGCCCAGTTCCTCGCGGTGAGCATTCCAGTCGCCGCGGGACAGCCGGTACGGCAGGTACTGGACGAAGCAGGTCATGACGTGGCGGCCGGCCGTCACGAGTCCCGGATCCACGTTCGAGGCGACGACGCAGTCCACCCACAGGTGCTCCGGAAGTTCGCCGCGATGCGCCGCGTTATAGATGTCCTCGGCCTCCGCGAGCGACGGCGCGAGCGTGAACAGGCTGCGCTGTACCGGGTCGTGGGATGCTGGCATGCCGCGCAGCGCCGGCTCTTCCGCCAGCACGAAGTTCACCTTGGCGCAGGGGCCGGCCATGCGGATTCCGGATATCTCGCGGCGAAATTCTTCGCCGGTGCCATCCGGCAGGAGCTCGAGAAACGTCCGCTTCGGGTCGGCGTTCGACACCACGAGCTCTGAGCCGATCGCCGCACCGTCGGCGAGCGTCACGCCGCGCACACGCCCTGCCTGCTGGTCGATGCGCGCGACCGGTGCATCGGTCCTGATCTCGACGCCGGAGTCCCGGCACGAGGCGGCCATGGCCTGGGTAATCGCGCCCATCCCGCCGATGACATGGCCCGCATAACCCTGCCGGGTGTCGTCGTCGCCGCCCGATAGCAGGTGAAACAGGAGCCCCATCGCGGTGCCCGGCTGGTAGGGGCCGCCATGCTTGCCGTACAGGCTGTTCGAGAGAATCAGGCGCTTCACGGCATCCGTCCGGAACTCGCGATCGAGGAATTCGCCGAGCGACCCGGTGAGGAAGCGCAGCAGTTGCGCCAGGTCGCGCCCGGGGATGCCGCGGAAGCGCCGCCCTACCCTGAGCAGTTCCAGCAGGCGCGCGAATCCCTGGCGCTCCGGATCCGGCGGTGCCTCGAGAAAGAAGGGCTGCAGGCGCGCGGCCAGCCGCTTCAGCTCGGCATCGACTTCGAAGAAGCGTTCGCAGTCCGCCGGCGCCTTCTCCCTCAGCTCCGCTTCCATGCGTGCCCGATCCGACCACCAGGAAATGACACCGCCGCCGGGTAACGCCGCCTGCACGCCGGGATCGCAAGCCACCATCCGCAAACCGTAGCTGCCGAGCTTCAGGTCACGAATCACTTCCGGCCGCAGCATGCTCGCAATGTACGACGCAGTGGACACGCGGCAGCCCGGCGCGCGCGCGGAGTCGATCTCCTCGGTAACGGCGCAACCGCCCACTACGGAGCGGCGCTCGAGAACGAGCACGCGCATTCCCGCCCGCGCCAGGTAGGCCGCGGTGGTAAGTCCGTTGTGACCGGCGCCGACGACGATCGCGTCGAAGTTATTCTTGGTTGTCATGGGTCGACCCTGTGATCCCGCCGCAGCATAACTTACGTGCGAAATCGACATGCAAGCAGCAGGCACCACCATGTGGAACAAGCATCCTGCTTCGCCTGAAACGCCTGTGCTAATCTTGCCCGTTGATTCCACCGTTGACCCGTGTAGCAATGGAAGCAACGCTGCATCGAGATCTGTACATCGAACCGGAATGGTTCGCCCGCGAACGTGAAAAAGTGTTCCTCGACCAGTGGACCTGCGTCGGCCGTGAGGACGAACTGGTGGCCGCCGGCAGTTACGCGACGATCGATCTCGCGGGGGAGAGCATCATTCTGGTGCGCGGCGACGACTGGAAATTGCGCGCGTTCCACAACGTTTGCCGGCATCGCGGCTGCGAACTCGTCGACTCCACCGATTGCGAAAAGCGGCGCGGGCAGTTCATCGCGAACATTCGCTGTCCGTATCATTCCTGGACCTATCGCCTCGACGGGCGGCTGCACCGTACGCCCTACATGGAAGTCGACCGGGACGACCTGGCGTTGCACGAAGTGCGGCTCGCGTGCTGGGCCGGCTTCATTTTCCTGAAGGTCGGCGAAGACGCCGCGCCGCTCGAAGAGCAGCTCGGCCCCATTCCCGAGCGCGTCCGGCGCTATCCGCTGGACGAGCTCGTCGAGGGCTGGCGGACGAGCTACGACGTCGCCGCGAACTGGAAGGTGATCCTCGAAAACTACAACGAGTGTTATCACTGCGCTGGCGTGCACCCGGAGCTCTGCCGCATCGTGCCCGAGTTCCGCAAGAACGGCGGCGGCGGCCTCGATTGGGAAGCCGGCATCCCGCAGAAGCCCGGCACGAATACCTTCACCGTCACCGGCACGACCCCGAGGTCCCCTTTCCCGGGCCTGAACGACGCGGAAAAAGAGCGGCACTTCGGCGAGCTCCTGTACCCGAACCTGATGCTGAGCCTGTCGATGGACCACGCCGCGATGTTCATCCTGTGGCCGCGGTCGGCGGAGCGGACAGTGATCGACTGCCGGCTCCTCTTTCATCCGGATGCCCGCAACCAGCTCGACTTCGACCCGTCGGATGCCTCCGATTTCTGGGACCTCGTCAACAAGCAGGACTGGGCAATCTGCGAACGCGTGCAGCGCGGCATGCACGCGCGACCGTTCCGTCACGGCCTGTATGCCCCGATGGAGGACCTGAGCCTCGATATCCGGAACTACATCTCGAGCAGGCTCGGCAGTGAAGTCCTGAAACTCTGACATGGCGCTCGTTGCACTCGACGTTTCGGCAGGTGTCGCTTTCATCACCCTCAACCGACCCGAAAAGCTGAACGCGATCAATGGCCCGATGCTCGACGAGCTCGAGCAGGCGCTGGACGCCGCCGAGAGCGACGACGCCGTGCGGGCGATTGTCTTGCGCGGCGCGGGCCGCGCCTTCTCCGCGGGCTTCGACCTCGATTCGCCCGCGTTCGACAGTGGCAGTGCCGAGGCCATCCGGGAAGAGTTGACGCGCGACTTCAGCGTGATCATGCGCTTCTGGGACTGCCGCAAACCCACCGTCGCAGCCGTGCACGGCTATTGTCTCGGCAGCTCGATGGAAATCAGTGCCGTTTGCGACATCACGATTGCAGCCGAGGACTGCCGCTTCGGCGCCCCCGAAGTGCGCTACGGGAGCGGCATCGTCTGCCTCGTGCTCCCCTGGATCGTCGGTCTCAAGAATGCGAAGGAGCTCTTGTTGACCGGCAGCAACGTCGACGCCACGCGCGCACTTTCCATTGGCCTCGTCAACCGGGTCGTATCCGCGGACGAGCTGCAGTCGGCGGCGGAGTCGGTCGCGCGGGAAATCGCCGTGAACGACGCCCAGGCCGTGCGCCTCACCCGCGAGGCGATCAACCGCTGCTACGAGACCCTCGGGCTGCGACGCGCGCTCGCGCAGGCGCTCGAATACGATATCCGCATCGAGACGACGGAAACGCCGGAATCGGCCGCGTTCAGGAAGGTGATGCAAGCGGACGGCCTGAAGGCCGCTCTCGCCTGGCGCGCGGCACAATTGCAAAAACAGGAACAGTCTTAAATGCCCAAGAAGAGCGGCGCGTTGCCGGCTGAACTGCGCGCCTTCCTGAAACGCCATCCCGGCGCGGACGTCATGGAACTGCTGGTTGCCGACCTGGCGGGGGTGCTCCGCGGCAAGCGCATCCGCGGCGGCGAGTTCGCCGACGTGTTCCGCGACGGCTTTTGCCTGCCGGGCGGAACGGTGCTGCTCGACACGCTGGGCGAGGTAGTACCCGGAATCCCGTACTCGGCCGAGGACGGCGACCCGGATATCTTCACGCGCATCGTGCCGGGCAGTCTCGCGTCGGTACCCTGGGCCAAACGGCCGACGGCGCAGGCCCTGTTCCGCTTCCATACACGCGACGGCGAACGATTCTTCGCCGATCCGCGCTATGTGCTCGAACGCGCGGCCGAACCGCTGTACAAAATGAACCTGAAGGTCGTGATGGCCGCAGAGCTCGAGTTCTACCTGCTGGACGCCCGCACGGACCGGCCGCGGGCGCGAGTCTCGCGCGTGCCGGGTATCGGGCGCCCGCAGGTCGGGCCGCAGGTGTATCATCCCGACGACCTGTGGGATATCGAGAATTTCCTGAACGACGTGTTCGATGCCTGCGCGGCGCAGAACCTGCCGGTGGGCACGACAACCTCGGAGTTCGCCCCGGGGCAGTTCGAAATCAACCTGCATCACGTTGCTGATCCCGTGCTCGCCTGCGATCACGCGGTGCTGCTGAAACGCGCGGTCAAGGCCGTCGCGCGGCAGCACGGCTTCGTCGCCTGCTTCATGGCAAAGCCGTTCGAAGAAACGGCGGGCTCCGGCCTGCACATCCACCTGAGTCTCGTCGACCGGCAGGGCCGCAATTATTTCTCGGGTGGCAGGCAGAACGCGGCGTCGCCCCCCTACTCCGCACGCCTGCGGCACGCCGTCGGCGGCCTGGCCAGGACCATGGCGGAGGCAACCGCGATATTCGCACCGAACGCAAACTCTTATCGCCGCCTGCGCCCGGAGATGTTCGCCCCGGTCGAACCCAACTGGGGCGCCAACCACCGCAACGTCGCGCTGCGCATCCCGGTCGCGAGCGAGCAGAACCTGCGCATCGAGCACCGCACCTCGGGCGCCGACGCAAACCCTTACCTGGTCACTGCCGCCGTCCTCGCCGGCGTCCACTACGGCCTGAAGAACCGCTGCAATCCCGGCCCCATGGTCCAGGAAGGCGAAATCATCGAGCTCAAACGCAAGCTCCCCAACCGCTGGGACGCGGCGATCGACAAGTTCGCCCGCAGCAAAATCCTCCCCGACTACCTGGGCGCCGACTACTGCAAAGCCTACGTCCTGAACCGCCGCGAAGAAGCCCGCCGCTTCCACAACACCATCAGCAACGTCGACT
>CBFGSB010000168.1:0-6613 GCA_965651325.1 uncultured Chromatiales bacterium | reverse complement strand
CAGCGCAGCCCGGTCTCGATCACCGTCCACTTGGAGGAATCGATCATGATCGGCACGCGCGCCACGTCCGGCTCGGAGGCGATGAGCTTGAGATAGGTCTCCATCGCCTTTTCCGAATCGAGCATGCCCTCGTCCATGTTGACGTCGATGAGCTGGGCACCGTTCTCCACCTGCTGGCGCGCGATCTGCACGGCCTCGGTGTAGTTCCCGGCTTCGATCAGGCGGCGGAAGTGCGCGGAGCCCGTAACGTTGCTGCGCTCACCGACGTTCACGAACAGGTCGTCGGGACCGATCGAAAGCGGCTCGAGCCCGGACAGCCGGCAGCGCACCGGCAACTCCGGTACCTTGCGCGGCGCCTTGCCGCGCACGGCCTCGCCCAGGGCGCGGATGTGCGCGGGCGTCGTGCCGCAGCAGCCGCCCACCAGGTTCACCAGGCCACTGCCCGCGAATTCTCCCACGACCTCCGCCATGTGCTCCGGCGTTTCGTCGTATTCGCCGAACTCGTTCGGCAGCCCCGCGTTCGGATGCGCGCTGACCCGCGTATCGGCAACTCGCGCGAGCTCCGCGACGTACGGCCGCAGGTCCGTGGCACCGAGTGCGCAGTTGAGGCCGATCATGAACGGCTTCGCGTGACGCACGGAATTCCAGAATGCCTCAGTCGTCTGGCCGGAGAGCGTGCGCCCCGACGCGTCGGTAATCGTGCCCGAAATCATCACCGGCAGCTCGAACCCGAGCTCGGCAAAGCTGCGGCGGATCGCGAAGATCGCCGCCTTGGCATTGAGCGTGTCGAAGATCGTCTCGACCATCAGGAAGTCGACGCCGCCTTCGACGAGCGCCTTCGCCGCTTCCTGGTACGTCTGCATCAATTCTGCAAAGCTGATGTTGCGATAGCCGGGATCGTTGACATCGGGCGAGATCGACGCCGTGCGGTTCGTAGGCCCCAGCACGCCGGCGACAAAGCGCGGGCGCCCGTCACGGGAGGCGAATTCGTCCGCCACGTCGCGTGCCAGCCGTGCCGCCGCGAGGTTCAGCTCCCCGACCAGCGATTCCATGCCGTAATCGCTCATGGACGGCGCGTTGGAGTTGAACGTGTTCGTTTCAATGATGTCGGCGCCGGCCTCGAGGAAGCCGCGATGGATCTCCTCGATCACCTCGGGCCGGGTGAGCGACAGCAGGTCGTTGTTGCCACGAAGGTCACGCTGCCAGTCGCGAAAGCGGCTGCCGCGGAAATCCTCTTCCGAGAGCTTGTAGCCCTGGATCATGGTGCCCATGGCGCCGTCGAGGAGCAGGATGCGCTCGTCGAGCGCCTCCATGAGTGCGGTGATGCGTCGGTCGCGTTCGGTCGTCATTCTTTCTCTTCCCTGGATCAGGCAGCAGCTTGTTGTGGGCGTACACCAAGTGCATGGCAAATGGCGAACGTCAATTCGGAGCGGTTCAGCGTATAGAAATGAAACTCGTCGATCCCTTCGCGCTGCAGCCGCCGGACCTGCTCGATCGCTACGCTCGCCGCGATCAGCCGGCGCGTTTCCGGGTCGTCGTCGAGACCCTCGAAGCGCTCGTGCAGCCACTGCGGAACCGTGGCGCCGCAGGCTTCGGCAAAACGCTGCAACTGCGGAAAGCGCGTAATCGGCAGGATGCCCGGCACGATCGCCGTTTCGATGCCGAGCTGCGCGCAGCGATCGCGGAAGCGGAGATACAGGTCGACGTCGAAAAAGAACTGCGTGATCGCGCGCGACGCGCCCGCATCGATCTTGCGCTTGAGGTTGTCGAGGTCGAACGCCGCGTCGCGCGCCTCGGGATGCACTTCGGGATAGGCCGCGACGGAGATGTCGAAGTCGGCCACCTTCTTCAAACCCTCGACGAGGTCGGAAGCATAGGCGTAGCCGCCGGGCGTCGGCGAATAGCCTTTCGTGCCTTTCGGTGGATCGCCGCGCAGTGCCACGAGGTGGCGGATCCCCGCGTCCCAGTACTCGCGTGCAATGTCGTCGATTTCCTCGCGGCGCGCGCCGATGCAGGTGAGGTGCGGCGCCGCGGTAAGGCGTGTCTCGCGCGTGATCCGGCCGACGGCGGCGTGCGTGCGTTCCCGCGTGGAGCCATCGGCACCGTAGGTCACGGACACGAAGCGCGGCGATAGCACCGACAGCCGCTCGATCGATTGCCAGAGCGTCTGCTCCATTTCCGGGGTTTGCGGCGGAAAGAATTCGAACGAGACCTTGGTAGCCATGCTCTTTCTCCCTTCTATACCAAGCGGCTTCTTATCAGGCGGCGGCGCTCTGCCGTTCCGCGACCGTCGCGACGGACATGGTCCAGTCCGGGCGCGTCGCGGGCAGCAGCCGCGGACGGCCGAGACGTAGCCCCGCCGCGGCGCTCCACCCGGCCAGCGCGCGCTGGACGTCGGCAGCGGGCCGTCCGCGCAGTTCCTCGAGGACAACCAGGCGGCCGCCTTTCGACAGCAGGCGTTTTGCTTCGGTGAGCGCCTGCACGGGACGCGCGGCGTCGGCGAGCACGCCGTCCAGCAGGACCGTGTCGAACTCGCCGTCCGCGAACGGCAGGCGGTACATGTCGCCCTGCCGCAGGCTGCAATTCGGCAAGCCGGCCAGCATCAGCTCGCGCCGCGCGAACTGCCGGGCATCGGCGTCGATGTCGACCCCTACGGCGCGCTGCGCCCGGCTGGCGAGCAGTTTCAGCATGCGCCCGCGCCCGCAGCCGATGTCGAGCAGGTCGCCGAGCGGCGCGGTGATCGTCAGGTCCAGCAGCGCCCGGTGCAGGATGCGGTCGATATCGTCCGGCTCGGCGATGTCGACGGGGTCGTCGTTGTGCGGCCCGCGGAGCTGCCGGAGCTGCTCGGCATCGGCCGCGATCAGCGGCTCGCCGTCCGGCACCAGCTCCAGCAGCCGGGCCACGGAGCCGCGGCGCGCCGAAGGCAGCCGGTAGTACACCCGCTTGCCGTCCCTGAACCGCTCCAGCAGGCCGGCCTCGACGAGCTGCTTGAGGTGCTGGGACACGCGCGGCTGGCTCTGGCGCAGGACCTCGGTCAGCTCGGAAACGCTGCACTCGCCCTGCCGGCAAAGCGCCACGAGCCGCAGCCGGACCGGGTCCGACAGGGCCTTGAGCTGCGACAGGAGGGCAGTAGTGGCAGGAGTCATTAACGAATTAACATATTTTTATATGTGTGGCGGGAACTGAGTGTACCACAGGAAGGCCCGCGGGGAAGAGCGGCTTTTCGCGGAATCAGTGCAGGGTGTCGGAGGGCCGAATGCCGCTTTCGGCAAAAAGGCGCTCGACATCGATGGAGTCGAAGGTGCGGACGCGGCCGCAATACTCGCAGGTCACCTCGATCTTGCCCTGCTCCGCCAGCACCTCGGCCGTTTCCCGCTCGCCCAGGAGCTTGAGGACGTCCTCGGCGCGGCGATCGCTGCAGCGGCAGCGGAACACCGTCTCGCGGGACCGGAAGACCCGGAGGTCGTCCTCTCCGAAAAGCCGGGTGAGCAAATCGGGCCCGACGCCGCGGGCGACGTCGCGCAGGCCGAGCGTCGAGGCCAACAGGCCGACACGGTGCCAGTCGTCCGCCGTCGGATCGCCGGCGCTCGGCATCTGCTGCAGCAGGATGCCGCCGCATCGGCTCCGGTCGCTGACGAGTTGCAGGTGGCTCGGCACCTGCGCGGAGCGCGCGTAGTAGTGCTCGATGCTGTCCGCGAGCGAATCGCCGCTGACTTCCACGATGCCCTGGTAAGGGCGCTCCATGGAACCGGCATCCACGGTGATCGCGCAGCGCGCGCGCTGCACGAGATCGCTGAAGGCAACGCCCTGGGGCAGCGGTCCCGCGCTGGCCATGCCGCGCAGCTCGAGGTCGCTGGTGCATTGCATGACCAGCATGGCAAGCGGGCCGTCGCCCGAGATCTGCAGGGTAATGGAGCCGTCGAATTTCAGGCTTTGCGCAATCAGCGCGCTGGCAGCGGCCGAATGCCCCAGCGTCTCCAGCACCGGCTGCTCGTAATCGTGCCCGAGCAGCATGCGCTGCCAGCTCCGCTCGAGCTGGATGATGGCGCCACGGATCGGCAGCGACTCGAATATGAACGGCATCACGATATCGCGCTGCGCGCTCATGACGCTGCTGGCCCGGACAGGCGCTCCTTCAATATCCGGTTGACCTGCTCGGGGTTGGCCTTGCCACGGGTTTGCTTCATAACCTGTCCGACAAAGAAACCGAGCAATTTCTCCTTGCCGGCGCGATATTCCGCAGCCTGCCCGGGATTGGCGGCGATGATCTCGTCGACCACCGCCAGGATCGCCGATTCGTCGGTGATCTGGCGCAAGCCCTTGTTCTCGATGATGGCGTCGGCGCTCCCCTCGCCTGCCCACATCGCCTCGAACACGTCCTTCGCGATCTTGCCCGAAATGGTGTTGTCCTCGATGCGATCGAGCAGGCCGGCCAGGGCGTCCGGCGCGATCCGGCTGTCCTCGATCTCGAGCCCGTCCCGGTTCAGCGCGCCGGAAAGATCGCCGAGCACCCAGTTGGCCGCGGTGCGCGCGCCGGCCGCCGTGGCTGCGGTGACGGCCTCGAAATAATCCGCGAGCGCGCGGTTCAGGACGAGGATCTCGGCATCGGGGGGCTTCAGGCCGAAGTTCGCGACAAAACGCTCCCGCTTCGCGGCCGGCAGCTCCGGCAGCGTCTCGCGGACGGCCTGGATGAAGGCCTCGTCGATCTCGACCGGCAACAGGTCCGGATCGGGAAAATAGCGGTAGTCGTTCGCCTCTTCCTTGGTACGCATCGGGCGGGTGACGCCCTCGTCGGAATCGAACAGGCGTGTTTCCTGGACGACACTGCCGCCGTCCTCCAGCACGTCGATCTGCCGCTCGATCTCGAAGTTGATCGCCTTCTCGACGAAGCGGAACGAGTTCAGGTTCTTGATCTCGGTGCGCGTGCCGAGCTTCGACTCGCCGCGCGGGCGCACCGAGACGTTGGCATCGCAGCGGAAAGAGCCTTCCTGCATGTTGCCGTCCGAGATCTCGAGGTAGCGGACCAGCGTATGGATGCTGCGCATGTAAGCCACCGCTTCCGCCGCGGAGCGCAGATCCGGCTCGGAGACGATCTCGAGCAGCGGCGTGCCGGCGCGGTTCAGGTCGATCGCCGTGAAGGCACCGAGCCCGTGTATGGATTTGCCTGCATCTTCTTCGAGATGCGCGCGCGTAATCCCGATGCGCTTTTCGACGCCCTCCGCATCGAGGATCACGAGCTCGCCGCCGGCCACGATCGGCAGCTCGTACTGGCTGATCTGGTAGCCCTTCGGCAGGTCAGGATAAAAGTAGTTCTTGCGCGCCAGCACCGAGCGGGACGCGATGGTCGCGTTCACGGCCAGGCCGAACTTGCAGGCCATGCGTACCGCTTCCGCGTTCAGGACCGGCAGGACACCGGGATAGCCGAGGTCGATCAGCGACGCCTGGGTGTTGGGCTCGGCACCGTACGCCGTGGAGGCGCCGGAGAATATCTTGCTCGCGGTCGCGAGCTGGGTGTGGATCTCCAGGCCGATAACCGCCTCCCAGCGCGAGCTCATGCGAAGGCCTCCGGGCAGGCACGGTGCCAGTCGGTCAGGAGCTGGTACTGGTGTGCCACCTGCAGCAGGCGCTCTTCGGCAAAGTGCGGGCCGACGAGCTGCAGCCCGACGGGCAGGCCATCGGTGAAACCGCAGGGCACCGAGATCCCCGGCAGTCCCGCCAGGTTGGCCCCGATCGTATAGATGTCGTTCAGGTACATGGTGATCGGGTCGCCGGTCTTCTCACCCAGCAGGAACGCCGGCGTGGGCGCCGTCGGCCCCGCGATGACGTCCACCTTCGCGAAAGCATCGGCAAAATCGGCCGTGATGAGCTGGCGCACCTTCTGCGCGCGCAGGTAGTAGGCATCGTAATAGCCGGCGGAGAGCACATAGGTGCCGGTCATGATGCGGCGCTTCACCTCGGCGCCGAAGCCTTCGCCGCGGCTGCGGCAGTAGAGGTCGAGCAGGTCCTTCGGGTCCTCGGCGCGGTGCCCGAAGCGCACGCCGTCGAAGCGCGAAAGATTGGAGGAGCACTCGGCCGGCGCGACGACGTAGTACGTCGGCACCGAGAGATCGATGTTCGGCAGGTCGATCTCGGTGAGTGTCGCGCCCTGCTCCTCCAGCGCCGCCAGCGCCTCGCGGATGCGCGCGGCGCATTGTGCATCGAGGCCTTCGTCGAAGTGCTGGCGCACGAGGCCAACGCGTAATCCCTTGAGCGGGGTCGACAGCGCGGCGAGGTAATCCGGTACCGGATGGTCGACCGAGGTCGAGTCCTTCTCGTCGAACCCCGCCATGACGCCGAGCAGCAAGGCGGCGTCTTCGGCGCTACGCGTGACCGGGCCCGCCTGGTCGAGGCTGGACGCGAACGCCACCATGCCGAAACGCGACACGCGCCCGTAGGTGGGTTTGAGACCGACCGTGCCGGTCAGCGCGGCGGGCTGGCGAATCGAACCGCCGGTGTCGGTACCCGTGCCCGCCGGCGCGACGCGCGCGGCGACGGCGGCCACCGTGCCGCCGGACGAGCCGCCGGGCGAACGCGTGAGATCCCAGGGGTTGCGTACCGGCCCGAAGTAGCTCGT
>CBFGSB010000167.1:0-6634 GCA_965651325.1 uncultured Chromatiales bacterium | reverse complement strand
ATGGTGCCGCGCACCGCCGTGTCGCCGACGACCGTCTCGTCGGTCAGCGTGCCGCCGTTGCCGATCGCGCGCACGCCCCAGGCCATGTAGTTCTGGTTCAGGTTATCGGCGCTGAATTCCGAGACCAGGCCGCTCAGGTCCAGCAGCACGTTCTCGTTGGGCTTGAACTGCACGGAGAAGTTGGCGCCGGTGCGCACCCGCTCCTGGCGGAACAGCGCCGAGCCGATCAGCGACGGTGCCAGCACCGGGCCCGAAGCGGACGGCGCTTCGAAATAGCCGAGCACCTCGACGCCGTCGCGCCGGATGTTGCGCTCCTGGCGGAGCGCGGCGACCATCACCCCGACGGTCTCGTCCGCGTTCTTCCAGCTCAGCAGGCCCGAGAGCTGCGGATCGAATTCATCGGACAGCTCCGACCAGGCGCCCGAGAACGAACCGAACGTGGTCATCGACGGCAGGTCCAGGGGCTTGCGCGTTTCGACGTTGATCACGCCGCCGATGCCGCCTTCGTCGAGGTCCGCGCGCGAGCTCTTGTGCACCGTCACGCTGCCGATGATGTCGGTCGGCAGCATCAGGTAGTTGAAGCTGCGGGTCGTGCTCAACTGGTCGAGGATGAACCAGTCCGCGGTCGCGAGGCCGTGCCCGTTCAGCAACGTACGTGTGAGGTTGGTGCCGGTACCGCGCAGGCTGACGCGCTCGCCCTCGCCGAATTCCCGGTTGATGACGATGCCCGGCACGCGTTGCAGTGCTTCCGCGAGGTTCTTGTCCGGGAACTTGCCGATGTCCTCGGCCGTGATCGCATCGACCACCCCCGTGGCGTTGCGCTTGATGGCGAGCGACTGCTGCAGGCTGCCCCGAATGCCTTTGACCACGATCTGATCGAGCGGGGCGTCGGCGTCCGACTCCTGGGCCTGGGCCGGCTGCTGCTGGCCGTACAATGCCGCGGCGACGGCGGCGGCAACCAGCGTGGATCTCCTGATGTTCATGACAAAGTCCCCCTGAATCCGAACCAGTGCAGTACCAATCTGAGGCCACTATAGTACCTCATGTGTCGCTTTTCCAGCCCTTTGTGATACCAGTCGGTGATTTTCGCTCATTTGAGCATGACCATTGCTTTAAGTGGTATCCGATTGGTAATATCCATGACAGACCACCCGGAGAGCTGCCGTGACCGCCCTAGTCGAACTGCTCGGGCCCCTAGACGCCGATAACGCCCTGCCGCTGTACCAGCAGCTGCAGCGGGCGCTGCGCGAGGCGATCGAGAAGCGCCTGCTCGACGCCGACGACGCCCTGCCGGCCGAGCGCGACCTGGCGGAGAAGTTCGGGGTGTCCCGGATCACCGTCCGCAAGGCCATTGACGGTCTCGTGGGTGAGGGGCTCCTGGTTCGCCAGCACGGCTCCGGCACCTTCGTGCGCCCGCGAGTCGAGAAGAACTTCTCGAAACTCACCTCGTTCTCGGAAGACATGCGTGCACGCGGGCGCAAACCGCACAGCGTGTGGCTGCACCGCGCGGCCGGGACCGTCTCGCCCGAGGAAGCGCTCGCACTGCGCCTGAGCCCCGGCACGCCCGTGTTCCGGTTTCATCGCATCCGGTTTGCGGATGACGCGCCGATGGCAATCGAGTACGCGACCGTCGTGGCCTCCTGCCTGGGATCGATCGACGCGGTCGACACCTCGCTGTACGCGGCGCTGGAGAAAGCGGGCAACCGGCCGGTACGTGCCCTGCAGCGGCTGCGCGCGGTGCTGCTGAACGCCGACCAGGCCGAAAAGCTCGGAGCGAAGGAGCGGGACGCCGGGTTGCTGGTGGAGCGCCTCGGCTTTCTCGCCGACCGCCGCGCCGTCGAGTTCTCGCAGTCGTTCTATCGCGGCGACACCTACGATTTCGTCGCCGAATTGAGCGACGCCGGCTGACGCTTCCGGGATGCAGGCCAGGCAACGGGAGAACGGCTCGGCCGAGCCACCGCGTTCCACCGAGGCGACGCGGATGTTCCGGGAAGCGGCCGAGGCGGCGGATGCCGTCGAGCGCCAACTCCTTACCGCCACCGGGCCGATTGCGGCACTTGCCGAAGAGCTCAGGGCGAACCCGCGCGAGATCGTCGTCACCGTCGCGCGGGGCAGCTCCGATCATGCCGCGACCTATGCGAAATACCTGCTCGAGACGCGGGTCGGCGTAGTGACGTCGTCCGCGGCGCCCTCCGTCAGCTCCGTCTATGCGTCGGGCGCGCATTTCCGTAACAGCCTGTTGCTGGCGATCTCGCAGTCGGGCAGGAGCCCGGACCTGCTGGCGGCCGTCACTGCGGCGAAGCGGGCCGGCGCGTGCGTCGTGTCGCTGGTCAATGCGGAGGAGTCGCCGCTCGCAGCGGTTTCCGACCACGTCGTCCCGTTGTGCGCGGGCGAGGAGCGGAGCGTCGCCGCGACGAAGTCGTTCATCGCCTCCCTTGCGGCAATTGCCCAACTCGCGGGCCGCTGGTCCGGCGACGCGCCGCTCCTGGCGGCGCTCGACGACGTGCCGGGGCAGCTCCGGCGGTCATGGGAGCTCGACTGGACCGCTGCCGTCGAGCGCCTGCGCAACCAGCAGCATCTTTACGTGGTCGGGCGCGGGCCCGGATTCGGTATCGCGCTCGAGGCGGCGCTGAAGCTCAAGGAGACCTGCGCGGTCCACGCCGAAGCCTTCAGCGCCGCCGAGCTGAAGCACGGACCGATGGCGCTCGTGCGCCCCGGGTTCCCGGTGCTCGCGTTTGCGCAGGCCGACCCCTCGCGGGAGGGCGTAGCCGCCCTGCTGCGGGAGCTGGCCGCGCTCGGCGCGGACGTGCTGGCCGCGGGAGTGAGCGTGGACGAAACGCTGGAGTTGCCGTCGCTCGACGCGCATCCGGCGATCCAGCCCCTGCTGCAGATCCAGAGCTTCTATCGCCTGGCCAACGCGCTGGCGGTCGCGCGCGGCGGCGACCCGGACCGGCCGCGGCACCTGTCCAAGGTTACGGAAACGCTCTGATGGCGACGGCACTGGTCAACGGCCGCGTGCTCACCGACGCGGGTTTCGAAGACGGGCTCGCCGTCGTGTTGCGGGGCCCGCGCATCGCCGGCGTCATGCCGGCTGCGGGAGCCGCGTTACAGGATCACGACGTCGTCGACCTGGCCGGCCGGCTGGTACTCCCCGGGTTTATCGACACGCAGGTGAACGGCGGCGGCGGCGTGCTCTTCAACGGCCGCCCGACGGTCGAAGCGATCGCCGAGATCGGCCGCGTGCATCGCCGTTTCGGCACCGCGGCGTTCCTGCCGACCCTGGTCAGCGACGATCTCGCGGTCGTCGCGGAAGCCATTGCCGCGACACGCGACGCGATCGCGGCCGGCATTCCCGGCGTGCTCGGGCTGCACATCGAGGGGCCGTTCCTCAACGAGGCGCGCAAGGGCGTGCACGATGCCAGCAAGATCCGCGATCTCGACGACGAGGCGTTCCGGCTGCTGACGACGCCGTCAGGAGGCAAGACCCTCATCACCCTGGCGCCGGAGAGGACGACGCCGCAGACGATTCGCGCACTGTCCGATGCCGGCGTGATCGTATCCGCCGGCCATAGCAACGCAACCTATGCCGAGGTCCGGGTCGCACTGCAAAACGGGCTGACCGGCTTCACGCACCTGTTCAACGCCATGTCGCAGCTCACCGTGCGCGAGCCCGGCGTAGTGGGTGCCGCGCTGGAGGACGACGGTAGCTGGTGCAGCATCATCGTGGATGGCCATCACGTCGATCCCGTCGTGCTGCGCCTGGCGCTACGGGCCAAGCGGACCGACCGCTTCGTCCTGGTGACGGATGCGATGCCGACCGTCGGCGCCGAGAACGATACCTTCAATCTCCTCGGCAAGACGATCGTCGTGCGCGATGGCGTCTGCCTGGATGAACATGGCACCCTCGCGGGCTCGAACATGGACATGGCGACCGCCGTCAGGAATGCCGTGCGACTGCTCGAGGTCGACCTCGCCACGGCGGTGCGCATGGCGAGCGCCTACCCGGCCGCATTCCTCGGGTTGGCCGACGAGCTCGGCCGCATCGCGCCGGGCTATCGCGCGAACCTGGTGATCGCCGACGAGGCGGTGAACGTCGTTGAAACCTGGGTGAACGGCGTCCGCGCGTAGCCGCGGGGCGGGCGTTGATGCCCGGAACCGTTGCCTACACGATGTGCTTCAGGATGCCGTCGAGCTCGTCGAGGCTGTTGTAGGCGATGACCAGCTTGCCCATCCCCTTGGCCTTGTGGTCGATGCGCACCTTGGCGCCGAGCTTGTCGGCGATCTCGACTTCGAGGCGGCGCACGTCGGCATCCGGTGCCGCCGCGGCCGACGGCTTTTTCGGCTGCGCGCCGGTGATGCGGCGCACCAGCGCCTCGGCATCCCTCACCGACAGGCCCTTCTGCACGATTTGCTGGGCGGCCTCGAACTGCTGTCCCTTGTCGGCAAGCCCGAGCAGCGCACGGGCGTGGCCCATTTCGAGCTGGCGCGCCTCGAGCATTCCTTTCACCCGGGTCGAGAGCTCGAGCAGCCGCAGCAGGTTGCTGACCGCGGCACGCGAGCGGCCGACCGCTTCGGCGGCCGCCTGGTGGGTCAGCTCGAACTCGCGGATGAGCCGGTCCAGGGCGCGCGCTTCCTCGAGCGGATTCAGGTTCTCGCGCTGGATGTTCTCGATCAGCGCCATGGCGATCGCGCCCTCGTCCGGCACGTCGCGAATGACGGCCGGGATTTCCGCCAACCCGGCCATCTGCGCGGCCCGCCAGCGGCGCTCGCCGGCGATGATCTCGTAGCGCGTCGTGGAACCGCCGTTGCTCAAGGGCCGGGCGACGATCGGCTGCACCACGCCCTGGGCGCGTATCGAGGTCGCGAGATCCTCGAGCGTTTCCTGGCGCATGTCGACGCGCGGCTGGTAGCGCCCGCGCTGCAGCAGGTCGACGGGTATGTTGCGCAGCCTGTCGCCGCCGGCTTCCGGCGCCGCGGCCGGCGCCGCGGCCGTTTCGGCGGCGGCGGAAGCCGGCTTGCTCAGCAGCGCGTCCAGGCCGCGCCCGAGGCGTTTTTTTTTGCTCATGGTCCTCTCGCCGCTTTCCTGTCGTTCGATCGTTTCGGGTTCGGTCATGTCTGCTGAGCTCGTTGTGTTTCGCTTGTGGAGCCGCCGCTCCGCTCGTCCTCGCGCCGCAGCACCTCGCCCGCCAGCGCGAGATAAGCCATCGCGCCGCGCGACATCCGGTCGTGATACAGCACGGGACGGCCGAAGCTCGGCGCTTCCGCGAGACGCACGTTGCGCGGCACGACCGTGCGGAACACCTTGTCGTTGAAGTGCTCCACGAGCTGGTCCGAAACCTCGTTCGAAAGGTTGATGCGCGGATCCACCATCGTGCGCAGCAGGCCGTAGACCTCGAGTTCCGGGTTCACGGACGTGCGTACCTGCTCGATCGTGTCGAGCAGGGCGCTCAAGCCTTCGAGCGCGTAGTACTCGCACTGCATCGGGATCAGCACGCCGTTCGCGGCGGTCAGCGCGTTCACGGTCAGCATGTTGATCGAGGGCGGGCAATCGATGAGGATGAAATCGTAGAGCCCGCGTACCGGCGCCAGCGCCTTGCGCAGCCGCATCTCGCGGCCGATCTCCTTCAGGAGGCTCACTTCGGCCACGGTCAGGTCGTCGTTCCCCGGCAGCACCGCGAACTGGCCTTCGGGCGCCGAAACGATGGTATCGGCCGCGGTGGCCTCGCCCAGCAGCACGTCGCAGGCCGAGCGTTCGAGATTCATCTTGTCGATGCCGCAGCCCATCGTGGCGTTGCCCTGCGGGTCCATGTCGACCAGCAGCACGCGCCGCTGGGTGGCGGCCAGCGAGGCAGCGAGGTTGACGCAGGTCGTGGTCTTGCCAACCCCGCCCTTCTGGTTCGCAATAGCAATCACGCGGGACATTATTTTCAGGTGTCTCTCTTCAGGATGACCAGATGCCGTGAATGCCGTGCCAGGCCCGGTACCGCCAATGGTGTGACGCTGTATTTCCACGGCTTTAAGCTGTCCGCCAGCTCGCGAAGCTCTTCGGTCGGGTATTGTCCCTTGAGCGCCAGCAATACGCCATCGTCGACGAGGAGGTGCCCAGCCATGTCCGCCAGCCGATCGATCGCCGCAAGCGCCCTGCAGAGAACCGTATCAAAGCGTTCGGCGGGTGCATAGCTTTCCGCCGCCCCCTGTACGGCTGACGCGTTCTCCAGCCCCAGCTCGCCGATGACGTGGCGCACGAACGCGATCTTTTTTCCGCTACGATCGAGCAATTCGACGCGTAACGTCGGCTCCGCGATCGCCAGCGGCAGCCCCGGGAAGCCCGCGCCCGTCCCGATATCGATCACCCGCGGTCCTGCCACGTACGGCCGCACGGCCAGGCTATCGAGCACGTGCCGCGTCACCATCTCCCCGATATCCCGCACCGCGGTGAGATTCATCCGCGCATTCCACCGCTCGAGCTCCAGCAGCAGCCGCGCCATCTTCTCCGCCGCCCCGTGAGGCAACTCCTGCCGGAGTTCACCGACGCCGCGCTCGATAGCCTCCCGGATTTCCTCCGCCGTCACGCAACCCGCTCCCGCAGGAGACCGCCATTGCTGCCTTCAGGAACGCTGCTCATCGAAGCGTC
>CBFGSB010000166.1:0-6642 GCA_965651325.1 uncultured Chromatiales bacterium | reverse complement strand
ATGCGCCCGATCTATCGTCCTGCGCACGTCGCCGGAACGGCCGTGACCTGCGAAGTAGCACCCGGTGACAACTGGATGATCCACGTCGCCGTCGAGCAATGCCGTGCCGGCGACATTCTCGTCGTGGCGCCCACCAGCCCGTGCGAGGATGGCTACTTTGGCGATCTGCTGGCCGAGTCGCTGCGCGCGCGCGGCGTCAAGGGGCTGGTCATCGATGCGGGCGTGCGCGACGTGGCGTCGTTGACTCGTGCGGGCTTCCCGGTGTGGTCGAAGGCGATCTGCGCGCAAGGCACCGTCAAGGAAACCGTGGCCAACGTCAACGTACCGATCGTATGCGCCGGGGCGCTGGTACACCCGGGCGACCTTATCGTCGCCGATGATGACGGGGTCGTCGTCGTTCCGCGCGCGGATGCTGCGCGAGTGCTCGAGAACGCCAACAAGCGCGAGGCGAACGAAGCCGAAAAGCGCGCTCGTTTCGCCGCCGGCGAGCTCGGGCTCGACATTTACGGCATGCGCGAGCGCCTCGCCGCCAAAGGTCTCAAGTACGTCGAGCGCCTGGAGGACGCCTGATCGATGCAGACGGCGATTCCTTGCAGCGTGATGCGCGGCGGGACGTCCAAGGGCCTGTATTTCCGCACCGAGGATCTCCCGGGCGACCGTGAGCTGCGCGATCGCGTGCTGCTCGCGGCGCTGGGCTCGCCGGACGAGCGGCAGATCGACGGTATGGGAGGCGCGCATCCGCTGACCAGCAAGGTGGCTGTGATCAGTCGCTCGCAGCGCGCTGATGCGGACGTCGACTACCTCTTCCTGCAGGTCTTCGTCGACCGTGAGGAAGTCAGCGACGGCCAGAACTGCGGCAACATTCTCGCGGGCGTCGGCCCATTCGCGATCGAGCAGGGTTTGGTTCCCGCCCGCGACAGCGTCACTGACGTGCGCATCCACATGGTCAATACCGGGGGCATTGCCGTGGCGCGCGTGCAAACGCCGGGGCGCAACGTGACATATGCAGGGGATGCCCGCATTGACGGCGTGCCGGGAACCGCGGCAGCGGTAATGCTCGAGTTCCTCGACATTGCGGGTTCGAGCTGTGGCGGCTTGTTGCCTACCGGGAATGTCGTCGACACGATCGATGGCATCGAGCTGACGTGCATCGACAACGGTATGCCGGTGGTCGTGCTGCGGGCCGCCGATTTCGGCAAGACGGGCTACGAGACACCGTCGGACCTCGAAGCGGACACCGAATTGAAGTCCCGCGTGGAGTCGATCCGCCTGCAAGCGGGCGAGCGCATGAACCTGGGTGACGTAACAAAAAAGACCGTGCCGAAGATGAGCCTGGTTGCTCCCGGGCGCAGCGGCGGAGTGATTTCGACGCGTACGTTCATCCCGCACCGTGTACACGAGGCCATCGGCGTGCTGGGTTCGGTCAGCGTGGCGACGGCGTGCCTGCTGCCCGGTTCTGTCGCGCAACGGGTGAGCGGGCTCGAAACGAGGGAGGGCGCGCAAACCCTCGATGTCGAGCACCCGACGGGCTTCTTCACGGTCGAGATCGGGTTGGCTCGGGACGCGGGTAGCTTCACGGTGCAGCGTGCCGCGCTGTTGCGCACAGCGCGTTTGTTGATGCGGGGCGAAGTGATGGTGCCCGGCGCCGTCTGGAGCGGCAGGCAATGAGCCCTATCCGGAACGCCTGCCTGCTCGGCCTCGGCGAGGTAGGCAGCGTGCTGGCCGACGACCTGCTTGCGGCCGCCGCCGGCCTGCGGCTGACCGCGTGGGACCGGCAGTTCGCCGATCCGGGCAGTGCCCCGTCACGGAGCGCGGCGAGCTACCCGGACCTGTGCCGCGCGAAAGCGGCTGCTACGCTGGCCGAAAACGCCGAGCTCGTCATCTCGGCCGTCACGGCCGCCGAGGATCTCGCGGCGGCGCGTTCGGTCCTGCCCGGCCTCGAGCCCGGGGCCTGGTTCCTCGATCTCAACTCGGTATCGCCGGCGACCAAGCAGGCCGTGGCCGAGTGCGTGGAGGGCGCCGGCGGCCGCTATGTCGAGGGCGCGATCATGTCACCGATCAGTCCGCGGCGCATGGCATCGCCCATCCTGGTCGGCGGTGCGCACGCCCGCGAGTTCGTGCCGCTGGCCAGGGACCTCGGATTCAGCGGGTTGGAATTCTGTTCCGACAGCATCGGGCAGGCCGCGGCCACCAAGCTGTGCCGCAGCGTCGTGGTGAAGGGTATGGAGTCTTTGCTGGTCGAAGCACTGGTGACCGCGCGGCACTACGGCGTGGAGGATGCGGTCATCGCGTCGCTCGCCAACGTATTGCCCCACCCAGACTGGACAGAACAGGCGCGCTACATGGTTTCCCGCTCGCTCCGGCACGGGGTACGCCGCGCCGAGGAGATGCGCGAGGCGGCTGAGACGGTCGCCAGCGCCGGGATCGAACCCTGGATGAGCGCAGCGTGTGCGCGGCGCCAGGCCTGGGGCCCGGGAATAACCGGCCGGCCCGCAGAGGGAGAACTGGCTGCCATGCTCGATGAGCTGCTGACTATGGATAACGCGAAGAACGCGATACGGGAGAACGAGACGGGATGATCATCGACTGCCACGGGCACTACACGACCGCGCCGCCGCCTCACCAGGCGTACCGGGAGGCGCAGCTCGCCGCGTTCGAGGCGGGCAAGCCGCTGCCGAAACCGCTCGCGATCAGCGATGACGAGATCCGCGAGAGTGTCGAATCGAACCAGCTCAAGCTGATTCGCGAACGCGGCGCCGACATGACGATTTTTTCGCCGCGCGCATCGGCGATGGCCCACCACGTGGGCAATGAGGCCGTGTCTCGAGAATGGACCGAAGCCTGCAACAACCTGATCAAGCGCGTCGTCGATCTCTATCCGGAGACGTTTATCGGCGTGTGCCAGCTGCCGCAGTCGCCGGGTGTGCCGATCGAGAACTCCATCGCCGAGCTCGAGCGCTGCGTGAACGAGCTGGGTTTCGTCGGCTGCAACCTCAATCCGGATCCGTCCGGCGGGCACTGGACATCGCCGCCGCTGACGGACAAGAGCTGGTACCCGTTCTTCGAGAAGATGGTGGAACTCGACGTGCCGGCGATGATTCACGTCTCATCGACCTGCAACCCGAACTTTCATGCGACGGGCGCACACTACCTGAACGCCGACACGACCGCGTTCATGCAATTTCTGCAGGGCGATCTATTCGGTGATTTTCCCGAGCTGCGCTTCATCATTCCGCACGGCGGCGGGGCGGTACCGTATCACTGGGGCCGCTATCGCGGCCTGGCCGATATGCTGAAGCAGCCGCCGCTCGCGGAGCATGTCATGAAGAACGTGTTCTTCGACACCTGCGTCTATCACCAGGCGGGCATCGACCTGCTGTTCCGGGTGATCAACATCGACAATATCCTGTTCGGCTCCGAGATGGTCGGTGCCGTGCGCGGTATCGATCCCGAGACCGGGCAATATTTCGACGACACGAAACGCTACCTCGACGCGCTGGAGCTTTCCGACGAGGAGCGGCACAAGGTATTCGAAGGGAACGCGCGGCGCGTTTTCCCGCGCCTGGATGCCGCCCTGCGGCAGCGGGGCAAATGAGCAGCTTCCAGGCCGATCCGGGATGGCTGCCGTTTCACCCGGCGCCGAGCAAGCCGACGTTCGTGCTGCCGCCGGGCGCGGTCGACGCTCACTGCCACGTGTTCGGTCCCGGCGACAAGTTTCCCTATGCGCCCGGACGGAAGTACACGCCGTGCGATGCGCCGAAGGAAAAGCTCTGGGAGCTCAGGAATTTCCTCGGATTCGAGCGCAACGTGATCGTGCAAGCCACCTGCCACGGGGCGGACAACCGCGCGCTCGTGGATGCGCTCGAGGACGCGAACGGGCTGGCGCGCGGAGTGGCGACCGTTCCCCGGGATGTCACGGGTGAAGAGCTGCAGCGGTTGCACGCGGCCGGCGTACGCGGTGTGCGCTTCAACTTCGTCAAACGCCTGGTCAATGCAATGCCTTTCGATTCGCTCGAGGAAATCGTCGCGAAGATCGAGCCGCTCGGCTGGCATGTGGTCATCTACTTCGAAGCGGACGACTTGCCCGAGTTGTACGACTTCTTCGCCGGGTTGCCGACGACGGTGGTGGTCGACCACATGGGCCGTCCCGATGTCAGCCGGCCGGTCGATGGCCCGGAATTCGCATTGTTCGTCAAGCTGCTCGACGAGCACCCGAATTTCTGGTCGAAGGTGAGCTGCCCGGAACGGCTGTCGCGCAGCGGGCCGCCCGACTACCGCGACGTCGTGCCGTTTGCCAGGCACATTGTCGAAACGTTCCCGGACCGCGTACTGTGGGGCACCGACTGGCCCCACCCGAATATGAAGTCGCACATGCCGGACGACGGCCACCTGGTGGACTTCATTCCGCGCATCGCGACGACCACCGAACTGCAGCACAAGCTGCTCGTGGACAATCCAACGAGGCTTTACTGGTCGGACTGACCAGGCTCCCAGGAGACCGGATATGACCCTGCACAAACCCTACAGCGATATCCCCGGCACCACGATCTTCGACGCCGACCAGGCGCGCCGGGGCTATCACCTGAACCAGTTCTGCATGTCGCTCATGAAAGCTGACAATCGCACGCGGTTCCTCGCGGATGAACGTGCCTATCTCGACGAATGGCCGATGCTCGAAGAGCAGAAGCAGGCCGTCCTCGACCGCGATTACAACCGCATGATCGAGCTCGGCGGCAATATCTACTTCCTGGCCAAGATCTTCTCCACAGACGGCCTGAGCTTCCAGCATGCTGCCGCGACGATGACCGGCATGAGCCAGGCAGACTACGCAAACATGATGCTGGCGGGCGGTCGCCGGCTGGATGACGTTCCGGAGGAAAAATAGCATGGCGAGGATTACCGCAGGCGTCAGCACATCGCACGTCCCGGCGATCGGCGCGGCGATCGACCAGGGCAAGACGGCTGAACCGTACTGGGCGCCGGTATTCGCCGGCTACGAGTATTCGAAGAAGTGGATCGCGGAGCAAAAGCCGGACGTGATCTTCCTGGTTTACAACGATCATGCGTCGGCGTTCAGCCTGGATATCGTGCCGACGTTCGCAATCGGCTGCGCGGAAGAATTCAACCCGGCCGATGAGGGCTGGGGCCCGCGCCCGGTGCCGGTCGTCAAAGGTCATTCCGCGCTCGCCGCCCACGTTGCGCAATCGGTGATCCAGGACGATTTCGACCTGACGATCGTGAACAGGATGGACGTCGATCACGGCCTCACGGTGCCGCTGTCGCTCCTGTTCGGCCAGCCTGCGGAATGGCCCTGCCTCGTGATCCCTTTCGCGGTGAACGTGGTCCTCTATCCGCCGCCGTCCGGGCGCCGCTGTTTTGCCCTGGGTAAAGCCATTCGCCGTGCCGTGGAATCGTTCGATGAAGACCTGAACGTGCAGGTCTGGGGTACAGGGGGCATGAGCCACCAGCTACAGGGACCGCGGGCGGGCCTGATCAACAGCGAATTCGACAATGCGTTTCTCGAACGTATCGTGAACGACCCGGAAGGACTTTCGCATGTGCCGCACATCGACTACGTGCGTAATGCGGGCTCGGAGGGTATCGAGCTCGTCATGTGGCTGATCATGCGCGGGGCACTGGACGAAAACGTCATAGAGAAGCACCGCTTCTATCATGTGCCGGCATCCAATACGGCGGTCGGCCACCTCGTGCTCGAGAACGCCTGATTCGAACAACACAGGAGGACAAGCAGACCATGAAAGTAGTACTCGCCGGACCCGGCGCCTTCGGCACCAAGCACCTCGACGCCATCGGGAAAATCGCCGACGTCGAGGTGGTGTCGCTGGTCGGGCGCACGCTGGACAAGACCCGGGCCGTTGCGGAACGGTATGGTGTCGGCCATGCCACCACGGACCTTGCCGAAGCGCTCGCCCAGCCCGGGGTCGAGGCGGCAATCCTGTGCACGCCGACGCAGCAGCATGCCGCCGAAGCCATCCAGTGCATGGAGGCGGGCAAGCACGTCCAGGTGGAAATCCCGCTTGCCGATAGCTGGGACGATGCCAAAGCCGTCTATGACAAGCAGCAGCAGACCGGCCTCGTTTGCATGGTCGGGCATACGCGCCGGTTCAACCCGTCGCACCAGTGGCTGCACAAGAAGATCACGGCCGGGGAGCTGGCTATCCAGCAGATGGACGTGCAGACCTATTTCTTCCGCCGCAAGAACATGAACGCCCTCGGGGAGCCGCGTTCCTGGACCGATCACCTGCTGTGGCACCATGCCGCGCATACGGTCGACCTGTTCCAGTACCAAACCGGCGGCACGGTCGTCGAGGCCAACGCGATCCAGGGTCCCATCCATCCGGAGCTCGGCATCGCCATGGACATGTCGATCCAGCTCAAAACGGACACCGGTGCCATCTGCACGCTGTCGCTGTCGTTCAACAACGACGGGCCGCTGGGCACGTTCTTCCGCTACATCTGCGACAACGGGACGTACATTGCGCGCTACGACGACCTCGTCACCGGGCGCGAAGAGCCGGTCGACGTCTCCAGGGTGGATGTCTCGATGAACGGCATCGAGCTGCAGGATCGCGAATTCTTCGCGGCGATCGCCGAGAAGCGCGAGCCGAACGCGAGCGTCGG
>CBFGSB010000165.1:0-6654 GCA_965651325.1 uncultured Chromatiales bacterium | reverse complement strand
ACCGTTCAGGCAGCGGCGTCCGGCTTGTCCTTCCCGCCCTTCTTCTTTCCCGGCGTCTTGCTCGATCGCCGCTTGCGCGTCTCCTCCTCGACCACCTTGTTGATGCGCCACTGCTGCGCGATCGACAGGATGGTGTTCGTCACCCAGTACAGCACCAGCCCCGCCGGGAAGAACGCGAAGAACGCGGTGAACACGATCGGCATGATCTGCATCACCTTGGCCTGCATGGGATCGGCAGGCGCGGGGTTCAGCTTCTGCTGGAAGAACATCGCCGCACCCATGATCAGCGGCAGGATGAAGTAGGGATCGCGCGACGACAGGTCGGTGATCCAAAGCGCGAACGGCGCCTGGCGCATTTCCACGCTCTCGAGCAGCACCCAGTAGAACGCGAGGAAAAACGGCATCTGGATCAGGATAGGCAGGCAGCCGGCGGCGGGATTCACCTTCTCGCGTTTGTACAGCTCCATCATCGCCTGGCTGAGCTGCTGGCGATCGTCCTTGTAACGCTCCTGCAGCGCTTTCATGCGCGGCTGAATCTCGCGCATCTTCGCCATCGAGCGGCCGCTGGCCTGCGTCAGCTTGTAGAACACGAGCTTGATGAGGATCGTGACGATGATGATCGCGAGCCCCCAGTTCTGCACGACGCTCTCGATCTTCGAGAGCAGCCAGAAAAGCGGCTCGGAAAGAATCGTGAGCCAGCCGTAGTCGACGGAAAGCTTTAAAGTCGGCGTTACCTGCTCGAGCTGGTCCTGCAGCTTCGGGCCGACGAAGAGCGCGGTCGTGAAGGTCTGGCCGGCGCCGGCGGGCACGGCCTGCGCGGCGCCGATCACGCTGGCGGTCGCCACGTCGTCGCTCACGGCGACCCGGTAGCTCTGCTGCGTTTCGGCGGTCGGCACCACGCCGATGAGGAAGTGATGCTGGATCATGGCAATCCAGCCGTCCTCCACGGACGCGGTGAACGGCCCGTCGGAAATCAGGTCGTCACGGCCAAGCTTTTCGGTTTTCTCGCCGGTGTAGAACAGCGGCCCGTGGAACGAATAAGTGTCGACGTCGAACATCGAGCGTTCCTGGGGGTAGGAATGCCGCTTGATCTGCACGTACGGCGCGCCCTGCCAGGTCTCGTTGCTGTCGTTCCTGACCGTCTGCTGCAGGCCGATGATGTAACTGCCGCGCTCGAAACGGTACTGCTTGACGACGCTGATTCCCTGCCCGTCCTCCCAGGTCAGCGATACCGTCAGCTCGTCCTGGTCGCCAAGGAGGTACTCGTCCTGTGGGCTCTCGAAGTGCGCGAGGTGGTTCGCCTCGGGGCCCTCGCCCTGCGACCTCAAGCCGGTTTGCAGCAGCCCGAGCTCGGCCGGCCGGCGGCTCAGGAGCGTGATGAGGTTATCCGGGTCGTCCTTGTGCACGGGATAGTCGAGCAGCACCGCGTGCTCCAGCGTTCCGCCGCGGGTGTCGATGCGCAGGTCGAGGACGTCAGTGCGGACGTGGATCGTCTTGCCGGACGGTGCTTCGGCTGGCTGTGCCGCGGTTGGCAGTGCCTGGCTCGGCGCTTCCGCCGGCGCATCAGCAGCGGGCTCCGGCAGCTCCGGCAGGGTCTCGGCGCCCGCGGGCTCCCGGTCGACGGGCGGTTGCAGGCTTTCTTCGGTGGCGGGCGCCGCGGGCGATGCCGGCCGGGGGGAGTAGTCGCGTACCCAGGTCTGCCAGGTAAACCAGAGCAGGAGCCCGAAAGTCGCCCAGATCAGCAGTCGTTGGTTGTCCATTCAGCGCTCGTTGTCCATGTGCGGAGCGTTCCGTTTAGCCGCGGGCGCTGCGAATTCGTCGCCAGTGCCCGTCAAGGCTGTCAAAAAGCGTGGCGTTGTCGGCGCGCTCCGTGCCCGGCTGCCCCAGGACCACGATGTCGACACTCCCGAGCTCCTGCCGATGCCGCCGAAAGGACTCGCGCACGAGCCGTTTCAGCCGGTTGCGGCCGCTCGCGAGGCGGCAATGCTTTTTCGAGATCGCAAGGCCGAGCCTCGCCGATCCCCGGTCGTTGGGCTTTGACAGGACGGTGAAGTAGCGATCGCGGCTCTTGTGCGCGCCGCCGAAGACCCGGCTGAAATCGGCGCTGTCCGACAGGCGATCGGCGGCGCGGAGCCGGTACGGCCGACGGGGGTTCTTGTTGTCCGGTCCTCGCTTCTGTTCCGTCGTCGCCGCCCCGCTTGCTCCCAGACCGACCGCCTTACGGCGTGAGCTGTGCGCGGCCTTTCGCGCGCCGGCGCTTCAGCACCAGCCGCCCGGCCTTGGTGGCCATGCGAGCGCGAAAACCATGGTTGCGGGCCCGCTTGATCTTGCTGGGCTGGAATGTGCGTTTCATTGGCTTAAGCCTGTGCCGCCGCGGCGTCCGCGCCCCGGCCAAAAGAAAGCCGGCAAGGGTACGCGCGCCCAAAATCACTGTCAACAAGCCGCGCCGGCCAGCGGCCGAACGCCGACTGCACGGCCTGTTTTCCTGCCACGAACGGCTGCGCTTCATGAACGGCACCAGTCGTCAACCGGCGGAGACGGATCCGGGGGAGGGGTGTTCGTCCAACGTTCATGACGCGCACGCACAAACCTGGTACGACTTCGCACGCCACCCCACAACCGGAAGTGCCTTGCCCGCAATGTTGGCGAACCGATGTGGAAGTTATAGACTGCCGTGCTCCACCCGAACACCGATTTGCCACCTTTGGGGACCCCGTTGCAAGCCGAGACGAATCTCTGGAATCGCTGCGTGCGCGACTTGCAAGCAGAGCTTCCGGAGCAGCAGTTCAATACCTGGATTCGCCCTCTCCAGGCCGTCGAAGACGGCAACGTGCTGCGACTGCTCGCGCCGAATCGTTTCGTGGTGGACTGGCTGCAGCAGCATTACATCGAACGGATCCTGCAGCTCGTGGACGGCGCGGGCGGTGCCAGCGAAGTGGTGATCGAGGTTGGCTCGCGCCAGCCGGATGCGGCGACAATCGTCAACACGCCGCGCCCGGCGCGAGCGCAAACGGCGGCGCCTATTGCCAGCCGGCTGAACCCGGGCTTCACCTTCACGCGTTTCGTCCAGGGCAAGAGCAACCAGCTTGCGCGCGCCGCGGCGCTGCAGGTCGGGGAGAACCCGGGCAAGTCCTATAACCCGCTGTTCATCTACGGTGGCGTGGGCCTCGGTAAGACCCACCTGATGCAAGCGATCGGCAACGCGATGCTGGCGCGCGATTCGACGGCGCGGGTAAGTTACGTGCATTCCGAACGTTTCGTCGGCGACATGGTGAAGGGGCTGCAGCACAACACGATCTCGGATTTCAAACGCTCCTACCGGTCGCTCGATGCCCTGCTCATCGACGATATCCAGTTCTTTGCCGGCAAGGAGCGCTCGCAGGAAGAGTTTTTTCATACGTTCAACGCGCTGCTCGAAGGGCAACGGCAGATCGTCTTGACCTGTGACCGGTACCCGAAGGAAGTCAACGGGCTCGAGGAGCGCCTCAAGTCGCGCTTTGGCTGGGGCCTGACGGTGGCGATAGAGCCCCCGGAGCTCGAGACCTCGGTCGCGATCCTCATGAGCAAGGCGGCCGCGGAGAACGTGGAGCTGCCGGAGGAGGTGGCGTTCTTCATCGCCAAGCGCATCCGGTCGAACGTCCGTGAGCTCGAGGGCGCGCTGCGACGGGTGATGGCGAACTCGCAGTTCACGGGCCGTCCGATCAGCCTGGACTTCGCGAAGGAAGCGCTGCGGGACCTGCTGGCCCTGCAAGATCGCCTCGTCTCGATCGAGAACATCCAGAAAACCGTGGCGGATTATTTCAAGATCCGGGTGGCGGACCTGCTGTCGAAGCGGCGCAGCCGTTCGATCGCGCGGCCGCGCCAGCTCGGCATGGCGCTGGCCAAGGAGCTCACGAACCACAGCCTGCCGGAAATCGGCGATGCTTTCGGCGGCCGGGACCACACGACCGTGCTGCACGGCTGCCGCCGGATCGCGGCCCTGCGGGAAACCGAAAAAAGAGTCGACGAAGATTACTTGAATTTGTTGAGAACTCTGACAGGATGATGTGGATAACCGGTGGAGAATCGGTGCCGTCACTTTCATCCACAGGAGATACACAGGAAAAGCGTGCGGGATACAAGGGTTGTCGGGATCCAAAATAGATCGTAACGTACTGTTCTGAAAGGGTTACCCAAAGTTATACACAGCACTTCGTGTCCCTAACAATAACAAGTAAAGCAATATTTCCAGTATTTATTAACAGGTGGTATCGATGAAGTTAACCGCGAGTCGCGAGGCGCTGCTGAAGCCGTTGCAGTCAGTGATCGGTGTGGTGGAAAGACGGCAGACGATGCCCATCCTGGCGAACGTCCTGCTCGTTGCGAAGAACAACCGCCTGTCGATCACCGCCACGGATCTCGAGGTGGAGTTGGTGGCCAGCACCGAGGCCAACATCAGCAATGGCGGGGAGGTGACAGTCCCCGGCCGCAAGCTCCTGGACATCTGCCGGGCGCTGCCGGAAGGCGCGGAAGTGGCGATCAGCCTGTCGGGGGAAAAGCTCGGGGTGCGGTCGGGCCGCAGCAAGTTCAGCCTGACAACGCTGCCGGCGGCCGAGTTCCCGTCGGTGGAGGACATCAAGGCAGGGGCGCCACTGGAGCTCCCGCAGGATGCGCTGGCGAAGTTGCTGGACAAGACGCACTTTTCGATGGCACAGCAGGACGTGCGGTATTACCTGAACGGCCTGCTCCTGGAGACGGGCAAGAAGCACCTGCGGGCAGTGGCGACGGACGGGCACCGGCTGGCCCTGTGCCAGGTGGAGCTGTCGGGCATCAAGGCACTGGCCGACCAGGCGGAGACGCAGGTCATCGTGCCGCGCAAGGGTGTGCTGGAACTGCAACGGCTGCTGAGCGGCGAGGGCAAGCTGACGCTGGAGCTGGGGCAGAACCATATCCGTATCCAGCTCGAGGGCATCCGCTTCACGTCCAAGCTAATTGACGGCCGTTTCCCCGAATATGACCGCGTGATCCCGAAAAATACCGACAATGAGCTGACCGCGGACCGGCAGGTGTTTCGCGGGGCGTTACAGCGCACGGCCATCCTGTCGAACGAAAAATACCGGGGGATCCGGCTCGTTATCCGCCCCAATGCGATGACGCTGCAAGCGCACAACCCGGAGCAGGAAGAAGCCGAAGAGGAACTCGAGATCCAGTACCAGGGCGAGGATATCGAGATCGGCTTCAACGTGAACTACCTGCTCGATGCCCTGGGGGCGATCGAGTCCGAGGAGGTAACCCTCGCCGTGGTCGACGGCAATTCGAGCTGCCTCCTCCGGGAGCCCGGCAACGACGACTGCAAGTACGTCGTCATGCCGATGCGCCTCTAAACCCGTGATGCCGCGGGTGGCGTGGCGGCAGCGCGGAAGGGTGCTGCCGCGCGTCGCGCCGCCCTCGCGCCAGGGCCCTGCATGACCCTGCTGAGTTTCAGCTGCCGCGATTTCCGCTGTCTTGCCGAGACGGCGCTGGACCCCGACCCACGCTATAACCTGATCCACGGCCCCAATGCGTCCGGTAAAACCAGCCTGCTCGAGGGCATGGCTTACCTCGGGCGGGGCAAATCATTTCGCAGTGCGCCGGCCGACCGGCTCGTGCGGCACGGCAGCCAGGAGTTCCTGTTGTTCGGCCGGGTAGGGCTCGGGGAGCGGGAGGTTAGCCTCGGGGTCCGGAACGGACGCTCGGGGATGGAAGCCAGCGTGGGCGGTGACCGCAGCGGCGGGGTGGCGGACCTGGCGGAAGTCCTGCCGCTGCAGATCGTCGACCCGGAGGTGCACAACCTGGTGGCCGGGGGGCCGGAGGAGCGCCGGCGGTATCTCGACTGGATAGCGTTCCACGTGGAACCTTCCTTCCTGGATGCGTGGCGACGTTTCCGGCGCGCCCTGAGGCAGCGCAACGCCGCGCTGCGCGACGCGGTCCCGGCTACGGAACTGGCCGGCTGGGACCGGGAGTTCGTCGAGGCCGCGTTCCGCATCCATGAGGCGCGCCAACGTGCCCTCGCGCTCGCCGAACCGGCACTGCGCGCCACGGCGGAGCAGCTGCTCGGCAGCGGCGTGGGATTCGCGTACCAGCAAGGCTGGCCCGACGACCAGGAGCTCGGCGATGCCCTGGCGCAGAACCGGGACCGGGACCTGCAGCTCGGCACCAGCCGGACCGGCCCACAGCGGGCCGAGCTACGACTGAGCTATGACGAGCGGCAGGCGCGCAAACTCGTTTCGCGCGGGCAGCAGAAGCTCCTCGCCTGCACCCTCATCCTCGCTGCCACCGAGGTGGTGCAACGCCACCTCGGCCGGCCACTGCTGCTCCTCCTCGACGACCCTGCCGCCGAGCTCGACAAATCCTCCCTCTCCCGGCTGATGGAAGCCATCGCGGCCCTCGAGTGCCAGGTGATTGCCACCGCCCTCGATCCCGACCCCGGGATCTTCCCGTCACCCCCACGACGGTTCCACGTGGAACAAGGCCGCCTGCACCGACTCGATTAACTCCGACCAACCTGTGCGTTCCACGTGGAACAACCGACGGCACGCGCGGCGAGTTTGGGGGTTTCGGACGCGGATGATGGTGCCTGGTGGTTGACGCGGTCGGTGGGGGCGGCGGGGGGTGTTTGGGGCAATGGCTCCCGAC
>CBFGSB010000164.1:0-6704 GCA_965651325.1 uncultured Chromatiales bacterium | reverse complement strand
ATCGCCGGGTCGTCGAGCAGCGAGCGCCAGTTGCCGGTGGCGCGTTCGAAGCGCAACGCGGCGGCCGCGCGGCCGGCCCGCTCGTCGTCGCTGTCGGCCACGCAAACGGCGCGTGGCGCCGAGATGTCGTCGAACACGACCGCGACCTCGTGCAGCGCGATGGCGTGCGCGCGGCCCATGAAGCCGGTGCCGATCAATCCGAATCCGGGGCCGCTCATGCCGTTCCCTCCGCGGCGGCGCCCGCCGTGCCGGCAAGTGCCACGGCCGCTCCGCTCTGCCGTGAACGCTCGGCGGCTTCCGCGAGCTCCAGCGCGCGCACGCCGTCCTGGCCGCCGGCGATCTCGGCCTCGCCGCCTTTCGCCGCGCGCAGGAATTCGTCCATCTCCAGCCGGTAGGCGTCGCGGTAGCGTTCGAGGAAGAAGGGCAGGGCGGGCTCGCGTAAGAATCCCGCGGCCGACGCCTGCTCGACCTGCGTCGCCGCCTGGTTGCCGGCGCGCAGCATGCCCTCCGCACCAAAGGCCTCGATGCGCTGGTCGTAGCCGTACACGCAGCGACGGCTGTTGGTGATCTGGCAGAACGCGCCGCTCGCCGTTTGCAGGACGACGACCAGCGTGTCGATATCGCCCGCTTCACCGATGGCCGGGTCGACGAGGCAGCCGCCGGTCGCGAACACGCTCACCGGTTCCTCGCCCAGCAGCCAGCGGGCCATGTCGAGGTCGTGGATCGTCATGTCGCGCAGCAGCCCGCCCGAGCGGCGGACGTAATCGATCGGGGGCGGGGCCGGGTCGCGGCTCGTGATGCCCAGCACTTCGAGGCGGCCGATGGCGCCGCCCGCGATGCCGTCCTTCAGGCGTCGGAACGACGGGTCGTAGCGGCGGTTGAAGCCGACGTGCAGCACGACGCCGGCCGATTCCGCTGCCCGCGCGGCGCGACGGGCGCGTTCCGTGTCGAGGTCGAGCGGCTTTTCGCAGAAGATCGCGAGCCCGGCCGCGGCCGCCGATTCGATCAGCGGCAGGTGGGTGTCCGTCGAGCTCGCGATCACTACCGCGCCCAGCGCCTCGTCTGCCAGCGCGGTTTCGGCATCCACCGCGCGGGCGCCGGTGGCTTGTGCAAGCTCGTGCGCGGCGGCCGTGTCGACGTCGACCACGTACCTGAGCCGCGCATCCGGATGCGCGTGAACGTTCTGTGCATGGATGCGCCCGATTCGCCCCGCGCCAAACAGGCAGGTTTCAACGGTCATTTGCGCTTTGCCTTCCTTTTCTCGATACGGTGGGCGTAACTGATCACCAGGGTCTGCGCGAGGCAGAGGGAGGCGGTCAGCGAGCGGAACCGGCGTACCTCCGGGTCCTGGATGTCGAAGGAAATGTCGGCGTCGCGCGCGATCGGGCTTACCTTGCTGTCGCTGATCGCGATCACCGCGGCGTCCGAGGACTTCGCCTGCTTCACGATGGTTGCGGTCTCGTTCGCATACGGCCGGAAGCTGATCGCGAACAGGAGGTCCCCCGCCGAGATCATCGAGCTCTGCTCCACCAGCATCCCGGCGAGGCCGTCTATGAGGATCACGGGTTTTTCCACGTGGCGCAGGGCATAGGCCATGTACGCCGCGACGGGAAACGAACGGCGCAGTCCGACGAGGTACACCGTGCCGGCTTGCTCCAATAAATCCACCGAGCGTTCGAGCAGGCGCGGGTCGAGCGTGTCCTGCATGTGCTCCAGCGCGCTGATGTTGCTCGCCACGAACTCCTGCATGAGCTCGTGTGGCGTCAGGTTGTGGCCGTCGCCGGCACGGTCGCTGAACTGGCGAATGCGCTCGGCGTAGCTCGGGCTCGGCGCCGAATTGATGAGCTCGTCGCGGAACAGGCGCTGCATCTCGCTGGCACCTTCGTACCCGAAGGCCTTGGCGAAGCGCACGATGGTCGAGGCCTGCACCCCGGAACGCTCGGCAATCACGGCCAGCGTCTGCAGGCCCATGTCGTTGGGGTGGTCGAGCACGTAGGCCGCCACCTGCCGGAGGCGCGGCGAAAGCTCGTCGTGGCGGGCCACGATTTCGGCCCGGAGTTGCTCGATGTCATCGATGTGTTTTGTCATGAATATCCGGCAATCGGCTGTTTGACAGAGAGTTTTGGACACAGTGACTCGCGGAAAATGAGACAGGCCGGGACGCCTGAAACACCGGCTTCATATGAATGCTACAAACGCTCGCGGCTCGCAATCGGGGCGGGTGCGCGCATCGTGAAACGTCTGTTTCATATTTGCATGATACAAAATTTTTGTTCTATACTCCAGAAGACGATCATCCGATCGTTCCCGTTCGGGTGGAAGTACCAGGGGGGAAGAATTATGCCTGCCACACTGTCGTTTGCCTGCCGTGCCGTCCTGATCTTAGGCTTTCTCGCGTACGGAGGGTTGGCGCATGCGCAGTCGTCGCTGCAGGGGCAGGTGACGGACGCCGTGACCGGCCGTCCGCTCGCGTCGGCCGACGTCCGCCTCGTGGAGCTGGGCCGCAGCGCGACGACGACGCCCGGCGGAGATTTCTCGATGCTCGGCGTGCCCGCCGGGCAGTACACGCTCGAGGTGCGCTACATCGGGTACCTGCCGCAGGAGCGGAGCATCGAGGTGCCGGAGTCGGGAGACGTCACCGCGGACGTGGCATTGACCGCGGTCGGTGAGCAAATCGTGGTCACGGGCTTCCGTGCCTCGCAGGCCAGCTCGCTCATGGACAAGCGCATGTCGGACATCATCAAGGAGTCCGTCACCGCCGACGATGCCGGCAAGCTCCCGGACCAGAACGCCGCCGAGGCGCTGCGCCGCGTTACCGGCGTGACCTCGACCGTCGACCAGGGCGAAGGCCGCTACGTCACGGTACGCGGTGTCGATGCGAGTTACACGAACGTCACCCTGAACAACCAGGTGGTCGGCTCACCCGAAGACACGCGCCGCGTATCGCTCGACACGATTCCCTCGGAAATAATGTCGAAGATCGAGGTCGTGAAGTCCGTCACCCCGGACATGGACGGTAACGCGGTCGGCGGCACCGTCAATATCGAAACACCGAGCGCCTTCGACGACCCGGACGGTAGGTTCTTCTCCACTACCGCGGACGTCGGCTATTACGACATGAACGGAAAGTACCCTTCGCGCCTCGCGGTGGGCTATGGCCAGGTGTTCGGCCCCGACGAAAAATGGGGCGTGGTGCTGTCCGCCAGCTATTCCGACCGCCGGTACGCCAGCGAGAACCTGCAGGGCGGGGATCCCTGGGAGGAAGAGGGCGACTTCTTCATCCCGGACTCGCTGGTATTGCGGGACTACCGCATCGAGCGCGTGCGCAAAGGCTTCGTGGCGAACATCGAGTACCGGCCGACCGACCGCCTGAAGCTGTACCTGGACAACCTGTACAACGCGTTCGAGGACACCGAGACCCAGGCAGAGACCGTTTGGGATTATCGTAACGGCGATCTCATCAACCAGACGGCGACCACCGGCACCTTCACGGAAGGTGAAGGCGAGCGGCTGATCTCCGAGCGGGTGGAGAAACAGATCATCCAGACGTCGACATTGGGGGCCGAGTACGTACTGGACAACTGGATCGTCGATGCGTCGTTCACCTACGGCGAGGCGAACCAGAAGACGCCAACCGACCGCGAATGGTCGTTTGAGCTGGCCGAAGCGCTGCCGATGTCCTACGACACCTCCGACCTGTTCTTCGACGTCAACGCCGGGCCGGAATTCCACGATCCGTCGTTGTACGAGTTCAACGAGTACATTCGCGGCGGCCAGATGATCGACGGCGAGAACACCGCGTTCGAGATCAACCTGCAGCGCGATCTGGATTTCGGCGACCACGCGGGCTACATCAAGTTCGGCGCCAAGCGCATGACGCGCGACAAGCACTCCGACCAGAACCTGACCGTGTTCGACGGGTTCGCCGACGACCTGCTACTATCCGGGTTCACGGTTGGCGCGAAGCCCGATTTCTATACGAGCGTACGGCCTTACTACGACTTCGGCTTCCGCATGGATTACCACGGGCTCGAGGGTTTCTTCACGGACAATGAGGCCGGTTTCGAAGTGAGCGACGCCGATACGGTCGCCGAATCCTTCGGCGCCGATTTCGATGTCTCCGAGGACGTGACCGCCGGCTACGTGATGGCGGTGGTCGACATCGGCCGCGCCACGTTTACCGGCGGCGTGCGCGTGGAGCGCACGGAAGCCGAGTTCTCGGCGTTCAACATCCTGTTCGAGGACGGCGACGCGCTGCCGCCGACCCGGGTCACCGGCGGTGACGATTACACCAACTGGCTGCCCGGGCTACAGATGCGCCTGCAGGTCAACGATGACCTGATCCTGCGGGCCGCCTGGACCAACACCATTGGACGGCCGTCGTACGATGTCGCGGTGCCGTTCCGGCTGTTCGAGGTCGACGAGGACGAACCCGGAGTGTTCGAGGGTGAGATTGAGGCCGGTAACGCCAATCTCCAGGCCCTGGAGTCGATGAACCTCGACCTGGCGATCGAATGGTATCTCGAGTCCGCGGGCATCCTGTCCGCCGGCGTTTTCTACAAGGACATCGAGAACCCGATCTTCACCCGGTTCACTGAGCTGGAGGATGCGAACTTCGAGGGCCGCTTCTTCAGCGAGCTCGTGATCGAGACCACGGACAATGCGGATTCCGGTGAGATCCTGGGCGTGGAGTTCAACTTCCAGCAGCAGTTCCGGACGTTGCCGGAGCCGTTCAACGGCCTGGGCGTGGCGCTCAACTACACCTGGTCCGACAGCGAAGCGACCGTCTTCGACCGCACGGAGAAGGTACCCTTCTTCCTGCAGTCCGACAAAATCGGTAACGCTGCGCTGTTCTACGAGCGCAGCGGCTTCGAGGCGCGGCTGGCGTACACCTATTACAGTGACTACCTGGACGCGCTGGCGGCTGACCCGACGCAGGACGTCTACATCGACTCCCGCGGCCAGCTCGATTTCAAGACGAGCTTCGCGTTTACGGACCACGTCTCGGCGTTCTTCGAGTGGGAGAACATCACGGATGAGCCGTTGCGGTTCTTCAGCGGCGACAACAAGCTCCGGCTCGCCGAAAACGAGTTCTACTCCTGGAACATGACGGCGGGCGTCCAGATCCAGTTCTGATCTTCGGGGGTCAGGTCTGCTGTTCCGTCGTCACGGAATAGACCTGACCCCTTTTGTTTCATCCTGGCGTTGGCATAAACCCCGGCCACTTCCTGGTTGGTCCCGCCCCTTGCGGCCCTTCTTCAAGCGTTGCAAAAACTACAAGACTGGCGCGCGCGGCCGGATCGTTTACAATCCCCGGCCCCCTTTCCTTAATTATTAGCCAGTCAAGGAGCGCGCATCTGCCATGACCGTCAAGCCCGTGCCCAGTGCCGATCGCCGACAGACAATGGCCGCCAAGGCCGACATTCACGAGTTGTACGAAGAGGCGGTACAGGACGTCGAGATGGAAGTCGATTTCCTGCAAACGACGTTCAAGGAATTGCGCGGCCGAACCCCGCACCTTTTTCGGGAGGACTTCTGCGGCACGGCAAGCGCCTGCTGCCAGTGGGTGCGCCAGGGCCGTGAGTTCCAGGCAATCGGCGTGGATATCGACCCGTCGGTGCTGGAATGGGGCCGGAAGAACCGGGTAGGGCGCCTCCCCACCGAGGACCAGGCGCGCGTGCGCCTGCTCGAGTCCGACGTGTTGACGGTCGAGACGCCGCCGGTCGACGTCATTGCCGCGCTGAACTTCAGTTATTTCATCTTCGATACGCGCGAGAAGCTGCGCACGTACTTCCGGCGTTGCCTGGAGGCACTGCAGGATGACGGCGTGCTGTTCCTCGACCTGTACGGCGGGCCCGAGGCGCAGGAAGAGACGAAGGAAAAGACCAAGTACAAGAAGTTCACCTACATCTGGCACCAGGCGGTCTTCCACCCGGTCACCCATTTCGCGCGCTGCCACATTCACTTCAAGTTCCCGGACGGCTCGAAGATCAAGAAGGCGTTCAGCTACGAATGGCGCCTGTGGACGGCCCCGGAAATCCGGGAGCTCCTGCTGGAAGCCGGATTCGCCAAGGCGACGGTCTACTGGGAAGGCGAGGACGAAGACGGCGAGGGCAACGGCGAATTCACGCCCGACGAGAAGGGTGTGGCCGATCTCGCCTGGATCGCCTACGTGGTCGCGGAGAAATAGCGGCACCGGCGTCTGTGACGTGCACACGGTCGCCGATTCCCACATTGCCCTAGACTTTCTCCTGCCTTCGGCAGGAGACCACAGGGGCGATGGAGCGGGCAAAGAAACTTCCACAGGAGCGGGCGGGACCGCTGCCGGTGGCAGCGTCGGGCGAGCGCCGCGGCGACGACTGGGTGAGCGATGGCCTGAGGCACTCCCTCGTCCAGCGCATTGCGCGTCTCGAGGCCGCGCTCGCGCTGACCTCCGGTACCGTGCACGATGTCAACAACGTGCTGACCGTCCTGTCCGGCAACCTGTTCCTGCTCACCGAGAGCGTCCGGGACCAGCCGGAGCTGCTGGAGCAGGCCCGGCGCGCGCGTAACGCCGCCGAACGCGGCAGCACGCTGCTGCGCGAGTTGCTCACGTACGGGCGCGAGGCGGACGACGAGCCGCGCGCGATCAATCCCGCCGATCACGTCACGGCCCTGCAGCCGCTGCTTGCACGCGCCATCGGCGATCACGCCCTGGAGATCGA
>CBFGSB010000163.1:0-6825 GCA_965651325.1 uncultured Chromatiales bacterium | reverse complement strand
AAACGTGGCAGCTTTTGGCGGTTGGTGATGTTCGTGGGGGATGGCGGCTACAATGTGGCTCGCTTATCGCGAGGGTGTTGGTATGCCGACTGGCGATGGTGGTCGCGAATCCCTGGTCGAGGTGTACGGGGGTGGGCGGCCGTTTTTGAAGATGCACGGGTTGCGGAATCATTTCGTGATCGTCGATGCGCGTGCGGAGGCGTTTGCGCCGGACGTCGAGGGTGTGCGGCGGATTTGCGATGTCGAGGTCGGGGTGGGGGCCGACCAGCTCGTGAGCATCGAGCCGGCGCGTCGGGAGGGTGAAGCAGCGTTCTTGCGCTTCTGGAACGGCGACGGGGGGGAGGTCGAGGCTTGCGGGAACGCGACGCGGTGCGTGGCGTGGTTGTTGCTCGAGGAGAGCGGAGCGGATGAAGTCGTGCTGCGCTCGCGCGGGGGAGCGCTCACGTGCAAGCGAGCCGGGCGGGAACGGGTCAGCGTCGGGATGGGGGTGGTGCGCACCGGCTGGCGCGACGTGCCGCTGGCGGAGGAGCGGGATACCTGTCATCTCGAGGTCGGTGCCGGGCCTTTGCAGGACGCGGCAGCGGTCTCCGTGGGGAATCCGCACGCGGTGTTCTTTGTCGAAGACCTCGAGGCGATCGATCTTGCGGCGCTCGCACCGGCGATCCAGCGGGATCCGGTGTTTCCACGGCAGGTGAATGTCGGTGTGGCGGAGCTCGTGGGCGAGGACCGGCTACGGCTGCGGGTTTACGAGCGCGGCGCCGGCTTGACGATGGCCTGCGGCAGCGGGGCCTGCGCCGCGGCGTTTGCAGCGCTCTGGCGCGGACTCACGGATTGCCGCAGGCTCGCCGTCGAGCTGCCGGGCGGCGAGCTCGAGATCGAGATCCTCGCCGACGGCTCGGCCGTGATGACGGGGCCGGTGGCGTACTGTTTCAGCGGCAAGCTGCCGCTTTGATTTTCTGTTTTAAGGAGCAAGGGAATGCGAATTGGATACGAGATTGTGACCGCATCGCTCACGGTTGCCGCGCTGCTTGCAGGCAGCGTGGCGGCCGCGGAGGAGCCTGCCGGCATCCCGCGTTTCTCGGTGACCCCGATCGGGGGCTACACCTTCGGCGGTGAGTTCGAGGACGAGGCCGGCACCGCGTCAGTAGAGCTCGATGACGCGGCACACTGGGGGCTGATCGTGAACCTGCGCGAATCGGCAAACACCCAATGGGAAGTGTTCTATGCGCGGCAGCAGAGCGAAGCCGACATCGCGGAGCTGCCCGGGGGCCTGCCCGCCGCCGCGGTCGATCTCGACGTGCAATACCTGCACGTGGGCGGCACCTACGTCGCCGACGGCGTGCGCGCGCGGCCGTTCCTCGCGGCGACCGTCGGCGCGACGCGCTTCGATCCCGATCCGTTGAGCTTCGATTCGGAGAACTTCTTCTCGTTCGGTATCGGCGCCGGCTGGCAGTTCGCGCCCAGCGAGCGGCTGGGGCTGCGGCTGGAAAGCCGGGTGCTCGGGACGTTCCTGCGCTCGGACTCCGAGCTTTTCTGCGGCACGGGGCCGGAGGAGAACCTCTGCGCCATCTCCACCGACAGCGACATGTACTGGCAGCTCCAGGCGTCGCTGGGCGTCGTCTTCCGCTTCTGATCGGCTACACGGAGGCGTCGAGTTTCAAGCGGATCCTCCGTCAAGCAATGCGTCTGCCAGCGGGCCGACGCCCGTTGCTATCGGGTCGACGGTGGGCAGCCCCGTCTGTTCCGCGGCATCGGCGAGCGCGCGTGCGCGCGCCTCGGGCGATAGTCCGGCGGTATTCAGGCTGATACCGGCCACCCGCACGTCCGGATTGGTCAACAGGCCGGTCTCGAGGTAGCGGTCGATATAATAAGTGAGCGGCGGAACCGGAAACCCGGGATAGCCGTCGATTTCGGCGCGTGTGACGTCGTGGCACAGCACCAGGGCATCCGCCTGCGAGCCGTGCACCAGGCCGAGCGTCACGGGGGCGTAGGCAGGATGCAATAACGAGCCCTGGCCCTCGATCACGTCCCAGTGCCCGGGTGTGTTGTCAGGTGACAGCAGCTCCGCGGCGCCCGTTACGAAATCGGAGACGACCGCGTCCATCGGGATGCCGCTGCCGGCGATCAGGATGCCCGTCTGTCCCGTCGCGCGAAACGTCGCGGGCACGTTGCGCCGGGCGAGCTCGCGCTGCAGCGCGAGCGCCGTGTACTTTTTGCCGACGCAGCAATCCGTGCCCACTGTCAGCACGCGCCGCCCGGTCCGGCGCCGGCCGGTGGCGATGGGAATGCGTTCCGGCGGCCGGCGCACGTCGACGAGCTGCTGCCCCGTTTCCTGTGCGACGCGCGCGAGGCTTTCGTTGGAGCACAAACGCGCGTGCATGCCGCTCACGATGTCGAGGCCCGCACGCATCGCGTCGACGAAGGTCGCGAGCCAGGCCGCCTCGAAGCCGCCGCCGAAGGGCGCGACGCCGATGACGAGGCTCGCCGCGCCGGCGGCTTTCGCATCCGCCGGCCGCATCTCCGGCAGGCCCAGGTCCACCGTGCAGCCGGGATAGCGAAGCTGGCCGATGCAGGACTCGGGTCGCCATTGCACGAGGCCGAAGCCGGTCTTCGCGTCGGTCGGGCTTGCCGCGCCGCCGAGGAAGACCAGGTAAGGGGACACGGTTTTCACTGCCGTCATGACGCCGGGCGCCGGATGGCAGCGAATGACGGCGCGGCGGCAAGACAATTCAATCGGCGCAACATCGTGTCCGGGAAGCACCCGCGAACGAAGGGAGGCCGTATTGGAACACGTCGAAAATGGGCGATGGCCGCAAATTCATATTGTGCAATCGCGGTAGTTCCCGGTTCGGATCGGCGCTAGCGTCCGTCGCTATTCTGTTAAATGCCGAAGAGGAATCATGGCCATGACGTTCCGCTCGCTCGCCCTCGCACACGGCTGCCTGCTCGCGTTTGCCTGTCTCGCGATGCCGGCGGACGCGGCCGAAAGGCGCAGCGTCGTCATCGACGACTTCAGCGCCGTTCGTCACATCGGCAGCCCGAGGCTCTCGGCGGACGGGCGCTATGCCGCGTTCACGCTCGATGGCCGTATCCATGTCGTGGGCCTTGCGGGAGAAGCGGTGCGCGCGGTCACCGCGGCGTCCTCGAAGGCATCCGATCCATACTGGAGCCGCGACGGCGAAGCGCTCTACTTCCTGTCCGATCGTTCCGGCAGCAGCCAGGTCTGGAAGCTGCCGCTCGGCACCTTCGGCGAAGCGGCGCAGGTGACGGAGATCGAGCGCGGTGTCGAGACGCTGCTGTTGTCGCCGGACGAGACGCGGCTTTTGCTGACGTATGACGATGCCGTCGCGGCACCAACGGATGAAAACGCCGGCGTCGATGCTCCTGCCGCCGTGCCGGGGCCGCGCACCGAGCCGTTCGTCATCGACCGGCTGCAGTTCAAGCGCGACGCGGGCGAGGGCTACCTGACCGAGCGTCCTTCGGACCATCTCTATGTCGTCGCTTTGGAGTCCGGCGAGCTGGCCCAGGTGACGCGGGGCCCCTACACGGAATCCGATGCCGCCTGGTCGCCGGACGGCAAGAACATCGTGTTCGTCAGCAATCGCGCGGAGGAGCCCGACGCCAGCTATCGCAGCGACCTGTGGGTGATCGATGCCGCCGGCGAGGGTGAAGCGCGGCGCCTGACCGCCAGCGACTACGTGAAGAGCGAGCCGCAATGGAGCCCCGACGGTGAGTGGATTGCCTACCTTTCGGCGGTCGACGGCGTATACGGCATTGCGCAGCTCACGCTGATATCGGCGGCAGGCGGAGAACCGCGGCTGCTGACGGCCGATCTCGACCGCTGGGTGCAGGATTTCGCGTTCTCACCGGACGGGGACTGGATCTATTTCCGCTACGACAACCACGGCGGCCAGCACCTCGCGCGCGTCCGGCTCGACGACGGGCACATCGATAGCCTGCTCGGAGGCGAGCGTGCCGTGAGCGCTTTCGACGTCGATGCCGCCGGCAACGTCATCGTGCGCGCCAGCAACGGGAACGATGCGGCCGATCTTTACCGCCTGCGGGATGGCGAGCTGCAGCGCCTGACGGATGTCAACCGCGAATTATTCGCCGGGCTCGAGCTCGGGGAGAAGCGGATGGTCCGTTTCGCAAGCAGCGACGGCACGATCGTGGAAGCCTTCATCACGACCCCGCCCGATTTCAGGGAAGGACGCCGCTACCCGACCGTGCTCGATATCCACGGCGGCCCCGTCGGCCAGTTCGCCTGGGGCTACGACTTCAGCGCGCAGTTCCTGGCCGCGCACGGCTACGTGGTCGTGCAGCCGAACCCGCGCGGCTCGACCGGCCGCGGACAGGCGTACGTGAACGCGATCTATCGCACCTGGGGCATCACCGACTACGCCGACGTGATCGCGGCCGTCGACCATGCTGTCGAAATCGGCGTCGCCGACCCCGATCGCCTCGCCGTCACCGGCTATTCCTACGGCGGCTACATGACCAACGTCGTCATCACGCGCACCGACCGCTTCAAGGCCGCGTTGTCCGGGGCCGGGCACAGCCTGATCGCCGCCAACTACGGCCACGACATCTACCAGCGCTGGTACAACTGGGAGCTCGGGCCGCCCTGGGAGCACCGGGACCGCTACGACGCGCTCTCGCCGCTGCTGCGCGCCGGTGAGGTCGAGACGCCGACGCTGTTCATCGGCGGCCGGCTCGACTGGAACGTGCCGATCCTGAACGCCGAGCTGTTCTACCAGTCCCTGCGCTACCGCGGCATCGATACCCAGCTCGTCGTCTACCCGGGAATGCACCACGGCAACTGGGACGAACGCTACGACAAGGATTACCTGGAGCGCATGGTGGCCTGGTTCGGCCGGTACCTGTGACCGCCGTGCGATAATGCCTCCGCATGGCACAGGTTCTACCCACAGGCGAGAATGACCGAGCCGCGAGCGTGCGTGCGGCCATCGACGCGCTGCGCGCCAACCGGCCGCTGCGCGCAGAGGAGATCTGCCGCGATCAGCTGCTGCTGAACCCGGGCTCGGTGGAACACCACCGGCTCCTCACCCACGCCCTGATGAAGCAGAACCGGCTTGCCGAGGCGCAGGAGCAGGCGCGTTTTGCGCTCTCGCTCGCGCCGGACGCGCCGCTGCTGCACGAAGACCTCGGCAGCGTGTTGTCCCTGCAAAAGTGCTTCGAGGATGCGATCGCCTGCTTCGAAAAAGCCCTGCGGCTCGAGCCGAACCTGCCGCTCGCGCGCAAGAAGCTCGGGCACGCGCTTGCCGCTCTCGGCCGGGGGGAGGAGGCGGACGCCGCGTTCGAGGAGTACTTCGAACGAGACCCGGACAAGGGAATGGTCGCGGCCGGCGCGCAGCACCTGCAGGCAGGGCGCAAGGATGAAGCGGTCGCGGCTTTCCGGGACGCGCTGAACCGTAATCCGGACAACGTCGACGCGATGCGCTGCCTGGCGAGTGTCTATTTGAACGACAAAAAGAACCTGGGCGACGCGGAAGCGCTGTTGCGCCGGGCGACGCAGGTTGCGCCCGACTTCGCGGCGGCCTGGGCGCTTCTCGGCGGCGTTCTGCGCGAGGCCAACCGCAACGTGGAGGCTATCGATTGCTTCCGGAAAGCGATCGACCTGGAACCGGATTCCGCGTTCACCTGGGGCGCTCTCGGCAACGCCCTGGCATTTTCCGGGTACCCGGAAGAAGCGGCGAAGGCATACGCCAAATCAGTGGAACTCGACCCGGATGCGCCCGCGATGCAAATGGGCTATGCCCACGTGCTGAAGACGCTGGGCAACCAGGCGGGATCGCTTGCCGCCTACCGCGCGGCAATCAGGGCGAAGCCGGATTTCGGCGAAGTGTACTGGAGCATGGCGAATCTCAAGGTGTTCCGCTTCGAGGAGGAAGAAGTGGCCGCCATGGAGCAGCAGGTACGGCGCGACGATCTCACGCCTGGCGCCGAGATTCACTTTCATTTTGCGCTCGGCAAGGCCTACGAGGACAAGCAGGATTACGACTCCGCCTGGAAGCATTACGACAGCGGCAACAAGAAGCAGCGCATGCAGGTGACGCACGATGCGCAGGAGATTGAAATCCGGCAGCAGGACATACGCGAGGTTTTCAGCGCGGAATTCCTGGCGGAGCAGGGCGGGCACGGATTCGAGGTAGCGGACCCGATCTTCATCGTCGGCTTGCCGCGCTCGGGCTCGACGCTGGTCGAACAGATTCTCGCGAGCCACAGCCAGGTCGAAGGCACGGCGGAGCTCGCGAACCTGGCCAGGATCGCCGGCTCGGTCGGCCGCTACCGGCCGGACCAGGTCAGGTACCCGAAAGCCTGCAGGGAGCTGCGCGCGAAGGACTGGCGCGCTTACGGGCAGCAGTATATCGAGGAGACGCGGCGGCACCGGCTGACGGGCAAGCCGTACTTTACCGACAAGCTCCCGAACAATTTCCCGCACGTCGGTTTCCTGCACCTCATCCTGCCGAACGCCAAGATCATCAACGCGCGCCGGCATCCGCTCGATAGCTGCCTCGGTGCCTACAAGCAATTGTGGGGTAAGGGCCAGAATTTCACTTACGACATCGACGACCTCGCCGACTACTATCGGCAATACCACGCGACCATGCGGCACTGGCACGCGGTGCTCCCGGGAAAGGTGCTCGACGTGCACTACGAGGAAACGGTGGCAGACCTCGAAGGGCAGGTCCGGCGCATCCTCGATTACTGCGGCCTGCCGTTCGAGGAGGCCTGCGTACGCTTTCACGAAACCGAGCGCGCCGTGCAGACCGCGAGCTCCGAACAGGTGCGCCGGCCCATCTA